>CAMOTB010000026.1 GCA_946625485.1 uncultured Bacteroidales bacterium | reverse complement strand
CGGGCAGGGCCTGGTGAGGCAGTAACGCAGCCGCAGCGAAGCGAGAATGGACTACTGCTTCACCAGGCCCTGCCCGCCGGCCAAAGACAACAGGACAAAAAAGCCCGCAGAGCAAAGCTCCACGGGCCACAAAGTCAAAAAGCAAAGCGCCTACTCAGCAGCAGGAGTCTCCTCCACCGGAGCAGCCTTATGCACCTCAACGACATCCACATCAAAGAGCAACGTCGAATTAGGCTCAATGCCCTGCGTGCCACGCTCACCATAAGCCAAATCAGCCGGAATCACCAACTGGATCTTGCCACCCTCACCAACGAGCTGCAGGCCTTCCTGCCAACCCTTGATAACGCGGTTCAGAACCAGCAATGCAGGCTCGGCATCCTCCTTGGTCTCATCGAAGACAGTGCCATCCAGGAGCGTACCCTTATAACGGACCTTCACAGTATCAGCCGGACCGGGTTTCAGATCAGGATTACCAGCCTCGACAATCTTGTACTGCAGACCGCTCTCCGTCACCTCGACACCCGCCTTACCCTTGTTGGCAGCCATGTACTTCTCACCCTTCTCCTTGTTCTGGAGACCGATGTAAGCCTGACGCTTCTCAAGATAGGCATTGAAGAGGTTGTTCATCTCTTCCGGGTTGATCTTGAACTGCTTCACGAACTCGGGATCACGCTGGTTACCCTTGGCATTGATGAAATCATACATACCCTTCTTGATCTGGGCCATGTTGAGATCACCGAAATTGTAACCCTTGATGAAGCTTCCGAACTGGATACCGACGAGGTAGCTGACAGAATCGACCTGAGCCTTGCTCGGAGTGAGATCCTTCAAAGTCTGAGGAGCCTGGGCGGCAGCAGCAGGAGCATTCGCATCACCTTCGGCCGTAGCCTCAACGGGTTTCTGGTTGCAAGCCACGAACATCACGCCCGCGGCGACAGTGAACAAAATAAGAATCTTTTTCATAACAATATTTGGTTTTTAAAGTTCCCATGCCAGTGCGGACGCGCCCAGGATGGCCGCATCCGACTCTTTCAGCTGCGAGAAGAGGATCTTGACCTTGCCTTTCCAGATGGCCAGGAGATTCTCATTCATCGCATTAAGAATAGGTTCATATAAGAATTCCTTGGCGCGGGCAAGGCCGCCGAAGAGCACGATGGCTTCCGGCGCGCTGAACGCCACGAAATCGGCAAACTGCCGTCCCAGAAGGGTTCCGGTATATTCGAACACACGAAGTGCAAGGGCATCGCCCTCCTTCGCAGCCTCGAAGACATCCTTGGACGTGATGCTGTCACACTCGCGCAGCAAGGAAGGCTCATTGCTGGACTCCAGCCACTCGCGCGCCGTCTTGGCGACACCGATCGCCGAGCAGTAGGCCTCCAGGCAACCCTGCTTTCCGCAACCGCAGGTGCGGCCGTTGTTGCGGACCACGCAGGTGTGTCCGAGCTCGCCGGCGAAGCCGTCATGGCCGTACACGACCTGGCCGTTGATCACGATGCCGCTGCCGACACCGGTTCCCAGAGTGATCATGATGAAATTCTTCATCCCGCGCGCAACGCCGTAGGTCATCTCACCGACAGCAGCGGCATTGGCGTCATTGGTCAGGGACACCGGAATACCGTTCAGCTTCTTGCTCAGGAGTTTGGAGAACTCGACCGAGCCCTTGGCGGCCCACTCGAGGTTCGGAGCGAAGGCAATGGCACCGGTATAATAGTTGCCGTTCGGGGCGCCGACACCGACGCCGCGGATCTCTCCCTTCTTGCCGGCCTCTTCGACGACCTGCTTGATCGCCTCGGCGAGAGCGGCAATATAGGCTTCTGCATCATCACCATAGGTGTCCGTACGGATTACGGACTGGGCGAGCACTTCGCCACGGGCATCCACGACACCCAGTTTGGTGGTCTGTCCACCTACATCGACACCGACTACGAAATTCTTTTCATCCATGGCGTATTCTTTTATTCAGCGGATTTGACTTTGGAACCGGCGACGGCGAAGAAGAGGATGAACGCCAGGCCGATCACCAGGACCCAGTAGCTGGGGAGGTAACCGATCTTGTCGGCAAAAGCGTTCTGCACCAGCGGGAGGATACCGCCACCCACGACCATGGCCATGAAGATACCGGAAGCCTGGTTGGTAGAAGCGCCAAGGCCTTCGACGGCCAGGTCAAAGATCGTACCCCACATCACGGAAGTGCAAAGGCCGCAGAGGACCAGCAGAATGGCGGATACCGGAAGATTGACCGCACCCTGGACAGCCTTGAAATTCATCGAAACGGCGGCCGAATTGGGCAGGAAAATGGCAATCATGATCAGGATGATGGCCACGGCGGACACGCAGGTCAGCTGAGTCCGGGAAGAGACCTTGCCGCTGATCACGCTGGAGACCAGACGACCGACCAGCATGAGCAGCCAGTAGAAACCGGCGACGACACCGCCGATCTTGGCCGCGACGCTCGGATCCAGGCCGGCGCCGTTGGTGGAGTCGGAAAGGAAGAAATTCAGCGTGCCGGGGATACCGACCTCAACGCCGACATAGAGGAAAATGGCGATGATGCCATAGATGAAATGACGGTACTTGAAGGGGCTGGCGGCATGATCGCTGGCGCGGACGGCCTCAGGATCCTCGATCGGGATGAAGCAGAGGATGACGAACGCAAGGGCAAAGACACCCATGGCCAGGAAAAGAACGGGGTTGACGTCCGTGATCACGGAATTCTTGGTCAGCGTACCGATCATCACACCGACGAGCATCGGGGTGAGCGTACCCATCAGGGAATTGAAGGAACCGCCGATCTGGATATACTGGTTGGAACGCTTGCCACCCAGGAGCTTAAGCATCGGATTGACAACCGTGTTGAGCATGCAGACGGAGAAACCGGCGATGAAGGCACCCAGCAGATAGACAAAGAAATTGGCAGGCAGGCCGGCGAGGGTCGCGTTGGTCAGGACGACACCGGAGAGGAACTGCACGAAAACACCCAGGAATCCTACCGCAATAGCGATGAGGGCCGTTTTCTTATAGCCATAACGGGTCAGCATTTTGCCAGCCGGAACACCCATGATGGCATAAGCCAGGAAGTTCATCATGTTACCCATCATACCCAGGGCATTGGAGCCTTCGATACCGGGCTGCATCTTCCAGATATTACCGATGGGAGCAGCAAGATTCGTCACGAACGAGATCATTCCGAAGAGGAAGATCATCGTAATGACGGCAACGATGTTGTTGTTTTTCTTTTCCATACTGATTTTATTTGGTTATTATACACATTTCCAAAAAGTCTTGCTAATATACAAAAAATCTTCAATACTGACACCTATCTCTATAATAAACAAGAAGGATGCCTTTTCACAAAGGCATCCTCCGCATATAAAACGAACTTAACAACTGAACATGAATAATAAATTCAATGCTCAAGGGCAAAAATACGAATAATCTTTACAAATACAAAGATTATCGCTTGCAAATTTCAATCAAAACTAAGATTTCCGGTAATCACTCGGAATCATTCCCGTATGGAGTTTGAAGAATTTGTAGAAGGAAGACTGATCCGGGAAGTGCATCTTATAGACGATCTCCTTGATCGCCATGTTGGAGTATTTCAGCATGTTCTTGGCTTCCAGGACCAGGAAGGAGTCGATCCATTCCGGCGCGGAACGTCCGGTCACATCGCGGACCAGTTTGGACAGGTATTTCGGCGTAATGCCCAGCTTGGCGGCATAGAATGCCAGATAGTGCTCGGTCATGTGATGCTCGGTCACCAGGTTGATGAAGCGGTCCACCATCGCCTGGGCGCGCGGCGAATGAACCGTCTGGTCCACGATCTGTCCGAGATGCTTCTGTCTCCAGAAAGAGCGCAGGAAGCACATCACGGAAGATATAAGTGACAAGAGCGCATCCTTCATCTCCGTCACACCCGAATCCAGCAGGCGGTCCAACACTTCATTGTAACGGATCAAAGTGGTGAAATCCTTGTCTTCAAGCCACATGAAAGGATCCCCATAAAGGGCCTTGGAGTTATTGTAGAGTTTCAGGGAATCCCGGGCCATCTCCTGGACGAGATTGTCCGAGAGGGCGGCGACATAGAAACGCGTCCTCCCCGTCGAACCTTCCGGTTTCGTGAACTGGATGATACTGCCCGGACCGCAGAAGAAGACCATCTGCTTCTTGAGAACGAAAGACTGAAGATTGAGATGGATGGCGATTTCTCCTTCGAGGCAAATGACTACCAGGTAGCCATTGAAACGACAGGGGTATTGGAAAACGCTGATCTGGTTTTCATAGTCCAAATGGGCAAAGGCGAAATCACAGCTGGGAGCATCCACCCTGAGCATCGGGTACATCCGTACCAGTTCGGGGAGCGAGATTTCGTTCATGATCGGATTCATAGTTTTCTGCTGTGTTGTAATCGGGAGCTGCTCCCGATAAGAATTTTTGGCAATTTGCCCCCCTTTTTCCTTTTTTCCAAGTATAATCCCCTGTTTTTGGCGATTACTACAAATATTTATTGAATTATACCCATTTTTCAAACAAATAAATAAAAAGACCGATGGCCTTTCAGCCATCGGTCAAACATTCAAAAAACGTAAAAAAGAAAAGTTTACAGAGAAGCGAGATTCTTCTCGTTAAGCAGGTTCTTTCCTTCGGCCGTATAGGCATAGGCCATACGGTCCGCATAGTGCTCCTCCACCTTGCCGCGGACGATCTTCATCGTGGAATTCATCATGCGGTTGGCAATCGTGAAGGGCTCGTCACAAATGATGACGGCCGCAGGAAGCCAGCGCTCCGGGAACAGGCCCTCATGGGCACCACCCTTGCGGTAGCTGTCGATCTCAGCCTGGATCTTTTTCAGCATGGCGACCTTGCCCTCCTGGGAAGCGGGATCCAGTCCCAAACCCTTCACGTATTCCGCCAGGGCATCCTTCTCAGGCACGATCATCACGATCGTATAAGGATCCTGGTTGTTGTGCAAAACGACCTGGGACACATACTTGGACACCTCCGGCAAGCTGTCTTCGAAGCCTTCCGGCGAATACTTTTCACCATCGGAGCTGATCAGCAGGGATTTGAAACGTCCCACGACATACAGGAAGTCCGTATCCCAAGGGCAGATGTAGCCCATGTCGCCGGTATGCAGCCAGCCGTCCACGACGGTCTCGGCCGTCGCCTTGGGATTCTTCCAATAGCCGGCCATCACGTTCTCGCCGCGGATGACGATCTCACCCTTGGTGCCGATAGGAACCTCGTTGCCCTGCTCGTCGCAGATCTTGCAATCCATCGGTTTGACGATACGGCCCGAGGAGCCGAAGATGGCATGTCCTTCCGAATTGGCGCAGATGATCGGCGTCGCCTCGGTCAGGCCATAACCCTGGAACATCGGCATCCCGACGGCGCAGAAGAAACGCTGCAGCTCGATGTCGAGCAAGGCGCCACCACCGACGAAGAAGCGCATCCGGCCGCCGAAGCTCTCCCGGACATTCTTGAAAATCAACTTGTCGAAGATCCACATCAGCGGCTTGCGCCACCAGTCGAGGATACCGCCGGCATTGTAATACTCCTTGTTGTAGGCAATTGCGTTCTTGACGGCGAAGTTGAAGAGTTTCTCCACCTTCGGTCCCTTGGCCTTGATGCCGGCTTCGATGTTTTTCTTGAAATTGCGGGCCAGCGCAGGAACGGAAAGCATCGCATGCGGGCGCGTCTCCTTGATGGCCATGGGCACATTCTTGAGCGTCGCGAGGGCATTCTTGCCGATCGGGACGAAGGCGATGCTGCCGCCGTAAAACATCATCGTGTACATGCCCGCCACATGCGCGAAGCAGTGGTCCAGCGGGAGGATGATCAGCAAGACTTCATTCTCATTCAGGGAAATAACGGAACTGCCCTGCGCCACGTTGGCCGTGTAGTTGCGATGGGTCAGCAGGATGCCCTTGGGATCCGCCGTCGTACCGGAGGTGTAGCTGATGTTGGCATAGTCATCCGGGCCGATGGAGGAATAGCGCTCCACGAAATCCTTGCGGTGCGTCTTCAGGAAACCGTCGCCCATCTGCTGGACCGTCGACATGCGGATCTCTCCCTCTTGCAGCTCATCCACATAGAAGGCCGTGTCGTCGAACACGATCACGCGCTTGACTTCGGGACACTCGCTGATGATGGCGCGGATCTTGGGCAACTGGTTGGCGGAGACCAGGATCCACTTGGCTTCCGAATGATGGATCCGGAAGAGCAGGTCCTTCCCTTCTCCCAGATTGACGGAAAGCGGCACGTCGGTCGCGCCGGCGTACATGGCGCCCAGTTCGGCGAGCACCCACATCGCACGGCTCTCGGAGAGCAGCGCGACCTTGTCGCCCTTCTCTACACCCAGTGCCATCAGGCCGGCGCCGATGCGGTAGGCTTCCTCGCGGGTCTGCTCCTGCGTGATTTCTTTCCATACGCCATCCACCTTTTCGCGGATGTACACATTGTTGGCAAACTTGTGGCTATACTTCTCGACAAAGTCGATAATAGTCGGTCGGTTATTGTCCATAAATATCTGATTTAGGTGTAAATAATCCAAACAACTGGGCGTCGATCATATCCGTGACTTTGGAGAAATCCTCCGGATTGTTACCGAACTTGATATGGTCCGCGTCGATGATCAGCAGGTTGCCCTTGTAATCCTTGATCCACTCCTCGTAGCGCTCATTGAGGCCCGTGATATAATCGATCCGGATGCTCTTCTCATATTCCCGGCCCCGTTTCTGGATCTGGGAAATCAGGTTCGGGATCGAAGAGCGAAGATAGATCAGCAGGTCGGGCGGGCTGACCAGCGACATCATCAGGTCGAACAGGTCCGTGTAGTTCTCAAAGTCCCGGGATGACATCAGCCCCATCGCATGCAGGTTGGGCGCGAAAATCCGCGCATCTTCAAAAATAGTCCGGTCCTGGATGATGATATCGTCACAACGGGAAATGTCCACGACATCCTTGAAGCGTTTGTTGAGAAAATAGATCTGCAGGTTGAAAGACCAGCGCTCCATATCCTCGTAGAAATCGGACAGATAGGGGTTGAAATCCACCGACTCGAACTTCGGAATCCAGCCGTAATGGGCGGCGAGCATCTTGGTGAGCGTCGTCTTGCCGCTGCCGATATTTCCTGCAATAGCGATGTGCATATTTTTGAGTTTTAAAAGTTTACAAATGTACCGAATTTACTTGAAAAGCCCAAACAGACGGGCGTCGATCTTGTCCGTTATGGCCTCGAAGTCCTCGGGACGGTTCTGAAAATCAAGCTCATCCACATCCAGCACCAGGAGCGGTCCCTTATAGGAAGCGATCCAGGATTCGTAACGTTCATTCAGGCCGCCCAGGTACTCCAGGCTGATCCCCTGTTCGTAATCCCGGCCCCGTTTCTGGATCTGGGACACCAGGTGGGGCACCGAGGATTTCAGATAGATCAGGAGATCGGGCAGGCGGACCATCGACATCATCAGTTCGAACAACTGCATATAAGTATCAAAGTCCCGTTCGGACAGGTTGCCCAGGGCCTTGTTGTTGGCCACGAAGATATAGACTCCCTCCAGGATCGTACGGTCCTGGATGATGACATCCTCCGACTTGGAGATCTCCAGCAGATCCTTGAAGCGCTGGGCCAGGAAATAGGTCTCCAGGTTGTAGGACCAGCGGGAAATGTCCTTGTAATAATCCTCCAGGTAAGGATTGTAGGTAACCGACTCGTACTGAGGGGTCCAACCATAGTGCTCTGCGAGCATCCGGGTCAGCGTCGTCTTGCCGCTGCCGATATTACCAGCTACTCCGATATGCATAGGGGGCGCGTTATTAGGCGTGATGTCCTACAAATTTAGCAAACCTTTTTTATTTTTGCAGGGTAAAAGACAGAGCGATGATCAACATACGACAATTCATCTGCAACCCCTACGAGGAGCGCAGCTACCTGGTCTGGGACGAGACGGGCGAGGCCGCCATCGTGGACCCCGGATTCCTCGGGCCCGAAGAACTGTCCTACCTGGACAGGAGCATCCTGGACAATCATCTGCAGCTGCGGTCCGTCCTCCTGACCCACGCCCATTTCGACCATATCTACGGCGTCCGGCACTGCGTGACGGAATATGGCGCCTCCGTCCGGCTGCATCCGGACGAAAAAACCGTCCTGCAAGGGATGGAACGCTTCGCCCGAGGCAGCGGAATGCCGGTGCCGGACGGCAACTGGCCCTTCCAGGAACTCCGGGACGGTGAACGGATCCGGATCGGTTCGCTGGAATGGACGGTCATCGCGACACCCGGGCATTCCCCGGGCAGCGTCTGTTTCTATTGTGAAGCCGAAAAGCAGCTGTTCAGCGGCGACACCCTGTTTGCCGGAGCCATCGGCAACACCCAGCTTCCCTGGGCCGACTATGACAAGGAGATCGTTTCGATCATGGACCGCCTGATGGGCCTGGACGGGGATGTCGAGGTCCATCCCGGCCATGGAGGCGGCACGACCATCGGCTACGAACGCACCCACAATCCTTTTCTCCAGCCTTTCAACTGGAAAGATCCCGAAACGGGCTGGGTGGACGGCATCGAGACCCGCTGATCACTCGGAGCGGAAACGGAGGCTGCGCCTCGACCCGTCCCCGTCCAGGAGCGTGAGGACATGCTCCCCCGGCTCCGGGTAAAGCCGCAGTTCATGTTCCCCCTGCGTTTCCCCGACAAAAGAAGCATCCAGGTGCCAGTACAGCACGGCATCCGGGTCGGCATGGGCCGCACGCATCACGACGCCCATTTCCCGTCCGTCCAGGCCCCGGGCCGGCACGACCGTCACGCCAGGCGTCGGATAGATGATGTCGATCGGATTGCGCCCCGAAGAAGCGGCATCGTACAGGGGATGTTTCGGCGGAAGGGGCTTGTAATCCAGATGCCGGCGCTGATAATACCATTCCTGGGCCGGCGGCAGCACGAAGCAGGTATCCGTCACGATTTCCCCGACCGGACAGCAGTCGCTGTTGACCTGATAGCGGCGATCGGGATCCAGGTGGACGAGCCGATGATACGGACAGGGGGCGGGACGATCCGGGATGTCCGGCACCCACACCGTATCCCGCTGCGGACACAGCGCTCCGGCAGGCAGGCCGCTCCGGGGGCAGACTTCGATCTGGACCATGTCATAGTAAGGCGTGTCGAACCAGGAAGATGCGGGCAAGGCAGAGAACACGTCGAACATCACGGGCGCGGCATAGGAAACGCCCGTCATGCCGGCACGGCCTTCACCGTCGCTGTTGCCCACCCAGACCGCTACGACATAACGGCCTGACACGCCCACGCTCCAGGCATCCCGGTTGCCCCAGCTGGTGCCGGTCTTCCAAGCGATCTTGCGGGAGGAGGCGAAATCCATCCAGGCGGCTTCCTCCTCCGGCCGGTTGGCCCCGGACAAGGCGTCGAAAGTCAGGTAGATGGCCGCGGGTGAGAGCGGGATCTTCCCGGCTGGGAAACGGGTCCTCCGGGCATCGCAAAGATAGGTAAGATCGCGATACACAGGCTGGTCCGAGAGTTTGGCCGCCAGATAATAATAGGCCCGTGCCAGGGATTCAAGGCTGATCTCCGCCCCGCCCAGGATCAGGGAAAGGCCGTAATGGTCCACGCCCTTGTCCATGGTGGTGAAACCCAGGGCATGCAGTAGGTCGAGGAAACGATCTGCCCCATACTGTTCCAGCATCCGTACCGACGGGACGTTGAGCGAGCGCTGGATCACCTCCCGGGCCGGGACGGCGCCGTCGTAGCTGAGATTGAAATTTTTGGGAGAAAAATTATTGTAATTATAGGGCGTGTCTTTGACCAGCGTCCCCGGCAGGATCATTCCGTCCTGGAGCATGGCCGCATAGAGCAGCGGCTTGAGGGTGCTCCCGCTGGAACGGGCCGCCGGGACCATGTCCACGTCCGTCCCGCGCAGGCCTGGGGCGCAGGCGCGCGTATTGCCGTAATAAGCCAGGATCTCACCGGTCCCCGTCTCCAGGACCAGGATGCCCAGATTGTCCACGAGATTGGAATGATACAGCCCGAAACTCCGTTCCGCGATCGCATTCACCCGGCGCTGCAAAGCCGGGTCAAGGGTGGTCCGGAGCGCCTGGTCCCCATGTTCCCGCCTTCCCCGCTCCAACAGGTGATAGGCCAGGTCCGGCATCGGCACCGGCTTGTCCGGCAGAGGCTCGTACTTGGCCAGCTGGCACTCCGTGGAATCGATCACGCCCGCCGCGCAGAGCTTGTCCAGCAGGAAATCCCGCTTGGCGAGCAGACGTTCCCGGTTGCGTCCGGGGTGGATCAGGGCCGGAGCGTTGGGAAGCACGGCCAAGGTCGCACTTTCGGCCCAGGACAGTTCGCCGGCCGGACGGCCGAAATAGCGCCAGGCCGCCGCATCCAGTCCGACCACATTGCCGCCGAAAGGCGCATGGGACGCATACAGGGCCAGAATCTCTTTTTTGGAACAGCGCCACTCCAGCCGGGTAGCCAGGATTGCCTCATAGAACTTTTCGGGGACGGAGCGCGGCTTGTCCGGCCGGCTGAGCCGGATCACCTGCATCGTCAGGGTACTGGCGCCGCTGACTACGCGGTCCTGGCTCAGATTTTGCCGTAAAGCCCGGACGACGGACAGGGGATCCACGCCACCGTGAAGGCGGAAGCGCTTGTCTTCATAGCATACGATACACTTCCCAAACTTCTCGGGAACCTCCCCGGAGGGGCCGAAGTACCACTGCCCGTCGCGGGAAATGTGCGCCCCCAGCAAACTTCCGTCCCGTCCTGTCAAGGTTGCGCTGCAGGGCGAAGAAAACAAAGTCCGAGGCAGGCAGAACGCATACCAAAGCCCCGCGGCATAGAGCAAGATCAGAACTATTTTCGTAACTTTGTCCATCCAGAGACAAAAATACTAATTTTCGTGCGAATGAAAACTTCCCGATTTATCCTCGTCGCCTTCTGCGGCCTTCTGGCCTTCGCCGGATGCCGGAACGGCAATTCCTCATCCACATCGGGCGAGGCCCGGACTTCCTCATCGATCACCTCGGCCGCCGGGCCCGCTGCCGCCGTGACAGCCGTACCCGCCGGTCCCGCCGCCGAAGCTGCGACACCCGTCCCCGTTGCCGCGGATCCCGGAAGGCTCTCTCCCGACGAGATCGTCCCGGAGATTCACTTCCTGAGCAAGGGGTCGGTCCTGCCTTCGGCCGGACATTGGGACCTTCCTTTCTCCGCGACCGGCTATGCCAAGGCCCAGGTACGGATACGGAAAGTCTTCACCGACAACATCCTGCAATATATGCAGAACGACCGCTACGAGGTCCGTTATGCCTTGGACCGCGTAGCCCGGCAGGTCGTCGATACGGTCCTGGTCCTCGGCAGCCCCACCGCGGAACACATCCGCTCCGCCAAGACCTACGCCCTGGGCCTGGATGAACTGATCCGGCCTGAACCCGGCGCCATTTATTATATTGAAATCCGGGGAAGGGAGCCGCTCGCGGAAGAGCATTTCTACGACAGCGACTACGCCTTCGGCAATTATGAGACCTACCAGCAGCGCAGCGTCAGCCTGCTTTGCTCCAACCTGGCCCTGCTGGCCAAGCAAGGCGACAAGACCCTGGATGTCTTTGTCTTCGACATCCTCAGCGGCAAGCCGGCCAGCGGAGTCCGCATCAAACTGTATGATTTTGTCCGTCAGGAACTCGCCAAGGGCGTTTCCGACCGGGACGGCCACCTCAGGATCCCGGTCCGGGATGAGGCCCGCTTCCTGGTCGCCGCCGACGGAGCCAACCGGTCCTACCTGGATCTGAAGAAAGAGAAATCCCTGACCACCAGTAATTTCGACGTGGACGGCGCCACCCATCAGGACGGGATCAAGGCCTATATCTTCGGCGAGCGCGGCGTCTGGCGGCCGGGAGACACGCTGCACGTCGGCACCGTCGTCCTTTTCGATGACGGTCCCTTGCCCGACGGCTATCCCGTCACCGCGCAGCTCCGCAACGCGGACGGACAAGTCGTCCAGACCCTGACCCGCAAGTACCAGGGTTCCCCCCTCTTCCATTTCCCCTTCGTCACCCAGCAGGACGCCGCGACGGGCCGCTGGTCCGTCCAGGTCGGCATCGGCGGGCAGACTTTCACCAAGACCCTCCGGATCGAAACGGTCAAGCCCAACAAGCTGGACATCGACCTGCAGTTTGCCTCCCAGCCGATCCGTCTGGATGCCGATAGCCGCGGTACGGTCAGCGTGGACTGGCTGTACGGAGCGCCCGGCAGCGCGCTGAAGGTGGACGGCGAACTCTCCGTCACGCCGGCCAAAACCCGTTTCAAAGGCTTCGAAGACTATGACTTCAAGGATGACGCCCGCACCTTCGATGACCAGAGTTTCACCTATCCAGGCATGGTCACCGACAGCGCCGGACACTGCACCCTCGACGCGGGGATCCGCCTCAACAAACGTTCCGTCCCCGGGCTGCTGACCGCCGGATTCACCCTCCGTGCCTACGAGCCCTCCGGCGAATTCAGCACCGGCTATTCCGAATTCCTGCTGTCTCCCTTCGACGTCTATGTCGGCCTCAAGACCCAGCAGGAGGTCAGCGAATGGGGACAGGAATTCCTGCGCCATGGCACCCCGCACCGCTTCGACGTGGCGACGGTCGGTCCCGACGGCAAGGCCGTGTCCGTGAAGGGCCTCCACGCCGAGATCTACCATGTGGACTGGAGCTGGTGGTGGAATTCCTCCGCAGAGATTGCCTCCTACATGGCCGGCAAGAGCAAGGAACGGGTGTTTGACGAGCGCATCTCCACAACCGACGGCCGGGGCAGTTTCAGCTACGACTGGGCCAAGGTCCCTGCCGGAACCTATTATATCCGCGTCACGGATGAGAACGGCGGGCATGCCAGTTCCATGGTCTGTGACGTCAATGCCTTCACCCAGGGAGAGAGCGTCTCGGACGCCGCGACCCGGCTTACGATCAAGGCAGACAAGGATCACTATACGGTCGGGCAGACGGCCCGGCTGGTCATCCCCTCCGCCAAGGGCTCCGAAGCCCTGGTTTCCATTGAGAAGGGAGGCAAGGTGCTGCGGACGGACCGGGTCAGCTGCTACGAAGGCAGCACCGAGATCCGTATCCCGGTGACCGCCGAGATGCTGCCCAATGCCTACGCCTTCATCACCCTGATCCAGCCTTACCAGAACAGCCTCAACGATGCTCCCATCCGCCTCTACGGCGTACAGAACCTCTCCGTAGAGGATCCGTCCACGCATCTGTATCCGCAGATCGAGATCGCCGATGAGATCAAGCCCGAAAGCGAAGTCAGTTTCCGCGTGAAGGAGAAAAACGGCCGCCCGATGAGCTACGTCGTCGCCCTGGTGGACGAGGGCCTGCTCTCGCTGACTGGCTACAAGACGCCGGATGCCTGGAATTCGTTCTATGCCAAGGAAGCCCTGCGCGTCCGTACCTGGGACCTCTATGATGAGATCATCGGCGCCTACGGCGGCCACATCGAGCAGCTTTTCGCCATCGGCGGAGACGACGAATCCTCCGGTCCGCTGAAACGCCGCAAGGCCGAACGCTTCACCCCGGTCGTTTCCTGGCTGGGTCCCTTTGACCTCAAGGCCGGCAAGAGTGCCTCGCACAAGGTGGCCATACCGCAATACGTGGGTTCGCTCCGGGCGATGGTCATCGCTTCCGACGGCAAGGCCCAGGGCAGCTGCCAGAAGAATGTCAACGTCACCCAGCCCGTGATGGTGCAGGCCACCTTGCCGCGCACGGTCAGCGTCGGGGAGCGGATCCGCATCCCTGTCACGCTCTTCTCGCTCAAGGATGGCGTGGGCAAGGTCAAACTCAGCATCCAGACGGACCCGGCCTTCTCGGTCATCGGTCCCGGCTCGCTGGAGGTCCGCAGTGAGAAGGAAGGCCAGCAAGTCGAATATTTCGAACTCCAGGTCGCAGACCGGACCGGCATCGGACATGTCAGCGTGACGGCTGCTGCCGGATCGGACCGCTCCCGCCACGACATCGAGATCGACGTCCTCAACCCCAATCCCGAAATGACCCGGCTGCAGAGCGTGCTGGTCGATGCGGGCAAGAGCGCCAGCCTGGATGCCGAACTCTTCGGCCTGGACGGGTCCAATTCCCTGTCGGTCGAGCTCTCATCCATCCCTGCCATCAACCTCAAGGGCCGGATGGACTACCTGATGGATTACCCCTACGGCTGCGTCGAGCAGACGGTCTCCGCCGCTTTCCCGCAGCTGTACCTCGGCATGCTCTCCGACCGGGATGAGAATGCCGCCGCCATCAACGAATTCAACGTCAAGGCGGCGATCCGCCGGCTGCAGAGCTATCGCTGCAGCGACGGCGCACTCTCCTACTGGCCCGGCATGACGGAGGCCTCTCCTTTCGGCAGCGTCTATGCCCTGCATTTCCTCCAGGAAGCGGAGAATGCCGGCTATGCGGTCCCTGCCGAGTTGAAGACTTCCCTCACCCGTTATGCGAGCCGCCTGGCCGCCGATTCCAAGGCGGATGCATTCGTGCGCACTTACGGGCTTTACGCCCTCGCCGTCACCGCCAAGCCGCAGCGTGGCGTGATGAACCTGCTCCGCACACAGAAAGACTTGCCCAACAACGCGCGCTGGATGCTCGCGGCCGCCTATGCCTGCGACGCCCAGAAAGAACTGGCGCGGGACATGATCTCCGGACTCCCTTACACCGAAAGCGATCCAAGCCGCTACTACTCCGGATATGGCAGCGAAGACCGCAACCAGGCCATCGCACTCAAGGTGCAGACCCTGGCAGGAGGGCGCGAGGAGGCCTTCAAGATCGCGGCCGGACTGGCCCGCTCCCTCAATGATCCTACCCACTACATGAGCACCCAATCCACGGCCTGGGCGCTGTATGCCATGAGCAGCTACGCCGCCGAAATGGGTGGAAAGGGCATCACCGGCCTGGTCAGCCTGGACGGCAAGTCTTACCGGATGGAAACGGAGAAGACATTCGTCAGCCGGACGCTGCTTACGGAGGGCGCATCAGGCAAGAAGAAGGTCCAACTGACCAACAACGGCTCAGCCCCGGTCTATGCCGTCCTGTCCGTCACCGGCACGCCGGAAGCCGGGGAGGAGAAAGCACAGAGCGCCGGACTGTCGATGGAAGTCCGCTTCATTGACGAGAAAGGTGCGACCCTGGATGTGTCCTCGCTGGAGCGCGGGCAGATCTTCCGGGCCGTAGCCGTGATCAGCAACAAATCCGGAGCGGCGGTGAAGGACATCTCCCTTTCCGAACGCTTCCCTTCGGGTTGGGAGATCAAGAATGAACGCGTGTACAAGAGCGGCGCAGGCTATCCCGCCGGAGTCAGTTACCAGGATTACCGGGATGACCGGGTATTCAGTTTCTTCGACCTGGCCTCCGGACAGAGCATTACCGTTCCGATCACTTTGACCGCTACGTACCCCGGCCGCTTCTACCTCCCGGCCGTCCACTGCGAAGCGATGTACGACCATTCCGTCGCAGCCACCCTCCCCGGCCGCTGGATCGAAGTCCGCTAGGACCTGTACCCTTCAGTCGCCGCTGCATTGGCGAAAGCAGGTATAAACCCTGTCGGGGAATGCTTTCGCCAATGCAGCGGCGACTGGCATATCGGCCCCGGCCCTCCCGGCCGGCTCTTCCCCCGGCTCTTCCCAAGGCCTTGAAGTGCAAAACCCCCTGTTCTGCACCCTGAGGCCCTGCAGGGGGATAAACCGTCGAAGACGCTGTAAGCCGATGGCTTACAGCGTCTGTCCGCCGATGAATTCGCGCATGATGGAGGTGGGAGGGATGGCGGCGATCTCGACCGGCTTGAGGGCGGTGATGTTGCCCAGGAAGGTCAACAGTTTGCGGGCCTTCTCATAAGCCGGGGACGACTCGGCGATGCCTTCCAAGAGCGGCTCCGCATAGTAGCGCAGCAGCGGAATGTCGTAGAGCGTGGAGGAATTGAAGACCACCTCGGCATTCTCTTCGAAAGGAAAGATGTTTTTCTCTTCGCCCGCCCGGACGCTGGGCCAGCGGAGGATCGTGCCTTCCGGCGAAATGCCGCGGACGCGGTTGTCCCGGACGATGCGGCGGAGCAGGCGTTTGTCCGTCGTGGAATTGTGGATCTTCTCCCCGCCCGGAAGGGCCGAGAGCGCTGAGATATAGATGCGGAAAATCTTGGACTGGTCGACCGCCGAAGTCAGCTCCGGGTTGAGGGCGTGGATGCCCTCCATGCACAGGATGTCGTTCGGTCCCAGACGCATCGTCTTGCCACTCTTGACCTGGATACCTGATTTGAAGTCAAAGCGCGGAAGTTCCACTTCCTGTCCGTCCAGCAAGGCATTCAACTGGCTGTCCAGCAACTCAATGTCCATTGCGTAGAGAGACTCGAAATCATATTCGCCCTTCTCGTCGCGCGGCGTGCGGTCGCGGCTGACGAAATAATTGTCCAACTCGATCACCTTGGGATTGAGACCCAGGACCCGGCACTGCTGCGCGATACGCAGCGACGAAGAGGTCTTGCCGCTGGAAGAAGGACCGGACATCATGACGATCCGGGACTTCCGCCGGCGATAGTAGATCTGGTTGGCAATGTCGGCATATTTCCGCTCCTGACGCGCCTCGCAGAGGTTGATCAGTTCGATCGCGCGCCCTTCGGCGAGCGTAGCGTTGAGCGCATCGATGGTGCCCACGCCGATGGCGCTGCACCAATCCTTGTATTCCTGCCTTGCGGCTTCGATTTTGGTCATATCGCTTACTTTAATACTTCTTTCAAATAAATGCCGGTCACGGAACCGGGGTCTTCGGCCACGGCTTCGGGAGTCCCCTGGGCGATTACGCGCCCTCCCCGCTCGCCGCCTTCCGGACCCATGTCGATGATCCAGTCGACGGACTTGAGGATGTCGAGGTTGTGCTCGATGATGATCACGGTATTGCCTTGATCCACCAGCTTCTGCAAGACGCCGAGCAGGACCTTGATATCTTCGAAATGCAAGCCGGTCGTCGGCTCGTCGAGGATATAGAGGGTGTTGCCGGTCGCACTGCGGGACAGTTCCGCAGCCAGTTTCATCCGCTGGCTCTCACCGCCGGACAGGGTCACCGCCGACTGGCCGAGATGGATGTAGCCCAGACCCACGTCCACGAGGGCCTTGAGCTTCTGGGCGATCTTGGGTACGGGTTTGAAGAACTCATAGGCTTCGCTGATGGGCATCTCCAGCACGTCGTTGATGTTCTTGCCCTTGTACCGGACCGCGAGCGTATCTTCCTTGTAGCGCTGCCCGCGGCATTCGTCGCAGACGACGTGGACCGAAGGCAGGAAGTTCATTTCGATCACCTTGATACCGGCGCCCTTGCACTCTTCGCAGCGGCCGCCGGCCACATTGAAGGAGAAACGGCTGGCCTTGAATCCCCGCACTTTTGCATCCGGCGTATCTTCGAAGAGATTGCGGATGTCGTTGAATACGCCGGTGAAGGTCGCCGGGTTGCTGCGGGGCGTGCGCCCGATGGGGCTCTGGTCGATTTCGATCAGTTTGTCGATATTTTTCAGTCCGACGACCTCGCGGTAGGGCAGCGGATAGAGTTTGGAGCGGTAGAACTGGTTCTTGATCACGGGCATCAGCGTCTCGTTGATCAGCGAAGACTTGCCGCTGCCGCTGACACCGCTGACGCCGATCAGGCAACCGAGCGGGAAATCGACGTCGATGTCCTTGAGGTTGTTGCCGGCGGCGCCGCGGATCCCGAGGGTAAGGCCGTTGCCGGTCCGGCGATGCGTCGGCACCGGAATGCATTTCTCCCCCCGCAGATACTCTAATGTTACGGATGAGGCAGGCAGCGGGGAAGTCTCCTGATGTGGAAACTGTGCCCCCCTCGGCAACATAAGAGGGAGGGGCCCGCCGGCAGGCGGGAGGGGTCCGAAGGACGTTTCCACATCAGGAGACTTCCCCGCTGCCGGGAGATGCGCAGGACCGTTATAGCAGATGTAACCGCCCTCCTCGCCCGCACCCGGCCCCACATCCACGATCCAATCCGCACTCTCCATCGTCTCCGCATCATGCTCCACGACGATGACCGAATTGCCCTCGTCACGCAGCTTCTTCAGCGAAGCGATCAGTTTGCGGTTATCCCGCTGATGCAGGCCGATGGACGGCTCATCCAAGATATACAATACATTGACCAGTTTCGACCCGATCTGGGTCGCCAGGCGGATACGCTGCCCCTCACCGCCCGAAAGCGAAGCCGTCGGCCGGTCCAGGGACAGATAATCCAATCCCACGTCCAGCATGAAATCCACCCGGTCCAGCAATTCCTTCAAGATATCCCGCGCGATGGCCTTCTCCCGCTGGTTGAACACCTCCGGAAGCCGGCTCAGCCACTGGCGCAAGCTGCTGATCTCCATCGCGGAAACCTCAGATATATCCTTCCCGTCGATCCGGAAACACTTCGTGTTCTCATTGAGCCGCGTCCCGTGGCAGACCGGACACTCGATCTTCTCATCGATGTCATCCACGATGCCCGGGAAACTCACCATCTCAGACAGGTTCCCCTCCCCGATGCGGAACAGGTCGTCGGAACCGTAGATAATCAGGGACAGCGCCTCGTCCGGGATCTCTTCGATCGGATCATACAAGGAAAAACCGTATTTGCGGGCGATCGAACGCACAATCTCGAACTTGCGCGTCTCCCGCAGCTTCCCCAGCGGCACGATCCCGCCGTCCGCCACGCTCAGGTGACGGTCCGGCACGATGCTGTCGATATCTACATTGACGATGCGGCCCAGGCCCTTGCAATGCGGGCAATAGCCTTCCGGCGAATTGAAAGAGAAGGTATGGGGCGCCGGTTCCTGCAGCGACACGCCGCTCTCCGGATCCACCAGGTGTTTCGAAAAATGATGGAGCTCTCCCGATTCGTTGTCCAGTACGGCGAGCGAACCTTTGCCCTGGTTCAGCGCGGAGACAACGGAGTTGCGGATGCGGCGCTCGTCCCCGTCGCCCGGCTTGAGCTTGTCCACGACCAGCTCGATGAAATGGGGCTTGTAACGGTCCACGGCCTCGACGGTCCCCAGATCCTGGATCTCCCCGTCGATGCGAACCTGGGTGTAACCCCGCTTGCGGAGCTGCTCGAACAGCTCCCGGTAATGGCCCTTCCGGCCTCGCACCAGCGGGCTGAGCAGCAGACACTTGCGTCCCTTATAGCGGGTCTGGATCAGCGTCACGATCTGCTCGTCCGTATAGCGCACCATCTCCTGTCCGCTGACTGGGGAGTATGCCCGCGACGCCCGCGCGTAAAGCAGGCGCAGGAAATCGTAGATTTCGGTGATGGTACCGACGGTCGAGCGGGGATTGGAACCGGTCGTCTTCTGCTCGATCGCGATGATCGGGCTCAGTCCCTCGATGCTCTCCACCTGGGGCTTCTCAAGGATGCCCATGAAATGCTTGGCATAGGGAGAAAGGGTGTTCATGTAGCGCCGCTGCCCTTCCGCATAGATGGTATCGAAAGCCAGGGACGACTTTCCGCTGCCGCTCAGGCCCGTTACGACCACGAACTTGCCCCGCGGGATGTCCACATCGACATTCTTCAGGTTGTGGGCCCGGGCGCCCCGGATCTCGATATGATCCTTGTAGGCTTTCGCCTCCGACTGTATGTCCTGCTTCTTTTCGGCCATAGGGATACAAAGATAGCGAAAAGAAATCTCATCGGCTCAAAATCTTAATTTTTTCTAGAAATATAAAAATATCATTATATTTGTACGCTAAAAAGTTTTGTAAGACATTTATGGAGCCTCCCAGTACCATACTGACAGACACCGGCACAAGCGCGGACCCAGCCTCTGAGGTACCGTTGACCTTTTTCTACCCTTTTTACACCCAGACAGCGTTTTTCTTCCCGGCTTAAGCCGCGGAGGAGCATTCATATTGATATATGCCACTATATTTAAAAAAAGAACTGGAAGACAAGACTCGGATCGGAGTCTGGCAAGTCACTGAGACAGAAGAGGAGCTCAAGGCCTTGAGTTCCGTCCCTTCCGACGAGATGGAGGAGATCTCCTTCATCCGCAGCGAGTCGCTGCGGCGGCAGAAGCTGGCGGTCCGCGCCTTGCTGGACGAGATGTTCGAGGACAAAGTCTATCTGTCCCACCACGACAACGGCAAGCCCTATATCGAGAACAGCGTCACCAACATCAGCATCACCCATACGGAGAAGTACGTCGCGGTCATCCTCAACGACAACGAGGATGTCGGCATCGATATCGAGTCCCTGGCCCGCGATTTCTCCTCCGTGGAAAAGAAAGCCCTCTCCGAAGACGAGATCGAAGACCTGGAAGAGGACGAAAAGCGCAACGGCCAGCTGGCCATCTACTGGTGCGCGAAGGAAGCCATCTACAAGATGCTCGGTCAGTATGACGTCAATTTCGCAGAGCAGATCGAAGTGGAGAAATTCCGTCCCAAGAAGGACGGAGAGCTCGAAGCCACCTTTGAGGACGAAGACGGATTCGAGGAGGAATTTGATTTGGAATACATCATTTTTGACAACCACGTGCTGGTCTGGGTCGTCAACTCCTAGATATCAACAACCGTGTAACAAAAATGTAAGAAAAATCCGTAATTTAGAAGATTTCTAAATTAAATGTTTTTATAACTGATTGCCTGTCAACTAATTGACAGGCAATTTCATTTTCTGTTGATAACTTTTCTTGGCGAAATCCGAGGAACTGGGTACAGAATGAATTATCTTTGCCCTTACCGCCCACCTGCCGAAGCGTCAAGCGAGGTCGCTTCCGGCGTGGCTCCGGCAACCACCTGCACTAAACAACCACGGACCTATGATCAAGAGAGTCATCAAGCGCGACGGACGAATCGTCGAGTTCAACAACCAGAAAATTGTCGCCGCCATCCTGAAAGCGATGGCCGTCACCGAGCAGGGAGAGGACATCATCCTCGCCGCCCAGATCGCGGACAAGATCTCCAAGAGCGCCAAGGCAGAAATGAGCGTCGAGGAGATCCAGGACTGCGTCGAAATGGAACTCATGAACAGCCCGCGCAAGGAAACCGCCAAGCGCTACATCGCCTACCGCAACCAGCGGAGCCTGGCCCGCAATGCCAAGAGCAACGAGATCTTCCAGGAGATCATCGACGCCCAGGCCAACGACATCACCCGTGAGAATGCCAACATGAACACGGACACTCCGGCCGGCATGATGATGAAGTTCGCTTCCGAGTCCACCAAATCCTACGTGGACAATTGCATGCTCTCGGACGATGTCCGGTCCGCCGTGCAGAACGGTTACATCCACATCCACGACAAGGATTACTACCCGACCAAGAGCCTGACCTGCATCCAGCATCCGCTGGACAAGATCCTGGAACACGGGCTGAAAGCCGGTCACGGAGAGTCCCGTCCCGCCAAGCGGATCGAGACGGCTTCCGTCCTGGCCTGCATTTCGATGGAGACCGTCCAGAACGAGATGCACGGCGGCCAGGCCATCCCGGCCTTCGACTACTACCTCGCTCCATTCGTCCGCCTGACCTACAAGGAGGAACTCAAGAAACTCGAAGCCTACGACAACAAGAGTTACGCCCACCTCTACGACAAAGCCATCAGCGACTACATCCGCCGTGACCTGACCGGCATGACCGGCGACGAGCGCGCCGTCCAGCAGGCCGTCAACCAGACGGTGGGCCGCGTGCACCAGGCCATGGAGGCTTTCGTACACAACATGAACACCATCCATTCCCGCGGCGGCAACCAGGTCGTTTTCAGCTCGATCAACTATGGCACGGACACCTCGCCCGAGGGCCGCTGCATCATCCGCGAGATCCTCAACACGACCTACGAAGGCGTGGGCAACGGCAGCACGGCCATCTTCCCGATCCAGATCTGGAAGAAGAAGCGGGGCGTCAGCTACCTCCCCACCGATCCCAATTATGACCTTTACAAATTCGCCTGCAAGGTCTCCGCACGCCGATTCTTCCCCAACTTCCTGAACCTGGACGCCAGTTTCAACCAGGATGATGCCTGGAAGGCGGACGATCCGCGCCGCTACGAGCACGAAGTGGCGACGATGGGCTGCCGCACCCGCGTGTACGGCAACAAGTTCGGCCCCAAGACCTCCATCGGCCGCGGCAACCTCAGCTTCACCACCGTCAATATCGTGCGCATCGCCATCGAATGCATGGGCATCCAGAACAAGGAAGAGCGCATCGCCGCTT
>CAMOTB010000025.1 GCA_946625485.1 uncultured Bacteroidales bacterium | reverse complement strand
CCGATTACATATCGGCCAAGATGTTCCTGAATTCGATCGACACCCAGTCCATTCCGGTCCAGGGAACGGCGATCGGCGACGCGATCCTGACGGCGGCGAAAGGCTTCAGCGCCCAGAGCGAGAAAAGCCGTGCGATCATCGTGATCACCGACGGCGAGAATCACGAAGACGATCCTGTCGAGGCGGCCCGTCAGGCCACCGAACTGGGCTGCAAGGTCTATACGATCGGCGTCGGTTCCCTGCAGGGGCAGCCGATCCCGGTCGAAGGCGGCCTGCTCAAGGACAAGGAAGGGAATATCGTCGTGACCCGTCTGGACGAGAAGACGCTCCGGGAGGTTGCTGCAGCGGGCAACGGAGCCTACATCCACGCCGGCAACGAGGAATTCGGTCTCAATCCCATCATCGAGGATATCCGCAAGATGGAAGCGGAAACGTTCAAGTCGGTCATCTTCGAGGAGTATGACGAGCAGTATATGTATTTCTTTGCCGCAGCGCTTGCCTTGTTCGTGCTGGAACTGCTGATCGGTGAGCGGCGGGCTAAAAAGAGATTGTTCGAATGAAAAAGTTTTGGATAGCGGTACTCTGCCTGCTCCCTCTGACGCTGGATGCCTATGCCCAGGCAGACCGGCATGAGGTCCGTGCCGGAAACCGGAAGTTTCGTAAAGAGGCCTTCAAGGAAGCCGAGATAGATTATCGCAAGGCGGTTCTCAAGGATACGGCTTCCCTGGCCGGACAGTACGACCTCGCTTCCGCCCTGTACCGGCAGGAAGATTATGAATCGGCCGCCAAGGCGCTGGATGCCGTCAAAGACGTGGCGCCGGCGAGTCCGCATGCGGCGGATTATTTCTTCAATGCGGGCGACGTAGCCTTGCAGAAAAAGGACTATGCGGCGGCGGTAGAGGCTTTCAAACAGTCTTTGCTGCGCCGGCCGGATGACCTGGATGCCAAGGAGAACTACCTGTATGCCAAGAAGATGCTGGAAGACCAGCAGCAGAACGGCGGGGGAGGGCAGGATAACCAGGATCAAGACCAGGATCAAGATCAGAATCAAGATCAGAACCAGGATCAAAACCAAAACCAAAATCAAAACCAGAATCAGGATCAGCAGCAGGATCAGAATCAGGACCAGCAGCAGAATCCGGATTCGCAACAGGGTCAGGAACCGGACAACTCCCAGTCTCAACCCCAGGAGTCCAAGATTTCTCCCCAGCAGGCCCAGCAGATGATCCAGGCCATCCAGGCGAAAGAGCGTGAAACGCAAGATAAAGTCAATAAGAAGAAAGCGGCGCTGTTGAAATCCAGGCAGCGCGAAAAGAATTGGTAGTCTATGAAGAGAGTGTCAGTTTTCACCCTGCTGCTTCTGTGCATGGCCGGGGTGGCGATGGGACAGAACAGCATTCAGGTGCAGGTTCCCAACGTGGTGGCGGCCGACGAACAGTTCAACGTCACCTTCATCATCGAGGGGGAGCATGCTCCGTCGGACTTCAGCTGGAGTCCCGGTGAGGATTTCAAGCTGGTGTGGGGCCCGCAGAAGGGGACGTCCACCAGCATCAGCATCATCAATGGCAAGAAGACCCGCTCCTCGCAGACGACCTATACGTACATTTTGATGCCCAAATCGACGGGGGCCTTCACCTTGCCGGCGGCGAGTGCCACGGTCAAGGGAGACAGGATCAGTTCCGGGCGTGTCACGGTCGAGGTCGTATCCAACGGGAGTGCGGCGGCTGGCAGTTCCTCGTCCCAGCGGTCTCAGGGCGCGGGCTCTTCGTCCCCTTCTTCCGGAGCCGTGACAGGCGAGATCTCTTCGTCGGACCTGTTCCTGCGGCTGTCGCTCAACCGCAATACCGTCGTGGTCGGGGAGCCGGTTACGGCGACGCTGAAACTGTATCAGCGGGTGAACATCACCGGCTTCGAAGATGCCAAGTTCCCCACATTCAATGGCTTCTGGAGCCAGGAGGTCTTTGCGCCCACCAATATAGAATTCCACCGCGAGAGCCTGGATGACAAGATCTACAATTCGGCCGTCCTTCGCCGGTGGGTGCTGATTCCCCAGCAATCCGGAGACATTCCGATCGACCCTGCGGAACTGGTGTGCCAGGTGGCGGTCCGTACCGCTTCCGGGTCCCGCAGCGTGTTCGACAGTTTCTTCGATGATGATGTGCGTACGCTGCGCAAACGCCTGCTTTCCGCGCGTCAGGTCGTCCATGTCAGCCCGCTGCCTGCCAACGCCCCGGCTTCTTTCGGCGGCGGTGTCGGCAGTTTCAGCCTGAGTGCGAAACTGAGCAAGGACTCGCTCCGTGCCCACGATGCGGCTTCCCTGATCCTGACGGTTTCCGGCAAGGGTAATGTCTCGCTGCTGGAGGCCCCGAAAGTCCAGTTCCCGCCGGATTTCGACGTTTATGACGTCAAGGTGACGGAAAATACGGACAAGTCCAATGGGAAGACCAGCGGGTCGAAAACCTTCGAGTATCCTTTCATTCCCCGCAGTCACGGCGATTTCACGATCGAGCCTGTCTCTTATAGTTATTATGATGTCGCGGCCCGTAAATATGTCACGCTCACCACGCAGCCGATGACCCTCAAGGTCGGCCGCGGGACCGAGCCGGATCCGGTTTCTACAGGAGACACGCCGGTCGTGAGCGGGGTGACGCACAAGGATGTGCGCAATCTGGGGAATGACATCCGCTACATTTCCACGAAGCTGCCTTCCTTCTCGCAGAAGGGTTCTTTCTTCTGCTTCTCGCCTTTGTTCTGGGTTTTGCTGGGGCTGCTTCTCGGCGCCGCAGCGCTCGTCTATTTCTTGCTGCGCGGTCTGGCGGCCCGTCGCGCCGATGTGGCCGGCACGCGCAACCGCGGTGCGGTCAAGATGGCCCGGCGCCGGCTTTCGCAGGCGGGCGAATTCCTCCAGAAAGACCTGTATACGGCTTTCTACGAGGAACTGCACAAGGCGCTGTTGGGCTATGTCTCTGACAAACTCAACATGGATATGTCCGAGATGTCCAAAGACCACATCGCAGCCACGCTCCGCTCTTCAGGCGTGACGGAGGAGCATGCCGCTTCCCTGATCGCGCTGCTGGACGCCTGCGAATATGCCCGTTATGCGCCGGATGCCGGCCATGATCCGATGAATGCCCATTATACCACGGCGCTCGATACGATCGCTGCGATTGATAATGATATGAAAAAGAAACCTCTTTCCTCTGCGCCTCATGCCGGGGCGGTGGTCCTGGCCTTGCTGCTCGCCTCCTCCTTGTCCCTTCCTGTGCGTGCCGCATCTGCCGTGACCGACAGCCTGTGGATGGACGGCGTCGCAGCCTATTCGGAGGGGCGCTGGGATGCGGCTCTGGCGTCCTGGCAGGCCATCGAGGAGCGTGGCGCCGAATCCCCCCGCCTTTATTGTAATATAGGTGATGCCTGGTTCAAGCAGGGCGACTATGCCCATGCCATCCTCTATTATGAGCGTGCGCTCAAACTGGACCCCTCGGATGCCGATGCCCGTTTCAACCTGGAATTCGCCCGGAGTTTCGTCCAGGACAAGATTGATTCCGTCCCCGAGTTTTTCCTGAAGACGTGGGTGCGCGGACTGGGGCGTTCCCTTTCGTCCAACGCCTGGGCGGCCTTGTTCCTGGTTTTCCTGGCGCTGGGACTGGCCGCGCTGCTGCTGTTCCTGCTGAGCGCCTCCCGCCGGCTCCGCCAGGCAGGTTTCTATACGGCGATCCTCTGCCTGCTGGTCTCGGCAGGCTGCCTGTCCTTTTCCAGTGCGCAGCGCAAAGCTTACAAGCGGACGGATACGGCCATCATCATGCGTCCCGTTTCTTCGGTCCGCAGCTCACCCGGGGCCGAGGGAGCGAAGGATCTTTTCATCCTGCACGAGGGGACCAAGGTCCGGATCCTGGACGAGGTCGGCACTTGGCGGAATGTCGAATTGTCCGACGGCCGGCAAGGCTGGATATCGGCTTCTGACGTGGATTTAATCTGATTTTTTTGGAAAATTTATTGCATAAGAAAAAAAATCCACATATCTTTGTGCGTTGTGTGTTGTGCCATCACTGTATATATACGTGAAGGCACGGCCGCAGATACGAGCGAAATTATATTACAAAGTGAAACAAACCAATTTATTGTTTAATTTTTAAAAATTATTCCTTTATGAAAAAATTTTTTAGAGTAGCATTGGTGTGCGCCCTAGCGGGTGCCACGCTTTTGTACACTGGCTGTACAAAAGACTATTCTGAAGATCTGAGCAGTCTTGAGAAGCAGGTTCAGACGAATGAAGGAGCGATTTCGACCCTGCAAGGTCAGGTCGCAGCCCTTGAGTCCGCGAAGACTCAGCTTCAGGGCCTTATTGACGAGGCTAACAAGACGATCAGCGACCTGAAAGGTCAGCTCGGCAAGCTGGAGGAAAAGATGACAACCGCTCAGGGTGACATCTCTACCATCAAGGGTCAGATCACCACCATTAATGGTCAGATCGCTGATCTCCAGGGGCGTGTTAAGGCAGCCGAAGACGCTATCGTGCGCATCGACGGCGAGCTTGCCAAGAAGGCTGACAAGACCTATGTCGACACCGAACTTGCCAAGAAGGCCGACAAGACCTGGGTTGAGCAGACGCTGTCCAACTATGTCCTTGTGACTGAGTTCACGAATGCGATCCAGGGTATCAACGCGGCTCTGTCCACCCTTAACCAGGGCGTAGCCACCTGCAAGGACTCCCTGCGTATCCTCGATGTCAAGATCGAAGGTGTTCAGGAAGGTCTGACCCAGGCTAAAATCGACATCAAGAAGGCCCAGGCTGCCGCTGATTCTGCACAGGCTACTGCCGATAAGGCTCTCGGTCTTGCCCAGGAAGTGAAGGAAGCTCTTAACCTCTATGCCAAGAAGACTTGGGTTGAGGCTCAGCTCGAGCTCCTCCGCCGGGACTATAACACCAAGCTTGCCGCCAAGGTTGACACCGCGACCTATTCCGCCAAGATGAAGGAGATCGACGCCAAGTTTGTCGAAATCGACTCCGCCATTGTCCGTGTGATCCGTAGCTACAAGGAGGCCGACGCTATCCTTGACGCCAAGATCGACACCCTCGCTGCAAAGACCCAGGCGGCCCTTGAGCTCAAGCTCGACAAGACCACCTTCCAGGCTTATGTTGCTGAGATGGAAGCTAAGCTCAAGGCGATCACTACCAATGTCAGCATGCTGCTCAGCCGTGTCCAGAGCCTGGTCTATGTTCCTGAGTATGATGACAACCGCATCACCTTCAACTGGGCTGTCGTCCAGCCCGAGGAGAAAGCAGCTCCCGCCGAAGGCGGAAACGTCACCGGCAATGCTGTCGATGCTCCTTCCGCTAATCTGAATGATGAGACCAAGGGTGATTCGCCTGTGATCGTTGTTCCTTCCGAGGTAAAATACCGTATTTACGGTGAAGATGCCGCTGATGTCGTCATGAGCCTCGTCGACCTGGTCAACGCCAAGGATTCCGCTATTCTTGCGTTTGACGTTGTCCGCGTCAAGACGCGTATCAACAATGACGGTGTCGCTGTGAAGATCCTCGGTGCTGCTCAGGATGATCTCAATCATGACATCATCACCCTGACCGTCAAGCCTGAGGGACTGCCGGATGCTTTCTGGTTCTCCACTTGGGATAAGGGTGGCTACTGGAACGCCTCCAAGCGTCAGGAAGCCTCGACCGATCTCCCGGCCTTCAGCATGTCTCTGGTCCTGACCGACGTCGGCAACGATTCCATCCCTCAGAGCCGCTTCATCACCTCCACGTATGAGAACTGCGTCCCGGCTCCGGCTGAGATCATTGCTCCTACCATCGTCGACGGTGACACCGACATCACTTTCAACGAGTATGCCGACACGGTTAAGATCGAGTACATCAAGGTTAAGGAAGACACCGCCGTTCTGGGTGACCACGCCCTGAAGTTCAAGTTCCAGGACAGCCTCTACACCGCTGAGGAACTGGCTGAGATGAACATCAAACTCCCTGAGATCACTGTTTCCATCGCTGATACGCCGGACTATGAGAAGGCTATCGATCCTACCAAGGTGAAAGACCTCGATCCTGAGTATATCCTCATCACCAAGGACTCCACCGTTATCCCCGGTAAGGCTGACGCTCAGCTGACCAAACTCGAGCCTTACGGCGTCGGTGCTGAGAATCACGTTGTCTTCACCTATCATGTCGGTACGCTGGCTGATGTCTTCGCCGGTGCTCTCGTGAAGGTCGTTCCTGTCCATGTTGATCTTGTTGTTGACATCTGGGAGGATTCCAACAAGACTCCTTTCACCTGGAAGTACGAGAAGGACGCCGAGGTTGATGCCGCTATCCTGAAGGGCGAGGCTAAGGAGCTCTACAAGCGTGACAGTGCTTGGGCTGACGATGCTGCTGCTATCGAAGAGCTCAAGAAGTACGAGGTGAAGCCCGAAGACTTCGCCAGGAAGGTTCCTGTTGATACCGCTACCTTTATTGAGTTTGTGTATGAGAACGGTTCTGTGAGGTACAGACTGGATAGCCTCAAGCTCGAGACTCCTGCATTCAACATTGCTCCGTTCTTCGACAGCTCCAACAAGAATGAGTTGATGGCTGCTGTGACCAACTTCAACTTCTGCGTTGATTCACTTGGTTCCCTGACTCAGATCAATTACGACGCGATTTACAATCTGCCCAACGACACTGAGAGATTCCTTGAGGTTGAGGTTACTGGTAAGATCGTCGTTAAAGACCGTGATCGTGCTCCGATCATCGTCAACCTGCCTGAGACCTTCGAGCCGTTCGTTGTCAACTATAAGAAGGACATCCTCGACACGCTCTATGATGCTGCCAAGGCACTTGTTCCTGAATTCCCGGCCGGTACCTATGCCGATCATAGCCTGACCGATGAAAATCTCATCGACGCTTACAAGCAGGCTCTCTTCGGTCGCACTGACTCTCTCACCATGACGGTGGATGAAGAGGTGATCACCAAGTTTGCAAAGACTCGTATCATCACCACTGTGGATGAGAAACATGCTGATGCTGGCCATGTCCTCGATTATAACACCGATTGCGACTTCAATGTCAGTTGGGCTGCGGGTAAGGTTATCAAGCCTTATCAGATCTACAAGTCCATCGACACTCTGTGGTATGGTCAGGTCGTGTTCGTCAACAAGACTGTCAAGCTTGATGTTGATGGTATCTTCGAGTTCGAGCGTATCCCTGAGTATGTCGCGAAGACCGATGATCTCAACTACTACACCACCCTGCAGCCTTGGTGGCAGCCGGACGGCGCAACGGTTGATTTCAAGATCCCTGTCGAGTCCTATGACGCCCACAAGGTCCTCCTCAACCAGCACTTCCGCATCGTTGATGTCTTGAAGTCTACCAAGGAGAATAAGGTGGTTTGCACCGAGGTCGAAACTACGGACAATGTCCAGGCTGGTGACCTGACCGCGGACTACAAGGATATCCTTTCCCGCGTCTTCAAGCTCGAAGAGCCCGGACATGTCGGAGAGCAGGTGGATTCTATCCCGGATCCTCGTAACCTCAAGGAGGTTGTCGTTCCTGCCGCCACCGGCGTCGTGATCGATACCAACAACGTGGTCTCCTACTACAGCGAGTCTCCTGAGGAGGATGCAGTCGGTAACCTCTATGTTGTCAACAAGAACGGTTCCAAGGTCGCCATGACCACCAACTTCAACCGTGGCAATGCTGCTCCGAGCCCTCGTCTTGCTGAGGCCGGTATCGTGGTTGAACACTATGAGAACTACGTGATCAAGCTCTTCGACCCGATTAACCAGTTCACGATCAAGGGCGAGCAGCCGACCAAGATCAATGTCAACAACTCCATCATCACCGAGACCTCGATCTTCGAGTTCCTGTCCCTCAAGGACAAGCGTAACTTCGAACTGATCGATGCCAAGACTGAGAACGGTTGGGTTGTCGGCAACGACAAGAACGGCTTCGCCAAGAATGTCAAGGCCAACGATGTCTACAGCCTCATCTTCACCAACCAGATGAAGTATGCAGACGAGAACTGGAAACCCGCTGAGACCCAGGCTGAGATCGACAAGCTCGTATCTCCTGAGACCCAGGCCCGTATCAAGTTCGACGTTGCCACTGGCAAACTGACCTACGACAACACCCTGCAGACCCAGCTCGCCAAGCCGATCAACATCATCCTCGCGATCAATGTTGAGTATCCTTGGGGCACTCGGGCTAAGGAAGTCCAGGTCCAGTTCTACAACAAGCCTGTCGGTGAGTAATCACAGATGACTTCATAAATGAGGCCGGTTCCTTCGGGGACCGGCCTTTTTTATGGTTCTGTGCGTCTCTTTCGCGGGTTAAACTTGCTTTAGTGAAATATTTTGCTTAAAATTGCACCGATAATGTGTCAAATCATTTAAACCATTTCATAATTATGAAGAAAGTATTTTTGACTCTTTCGCTGGTTCTGCTCAGCTTGGGTGCTTTCGCCCAGAGCGCAGACCAATTCTTCCCGGGCTGGTATCTCGGTGCTAAGGGTGGTATTTCCCTGACCGCCGGCGAGACGCACGCCAATAACCTGCTTTCTCCCCGTGCTGCCCTGGATCTCGGCTACCAGTTCACTCCGGTGTTCGGCCTCCGTGCCCAGGCTTCCGCTTGGGAAGGCAAGGGTGCCCTTCCTCAGTATGAGGATCTCTACAAGTACAATTTCGGTCAGCTCAACCTGGATGGTATCTTTGATCTGTGCAATCTTTTCGGAAAGTACAAGTACAACCGTCTCTTCAATCCTTATGTCTTTGTTGGTCTGGGTCTGAATACCCGTTTCAACAATGATGAGGCGCAGGCTGTCAAGCCTCATTTCCCTGAGAAGAACTGGCTGTGGGACAATCCCGTCCTTTCCTTCACCGGTCGCTTCGGTCTGGGTACTGACATCCGTCTGACCGACGGTCTCGCGCTCACCCTTGAGCTCGCTGACAATGTCCTGTCCGACCACTTCAACTCCAAGGTTGGTGATGCTTGGACGCTCTTCGGCGGTGTCGTCGATTTCGACTATCAGCTGACTGCCCTCGCCGGTCTGAAGTTCTCCTTCGGTGCTGCGAAGCGTCGCGCTGCCGCCCTTGCTGCTGCTGAGAAGGCTGCCGCTGAGGCTGCTGCCGCTGCTGCTGCCAAGGCTGCTGCTGACAAAGCCGCTGCCGAGAAGGCTGCTGCCGAGCGCGCTGCCGCTGAGAAGGCCGCTGCCGAGAAGGCTGCCGCCGAGCGTGCCGCTGCTGAGAAGGCTGCCGCTGAGGCTGCCCGCGCCAAGGCTCGTGCTTGCGTCGAGAACGTTTACTTCACGATCAACAAGTACAACATCAATCCTTCCGAGGTCGCCAAGATCGAGCATATCATCGCTGTCATGAAGCAGTATCCTGAGGCTGTCGTTTCCATCACCGGTTATGCTGATAAGGCTACGGGTACCGCCAAGCGCAACCTGTTCCTGTCCGAGCAGCGTGCCGCTGTCGTCTGCCAGTGCCTCCTCGATGCCGGCATCTCCCAGGATCGTATCACCACGAACTACTATGGTGACACCAAGCAGGTCTCCGAGATTCCTGAAGAGAACCGTGTTTCCATCTGCGTAACCCGCTAATTGAGCACGTTCAAATAGTAAAACGTCCGCCCTTTTTCGGCGGACGTTTTTGCGTTGTGGCTGTGAAGTTTGGAAAGCATTCCCGAAGGGGTGCTTTCCAGCTTTCCAAACTTCACGGCCGCAACGCTTTCATATGCAGCGGTGGCAGTGCAGTTGCAAAAGCAGGTAAGAACCCTTGCGGGGAATGCTTTTGCAACTGCACTGCCTCCGCTGCTGTGGCCGTCATCGGCTGTCTTTTGTTTTGTCAGGAAAAATGAGTACCTTTACCCGATTTATTATGCGAAAACAAAATCTACAGAAATAATTTAATTTACAATTCAATGGAAGACAACAAAAAGAGAGTGTATCGCTTCGGCGGAAAGACCGCGGAAGGCGACGGCTCCATGCGCGAGCTGCTCGGCGGTAAAGGCGCTAACCTCGCCGAAATGAGCAAACTGGGACTCCCTGTCCCTGCCGGATTTACCATCACTACCGAATGCTGTGCGGAATACTATTCCCTCGGTGGCGGTTATACCGACGGCCTTAAGAAAGAGGTCGCTGCCGCCCTCAAGGCCACCGAAGAGCTCATGGGCAAGAAGTTCGGTGACACCGAAGACCCGCTCCTCGTCAGCTGCCGCTCCGGCGCCCGCAGTTCCATGCCGGGTATGATGGATACCATCCTGAATATCGGCCTCTGCTCCGCCACCCTTCCCGGCATGATCAAGAAGACCGGCAACCCCCGTTTCGTTTATGACGCATACCGTCGTCTGATCATGATGTACTCCGACGTCGTGATGGAGAAGGCCGAGGGGATCGAGCCCGAAGACGGGCAGGGCATCCGTCAGCAGCTTGACCGCATGATGGGCGAGTTGAAGGAAGCCAAGGGCTACAAGTCCGATACCGAGATTACCGCAGACGAACTCAAGACGCTCTGCGACCAGTTCAAAGCCAAGGTCAAGGAAGTCCTCGGCGTTGATTTCCCTGATACCGCGGAAGCCCAGCTCTGGGGTTCCATCGGCGGCGTCTTCAAGTCCTGGAACGGCAAGCGCGCCATCGCTTACCGTCGCATCGAGAAAATCCCGGATGACTGGGGTACGGCCGTCAACGTCCAGTCCATGGTGTTCGGTAACATGGGTGAGACCTCCGCGACGGGTGTCGCTTTCTCCCGCAACCCGGCTTCCGGTGACAATAAGTTCTATGGTGAGTGGCTGATCAACGCCCAGGGTGAGGACGTCGTTGCGGGTATCCGCACTCCGAATCCGCTCAATGAGGCTACGAAGACCGAGCACAACAAGCATCTTGAGTCCCTCGAGACCGCGATGCCTGAGGTTTATAAGGAGCTGGATGCCATCCGTACCCTGCTGGAGAACCATTTCCATGACATGCAGGACATCGAATTCACGATCCAGGACGGCCAGCTTTACATGCTTCAGTGCCGCATCGGCAAGCGTACGGGCCTTGCTGCCCTGCAGATGGCGATGGATATGCTCGACGAAGGTATGATCGACGAGAAGACCGCTGTGATGAGAGTTTCTCCCGCCCAGCTCGACGAGATCCTGCATCCCATCCTGGACGCTGCTTCCGAGAAGAAGGCTGCGGTTATCGCCAAGGGTCTGCCCGCTTCCCCGGGTGGAGCCGTCGGTACGATCGTCTTCACTTCCGAGGCTGCCATGGAGGCCAATGCGAAGGGTGAGAATGTCATCCTGATCCGTGAGGAAACCTCTCCGGAGGATATCGAGGGCATGCGTGCCAGCGCGGGTATCCTGACGACCCGTGGCGGCATGACTTCTCACGCTGCGCTCGTGGCCCGTGGTTGGGGCAAGTGCTGCATCGTGGGTTGTGAGTCGATGAAGATAAACTTCGCGGCCAAGACCGTCAAGTTCGGCGACGTTACGCTCAAGGAGGGTGACTGGCTCAGCCTCAACGGTTCCAAGGGCTATGTCTATGGTGAAAAGATCGACACCAAGGACGCTTCCGAGAACCCGCTCTTCATCAAGTTCATGTCCATCGTTGACAAATATCGCCGTCTCGGCATCCGTACCAATGCGGATACGCCCGAGGATGCGCAGCGTGCGCTTTCCTTCGGTGCTGAGGGCATCGGACTCTTCCGTATCGAGCATATGTTCTATGGCCGCAATTCCGAGACTCCGCTGGCCAAGCTCCGCAAGATGATCCTCTGCGATACCGAGGAGGAGCGTAAGAGCGCCCTGGCCGAACTCGAGCCTTACATCAAGGCCGCTGTCAAGAGCACGATGAAGATTATGGACCGCAAGCCGGTCGTCTTCCGTCTGCTGGATCCGCCGCTCCATGAGTTCGTGCCGAAGGGCATCGAGAAGGAGCGTGAGCTGGCTCACGAGCTGGGTATCTCCGTCAAGGAGGTCGAGAAGCGGGGTGAGAAGCTGCACGAGACCAACCCGATGATGGGTCATCGCGGCGTCCGTCTGCACGTTACCTATCCGCTTATCGCTGAGACCCAGTACCGTGCCATCTTCTCCGCTACGGCTGAGCTGATGCAGGAGGGCCTGACTCCGATGCCGGAGATCATGATCCCTGTGACCATTTCCGCCCGGGAACTGAGCTTCCAGAAGGCGATCTGCGATCGCATCAAGGCTGAGGTGGAAGGCGCTTACGGCGTCAGCATCAACTACCATTTCGGTACGATGATCGAGATCCCTCGTGCTACGCTGACCGCGGACCGCATGGCCCGTACCGCTGAGTTCTTCAGCTTCGGTACCAATGACTTGACCCAGATGACGCTCGGTTTCAGCCGCGACGACGTGGGTACCTTCATGGGTGATTACCTGGGTAACAAGATCCTTGATGCGGATCCGTTCCAGACGATCGATACGAAGGGTGTCGGCAAGCTGGTCGAGTATGGCGTGCAGGCTGGTCGCAGCAAGCGTCCGGATCTGAAGTGCGGCATCTGTGGTGAGCATGGCGGTGATCCTGATTCGATCGACTTCTTCAACAAGATCGGCCTGGACTATGTGTCCTGCTCGCCGTTCCGTGTCCCGATCGCCCGTCTTGCCGCCGCGCAGGCAGCGATCAAGCAGGCCTAAGACGTTCGTGTAGAAAGCCGTGGGCCCAGCCCTGTTCCGGAAGCAAAAACTGCCCCCTGTCGGGGAATGCTTCCAAAACAGGGCTGGGCCCACGGCTTTGCGACTGCTCCCAATGGCGCGAAATCTGCTCCATTGGGAGCATTTTTGACGGTTTTTGCTCCCAATGGAAGGAATAATCTGCCATTGGGAGCAGTCGTATTGTGCAAAGGCCGAGGCCCCTGACATTTTGGAATGCATTCCCCGAAGGGATAAAGCTTCTGTATTCCAAAATGTCAGGGGCCTCGGCCCAAGCTCAGACGACTGCCTTACAGGAGTTTGGCGGCGAGATCGCTGAGTTCGCTGCGCTCGCCCTTGCGCAGGAAGATGTGCTCGAACAGCTTCTGCCCGGCCATCTTCTCACCCAGATGCGTCAGGCCGTTGGACCACTGGTCCAGGTACGGCTGGTCGATCTGGAAGATATCGCCCGTAAAGACCATCTTCGTCCCCTCGCCGGCCCGCGTAATGATCGTTTTGATCTCATGCGGAGTCAGGTTCTGCGCCTCATCGATGATGAAGAAGCACTTGCCCAGGCTCCGGCCGCGGATGTAAGCCAGCGGCGTGATCATCAGTTTCTCGCTGTTGACCATCCCCTCGATCTTGAGCGCCTCCTTGCTTCCGGGACGGAACTGCGCCTTGATTACGTTCAGATTGTCCATCAGCGGCTGCAGGTAAGGGCTCATCTTGCTCTTCTGGTCGCCCGGCAGGAAACCGATGTCCTGGTTGCCCAGGATCACGGTCGGCCGGGACAGGATGATCTGGTCGTAGTCCCGCTCCTGCTCCAGCGCGGATGCCAGCGCAATCAGGGTCTTGCCCGTGCCGGCGCCGCCGGTCAGCGACACCAGGGGAATGCGGGGATTCAGACAGGCATCCATGGCAAACTTCTGCTCATGGTTACGCGGCCGGATGCCATAGGCGCTCTTGCTCTTGACCAGGAGAATCTTGCCCTGCGTGGAATCGTAGCGTGCGCAGATCACCTCATTGTCATCATTCTGACGACGGATTTTGAACAAGGTGTTGGGCAGCGGCTGCCGGTTCGTCACCTCTTCCCAGTCCACGGCCGTCTCGGGTCCGTAGAGCAGGTCCTGGGCGACGTCGTCGCTGACCCGGACCTCCTGTACCTCACGCTGCGTACCTTCCACGCGCTCGTTGTCCAGTTTGTCCGTCAGGTAGTCCTGGACCATCATCCCGGCGGCTTTGGACTTCATCCGGAGGTTGATGTCCTTGGTCACCAGCGCGACGAAACGGTCCGGGTTGTTGTCCCGCACCCAGATGGACGTAGAAAGGATACGGTGATCCTGGATGTCGTCGATGAACAGGTTCTTGAGCTCTTCCGGGAAAGGGTGGTTGGGCTCGATCTTGATCATTCCGAGGTTTTTGCCGATCGGAACGCCCCGGGGACCGAAAAGACGGCCCTCCGTCAGTTTGTCCAGTTCGCGGAGGAATCCGCGGGCATTGAAGGCAAGGGCATCCGTGCCTTTCTTGAATTTGTCCAATTCTTCGATGACGGCGACCGGGATGACCAGGTCGTTATCCTGGAATTTCCGGATCGCTTTGTAGTCGTGGAGGACGACATTGGTGTCCAGCACGAAAATCTTGGGCTTTTTGCCGCTTGAACTTACGGTAGTTCTGGCCATATCTGTATGATTAATCTTCTCCTTCGGAGGACTGGCTCCGGATAATGGATTCCAGGATACTCTGGATGCCGCTTTTCCCGCTGGCATCGACTTTGATTTCGGGACGCCCGTGGACCGGATGTCCCAAGGGATAGAAGACGACATCCTGCAGGGTGAACTCCGCATCGAGATAGTCGTAATCCTCATCCCGGATCTGGATGATGGCGCCCGGTACTTCGGCAAACAGGAGGCGAACGATGTCCTGCTCCTGGCTGGCCGTCATCAATTCTGCCAGGCTGATGCGCGCCCCCACCTTGTCGCCGGCAGCCGCAGCCATCCGCTTCAGCGTTGTCAGCAATCCGCCGTCGCCAACCGTCGAGCCGGCGATGATCACGTTGTCTTCCACCATTTCGCGCAGCACCTCATAGCAGTCGATGAAATAGTCCGGATCGGAGGGGTCCGGAGCGACGTCGTTTCCTTGCTGCAACAACTCGGAAAGCAGGGAGCCGCCAAGCCGGTATTCGCAGTTGTCCATCGGGACATAGATCAGCCAGGAATCGGGGTCGTCGACGATTGCGGACGGGTGCCGGGTCACGGGCAGGATGGCCGGATGAAGGGTGCGGTACGGCATCTCGACGGGGAAATCTTCCTCTTCGTATTCCTCTCCGAAAACGGAGGTGGACAGTTGCAGGCTGCAGGCCGGGCCGGCGCTGAAACCATAGGAAGAAAGCTTGAGCGAGAGATTGCCCAGGTATTCGCTGGCTGCTTGTGCGGAGGCATAGAAGGCGGCCATGTTGCCGATCTGTCCGGTCTCCCAGGTCCAGTCTGCCTTGAGGATCAAGTCTCCCAAACGGAAATGGCCCTCTTGCCAAAGGGCGTCGATCAAGGCCCGTTCGATCAGGATCTTGGTGTAAGGGCCGGAAAAGAGGAGGGGAATCTCACGCCGGGGGGCCTGCTCGGTCAGCGTCAGGTAGTCGCGGATCTTCCAGCTGTCAAAGCTGTCGCTGCGCGGCTGGGGATCGGTGGTCTCGTCCAGGATGGTTTCCGCCGTCGCCGGCGTCTCGCGCCAGTCTTTCCGGATCAGGCATTCGTCCAGCATTTCACCGGGAGTCAGCTCCTGGGGGATGCCGTCGATGACGTAGGGGGCGTACAGTGCGGAAATCTTTTCCATAGCCGGTATAGTATTGAATGGTAAAAATAGTTAATTTTACAATCAGTTCAAAACGATGCAACGATACGATCAAATACTTTCCGAGCTTTTCGTCCGCTTCCCGTCCGTGACGAAAGCAGGCTTCAGCGCCGCGGCTTATAAGCCAGGGCTGGAGCATATGTATTCATTTGACAGTCTGTTAGGGCATCCTTCCGAGGCACTGAAGACGATTCATGTGGCTGGGACCAACGGGAAGGGGTCCGTCTCTTCGATGCTTGCCTCGAACTTGGCAGCCGGCGGTTTGCGGGTCGGGCTCTTCACTTCGCCCCATCTGCTGGATTTCCGGGAGCGCATCAAGATCGTGGAAGGAGATTCCTTCCGTTTGATTCCGAAGGAAGATGTCCTGCGATTCGTCGATCGCCGGTCGGCTGACTTCGACCGCCTGGAACTCTCCTTCTTCGAGATAACGACCGGGATGGCCTTCGACTGGTTCGTCCGGGAGGGCGTCGATATCGCCGTGATCGAAGTGGGCCTGGGAGGCCGTCTGGACAGCACCAACATCCTGACTCCGGAGTTGTCGATCGTGACGTCCATCGGCCTGGACCATTGTGCGCAGCTGGGCCCGACCCGTGCTGCGATTGCCCGCGAGAAGGCCGGGATCTTCAAGCCGGGCGTGCCTGCCCTGGTAGGGGAGCGGGATGCGGAAACGGCCCCCGTTTTCGAAGAAGTGTCAGCCGCCGCCCCCTGTCCGCTCTTTTTCGCCGATTCCTGGGCGGACAGCCTGTTCCCTGCAGGAAGCAGGCTGCCGGAACTCGACCTGCGGGGCGAGTACCAGGCGCTGAACTTGCGCACCGTGCTCGCGGCCCTCGACCTGATGGGCATCGAACCGGACTGGGACGCCCTGGCGCATACCGCCGCCCGCACCGGATTGCGCGGACGCTGGGAGACCCTCTGCTCCTGGCCCCTGACGATCTGTGACATCGGCCACAATCCGCCCGCCCTGCGACGCAACTTCGCCCAGCTGAAAGAAATGATGGCGGGCGGCCGCTACCCTCAGCTGCATATCATCTACGGCATCATGGCCGACAAGGCCCTGGACGACATCATTCCGCTGATGCCCCGCGATGCGGCATATTATTTCGTGACGCCTGACACTCCGCGCGCCCTGCCCGCCGCCGAGATCGCCGCCCGCTTCCTCGCTGCTGCCGACCGCACGGAAAAGGCCTCTACGGTGCCATCTCCCCCCGAAAATGCCCTCGACCGCACGGATCAGGCCTCTGTGGTGCCATCGGGCTCGGGCCGCGGCGTCCGGAAGGTCTCGGTTTGCGCTTCGGTGGCGGAAACGATTGCCCAAGTCGAAAAAAATGCATCCCCGGACGACCTGATCTACATCGGTGGCAGTACTTTTGTTGTATGTGAAGCCATCCGCTATTTCGAATCACTATGAATACGAGACTCCTCACCCTCTTCTCCCTGCTCCTTGCAGCAGGAACGGGCCTCCTGCTGGCCCAGGGTACAAGTTCCACTTCCAAAAAGACTGATATGGACAAAGACGGACATGTCCTTACCGCCCGCTGGGCGGAGTATGATAAGATGCTGAAAGCCGACCGGCCCCAGAAGCAGGCCGAAATCCTGCTGGAAATCCGCGAAGAAGCCCAGCGCCGGCATCTGAGCGCTGATTTCTACGACGCGGGCAAGCAATATGTCACCGTCTCATCGCTTCGCAACTGGAAACTCCAGGATTCCCTGCGCAAGGCGTTCGGGGATCTTGTGCAGCGCTTTGACGAACCGATCGTGACCTATACCTGGATGGATGAGTTTGCCGGCAAGTCCACCGAAGAGCGCTGGGAGTATGTCCGCTCCCGCTCTTCGGCTTTCGAGAAGGGTATGCATCCCGAGTTCTACCGCAACTTGTGGCCCTATCTCGGCGGCGCCCTCAAGGAATTTGTCCGGAATGACCGGGAGTATGTCCTGTGGGATATGCTCCAGAGACGGGAGATGTCCTATGAGGATCCGGACAAGGATGAGGTATATGCCATGCTGAAAGCCGAGATCGGGGACCGTTATCCGGCCAGCCAGACGCTCCGGTACTTCATTGCCAGCCGTTTGCCGGAAGAGAATGCCGACAAGCAGCCCCTCCGCATACCGGCGCTCGAGGCTCTTGCCGCCGATCCTTCGATGGGTGCGGTGGCGTTTTACCCCCGCCAGGATCTGTTGCAGGACCGTTTCTCGAAGCTGAACAGTCAAGGCGGGAAGTCCGAAGACTACCGGGCCCTCCTGGCCGACTGCAAGCGATATCTCAGCGAGAAGAATCGCCTGACGGGCTCCGAAGCCCGGATTGCCAAGGCCTGTGAAGGCGTGAGTAACCTGGTCGAGACCCTCAATGAGAAAGGGCTCTTCGTTTCCATCAAGGAAGATTCGCTGGTCGTTTCTTTCCGCAACCTGGACCAGGCAACGCTGAAATGGATGGAAGGCAAGACGGAAGTCCCCGGCAAGGGGCGCACCGTCCGCAACCCCCAGGGCAGTTTCTATGCCTTGGACCGTGTCACGGTCCCGCTGCCGTCCCTGGACGACGGGGACTACCGGGCGGAAGTCAGTTCAGGAAAGTATTCTACGATGGCCGGCTATTCGCGTCACACCCTTTCGCTGGCCCAGCGTTCCGAGGCTTATGGCTATACGGTGTACGTGGCGGATTATATCAGCGGCAAGCCTTTGGAGCGGTGCAAACTGGTGTTGAAGAAGGGAGACAAGGTCGTCGCAGGACAGGATATCGTCCTGGATGGATTCACGGCCCTTCCCTCTGACATGCAAAAGATGGTCGGCGGCGACCGCCGGGTGTATTATTCGCTGCAGGCGGAGACCCAGGGTAAGGACGGCCGGATTCGCCGGAGCCCCGAAGTGTCGGTGGGTTACTTCTCCCAGCCTGTCGAAGCCCGGCAGGAAGAGACGCGATGCAACCTGTATCTGGACCGGGGTGCCTTCAATCCCGGCGATACCCTGCGCTTCAAGGGCGTCCTTTATAAAGGGGACCTGAGAGAGTCCGTCTCGGTCCTTCCCGGCACGTCCTTGGAGGTCCGCTTATATAATGCCCAGCAGGAAGAAATCGCCAAACAGAGTCTGAAGACCAATGACTTCGGGTCCATTGCCGGCGAATTTGCCCTGCCGGAGGGACAACGCGGCGGCCGTTTCCAGCTGGGTGTGTTCAAGGGAAAAGATCAGGTGGGAGCTCGGAGTTTCCGGGTGGACGAGTTCGTCCTTCCGACCTTTACGCTCCAGTTCGATCCCGTGGACCGTTTGTACCTGGTAGGAGAAGAGGCGGAGGTCCGCGGCAAGATCGTATCTTATTCCGGCCACAGCCTGTCCGGCGCGGCGGTGAGTGCGCAGGTGCTCCGTTATGCCGAAGTGATCTCGGAACAGACGCTTACGCCCGGTGCGGACGGCTCATTCTCGCTGCGCTTTACTCCGGCCCGTTCCGGCTTGTACCGGGTGACGGTCAAAGTGGTCGATGCGACGGGGGAGACCCAGGATTTCGAGACCTCCGTCTATGTGGCGGACCAGGTCCGCGTGGATATCCAGGTCCCGGATGCGGCTGACGGCAGTTTCGTGCCGGCGGATGAGCCGGTCCGGAACGGATACCGTCCTTTCCGCCGTTATGCTCCGCCGCGGGAACAGGCCGCCCGATACCTGATCGACAAGGATACCCTGCGGGTGGAGCTGACGGCCCGCAATACGCAGGGAGACGCTGTCCCGATGAACGTCACGTACGTGCTGCAGGATGGGAAGGGGGCGGTCGTGGATTCGGCCTCTGTCCCTTCCGGGACGATCGTCGAAATGGCGCTGCCCGCTTCAGGCCTGTATGATCTGCAGGTCGCTGCCAAAGTGCCGGGCAAGGAAATCGGGGAAAGCAAGCGTTGCCGTATCCTGAAAGTCGGCCCGGCGGATAAGGTCCTGGACGCGCCCGTGCGCCGTTTCTTCCTGACCGGGAAGTCCGAAATCCGTACCGGCGAAAAGATCCGCATCCGGATGGGAACGGCAGACGGAGAGGAGTGGGCCGTGGCGACGGTCTTCGGCCGCAGCCGCGAGGTCCTGGCTACACGGAAAGTCCATCTGAACGGTGTCCGTGGCCGGTCCGGTTCCCTGGAGACGCTCGAATGGGACTATGATCCTGCCTGGCCGGAAGCCGTGCGCGTGCAGGTCTTCTACTTCAAATACGGGGAGGCGGTGCAGTATGACCATGAATTCCACCGGGTCCGTACGACACTGGACCTGCCCCTGTCCTTCGCTTCGTTTACCGACCGTACCCTGCCGGGCACGGAATATACCTTCCGTCTGAAGACGCAGCCGGGCGTGGAAGCCGTGGCGGCCGTCTATGACAAGAGCCTGGACCGTTTCGGGGCCAATTTCTGGCCGACGGTCGCCCTGCGTCAGTTCTCGCCGGCCTATGTTTCCTGCAATTCTGTACCGGGTTCCGTCACAGGGGTCGATCCTTTCGGCTCCGGACCGAAATTCGAGCCTGCGCTGCCGGTCGGTCAGCCGGGCAAGATCGTCGGTTTGGTGGTGGATCCTTACGGTGAGCCGGTTGTCGGAGCGTCCGTGACCGTAGAAGGGAAGACCCAGGGCGTGGTAACGGATATGGATGGCCGTTTCGTCTTGGATGTGCCTTCCGGGACGCGGCTGCTGGTTTCCTGTCTGGGCTATAAGGAAGCCCGGGGCACGGCGATGAGCGTCATGCGGGTCATCCTGGAGGAGGACGAAGCCCTGATGAACGATGTCGTGGTCGTCGGATACGGTGCCAAGTCGCGCGGCATCCGGATCCGGGGACTGGGTATGGCTGCCAAACAGGCAGCGACGGCAGACGCCGTGTACATGGATGCGGCCGTAGAAGAAATGGCGATGGCGGCTCCCATGGCGGCCAATTCGGTGGTCATGATGTCGATGGACGAGGATGAAGGCGGTGCCTTTGACCTGGATGTGCCTGTACGTGAGCGCTTTGAAAGTGCGCTGACTTTCCAGCCTTTCCTCCGCTCCGACGCGGCAGGGGAGTTGTCCTTCTCGTTCCGGACCTCCGACAAGCTTTCGACCTACCATGTGTCCGTGTTTGCCCACGATCCGCAGATGCGCAATGCCTATGTCCACGAGGAGATCGTCGTTTCGACCCCCGTCAAACTTGCCGTCGTAGAACCCAAGTACCTGTACGAGGGGGATCAATATGCCTTGAAAGTATCGGTTACCAACAGCGCCGGCCGGGACCTGAAGGACGGCCGCATCGTGTTGAAGCTCTTTGCTTCCGGGGATCGTACGTCGGAGCCGGTGAAGACGCTGGGCGGCATGGTTCCGCTGCTCGCCGACGGCGCGACCGAATCGGTCACTTATGTAATTGAGGCGACGCCGGAACTGGTCAGGTCGGGTGTCCTGGGAATCCAGGCCGTGTATGCCTGCGAATCGCTGTCGGACGGCCTGTTCCTGACCGTGCCCGTGCGCCCGGCCGTGCAGACGCTGACTGAGTCGCACTCCGCCGTCCTGCACGCCGGGATGGACCGGGAGGCGCTGATTGCCCGTCTGCGCGAGGCCTTTGTCAATACCTCCGGTGCAGATGCGGCCGTTGAGGAAGTCTCCATCCTGGACATGGTGCGCGAGGCGCTGCCGTCCAAGGTGGAGCCCGCTGCGGAGGATGTCCTGTCCCTTAGCGAAGCCTTGTATGTCCGGAAGGTGGCCGGATCCCTGGGCGTCCGGCTGGATCCTGAGATGCCGGATGCCAAGGTGCTGGAACGTATCCTGGCCTGCCAGAACGGCGATGGCGGTTTCGGCTGGTTCGAGGGGATGAAGTCTTCTCCCGTCATCACGGCCGTCTTGCTGGAGCGCTTTGCCAAGCTTTCCGGGCAGGGCCTGCCTCTGGGGATCCCTGACGCTGTCTGCCAGGAGGCCGTCCGTTTCCTGGACCGCAACCAGTTTGACTATGAGTGGCCCTTCTGGTGCGGAGGCCTTTCCGCAGATCAGTACCTGTATGTGCGTTCGTTCTATCCGGCGCTTCCTTTCGAAGTGACGGGCAGCGGGACAACCTTCGTCAAGCGGATGAAGGAGTTCCGGATATTTGTTTCGGAGTATCTCGTACCCAAGAAAGAGCGGGGTCTCAATGGCCAGATCCTCTCGAAAGCCCGGCGTCTGCGTACGCTTCAGAACCTGGTTTCCCGTCCGGAGGGCATCGCGCTCGCGAAGGCCTGGGGGATCAGCTTCGGCGCGGAGAGCAAGATGCAGAAGTCGCTCCAGGCCGACATCGTCAGCCTGCTGGAATATGCGGTGGATCACCGCGACGGCGGGAAATATTATCCGAATGCGGTCATGCCCTGGCGCGGGTTGCTGGAGAGCGAAGCTTATGCGCATGCGTTGCTGTGCGACCTGCTGTCCGGTCTGTCGCAGGAGGTGTCCGTCCCGGCGGCCCGCAAGCAGGAGGCTTCGGATGTCGCGGACGGGATCCGGCTGTGGCTGATGCTGCAGAAGGAGACCCAGCAGTGGGATACGGATCCGGCCTTCGTGGACGCCATCCACAGCATCCTTTCCGGTCCGGAGGACGTGCTGCAGACGCGGGTCGTGCTGTTGAAGAAGACTTTCGAAAAGCCTTTTGCCGGGATCGTCGCTTCGGGCAACGGGTTCAAGATTGAGCGTGTTTTCCTGCGGGCCAAGGCGGTGGAGGAGAAATACAATGACCGTACGGAAGCGCAAAACCGTCAGGTGCTGGAATGGCAGGAGATCCAGCCGGGCGCTCCCGTTTCGGTCGGTGACCGGATTGCGGTCGAATACCGGATCTGGAATGCTGAGAACCGGAGTTTTGTCAAGTTGAGCGCTCCCCGGGAGGCTTCCTTGCGCCCGGTGGACCAGCTGTCCGGCCATTATGGCTGGGGCATCCGGCCGTTGCAGATTTCGGGTCTGTGGTCCTTCCAGCCGCAGGGCTATCGCGATGTCAAGTCGGATCATACCGATTATTATTTTGACACTTATCCGGAAGAGAATACTACCGTGCGGGAAGAGTTCTTCGTGACGCAGGCGGGCCGTTTCGCCGCTCCCGTCGTGACGATCGAGTCCTTGTACGCACCGCATTACCGTGCCAACGACGCCGCCCGCAAACCTCTGGAGAGCCGCTGACGCCGGA
>CAMOTB010000024.1 GCA_946625485.1 uncultured Bacteroidales bacterium | reverse complement strand
GGCCACGGCCGCATCAACCCAACCCAGAACTTCGTGGACGCCTTCCCGATGAAGAACGGATATCCGATCACGGAGGCCGCTTCCGGCTATAATTCCCAAAAGCCATACACCAATCGTGATCCCCGCCTGGCGCAAATCGTTGTATATGACAAGAGCAAGGAGTGGAACAAGACAATCGATATCCTGAGTGGAACGACCAATGACGGTATCGACAAGACTGAGTACTCGACCCGCACCGGTTACTACATGCGCAAACACCTGCGTGAGGATGTCAGCGTACAAACCGGCAAGACGAGTACCCAGAAGCACATCATCCCGATTATCCGCGCCACCGAGATCTATCTCAACTATGCGGAAGCAGCCAACGAAGCTTGGGGACCGGATGGAAAGGGAGACAACGGATACTCGGCACGTGAAGTCCTTGCTGCCATCCGCAAACGCGCCGGCATCACCCAACCTGATGCGTATTTGAATAGCATCTCTTCCACAGAGGACATGCGCAAGTTGATCCACAACGAACGCCGTATCGAACTCAGTTTTGAAGGAGCCCGGTTCTGGGATCTGAGACGCTGGAAGGACGACCTTACCGAGCCCGCCATGGGTATCCGCCTAGAAGACGGCGTCTACAAGACAGTGGAGGTCGAGAAGCGCGAATTCAAGCCCTACATGATCTACGGTCCCATCCCCTTTAATGAAGTGCTGAAGTTCAATTTTGTCCAAAACCAAGGGTGGTAAGAAATTGAAAACTGAATGAGTATGAAAAAAAGATTATTCACTGTTGCGACTGCTGTACTCGTACTGGCAGGATGTCACAACTTCAATACGGATTTCCCGGATTACAAGTATACTACGGGGTATTTCCCGTATCAGTTCCCGGTCAGGACAATCATCCTCGGGAACGATACGTATCCCAATGAGAATGATAATGCCGGCCGGTTCGTGATTTCCGCAGCCATGGGCGGCGTGTATCAGAACAAGGTCGACCGCGTCATCAACATCAAGCTGGACGAGTCCCTGTGCAACGGCGTTGCTTTCTCTAACGGGGATGCGATCAAGCCCCTGCCCAAGTCCTACTATTCCTTGAGTGATGAAAACCGGATCATCATTCCGAAAGGACAATACAACGGAGGTATCACCGTGCAGCTGACGGATGCATTTTTTAATGATCCCGATGCCATCAAGAACACCTACGTCGTCCCCCTGGTCATGACCGGCTCCTCCGATTTGGACAGCCTCTTGGTCGGAAGCACATTGCAAGCTTCTGCAGATAAACGGTTCCCGAACGAGTGGAGCATCGCCCCGAAGGATTTCACGATGTTCGGCGTCAAGTTCATCACCGAGCTCCATGGCAACTGGTTCCATTATGGTTCCGCCACCATCACCATGAAGGACGGTACGACCGAAACGGTCGAGTACAAGGTGCCTGATGACTTCAACCACGATGTCACCGGCAACGAGCGCGTGATGCTGACCACGACCGGCCGGCACACGTCCACGCTGACGCAGGCCCTCAAGGGTACGAAGATGAAGCTGACTCCCACCCTCGTGTTTACGCACAACGGAGAGAATGTCACCCTCAGCGCACCGGAAGGGGCTGACTACCAGGTCAGCGGAAGCGGTACCTACAAACTCGACACATCGAGCCCTTACAACCGCTTCAGCAACAAGGACCGTTACGTTGTCAGCTATACCGTCACCGTCACCGATGCCAGCGGCAACGTGTACAAGGCTACGGATTATCTGGTACAGCGCGACCGGGCGGTTGTCCGGGAGACCTACACCCTCGTGGCAAAGAACGACTGACGTTCCTGCACCCATACAATAGAGAGAGGCTGACCGCGGGTCAGCCTCTTCTTTGTTTCAGCCAATTTGGCAGACGGGCGCCTGTGGACCGGTATTTGCGGGGAAGCGGACTGCAAACCCTATTTAGCAAGCGTTTATGGCAAAGACAAGATGGATCGCCGGCTTCCTGGGCTGGGTGACGGGCGGGCCGATCGGGGCCCTGCTCGGCTACGTGCTCGGGGCCGCCGTGGACAATTATATCGAAATGGCCCGCCAGCTTCCGGGCGGGAACTCCTCCGGCCAGGGAGGCCCCTATCAGCAAGGCGGTTCCACAAGCCGGGGCGGCAGCTACGGCGGCTCCTATACGGGAGGATACTCCGGCACCAACGGAGGCTACTACCAGCGCGGCACCCGCGGAGGCTACACGGCCACCGAGCAGCGCAACAGCTTCTTCGTCAGCCTGCTGGTCCTTTCCTCCGCCGTCATCAAGGCCGACGGCAAGGCCGTCCAGGCCGAGCTTGACTATGTCCGCAATTTCGTGCGAAGCAACTTCGGCGAAGCCGCCACCTACGAAGCGATGCGGCTCCTGAACGAGCTCAACAACAAGCAGGTCAACATCTACGAAGTCGGCGCGCAGATCGCGTCCAACATGAACTACTCCCAGCGATTGCAGCTCTTTGACTATCTGTCCCGGATTGCCGCCGCTGACGGCGAGTTCAGCAAGTCCGAGAAAAGCGTCCTGGAAGCCATCGCTTCCGCGATCCGGATCAATTCCTCCGATGCCGCTTCCGTCATCGCGATGTTCTACAAGGATACCGACTCCGCCTACGAAGTCCTGGAGATCTCTCCCGACGCGACGGACGACGAAGTCAAGAGCGCCTACCGCCGCATGGCCATGAAGAACCACCCGGACAAAGTCTCCACCCTCGGCCCCGAGGTCCAGAAGGCCGCCGAAGAGAAATTCCGCAAGATCCAGGAAGCCTACGAAACCATCAAGAAGCAGCGCGGGATCAACTAGAACCCGTATTTCCCGATGATCTGCCGGGAAAGGGCGACAGGGTCGCCGGGAGCGGTATAGTCGATCGGCGTGCGGGCCGGGTCGATCCAGCCGAGTTCGAAGAAGCGGATCTTCTCGTCAAAGTTCTTCTCGTTGAAGTCGCGTCCGTCCTCGACGGCCGCAATCAGGTCGTCGGCAAACAGCATCCAGCGCGGCTTGTAATAGGACTTGACCAGTCCCGCCCACTGACGGCTGGCATAGTCCGTCAGGTGGGTCGTATTGCCCCAGACCGTCACGATCGAGCGGGCACCCCGCTCGTAAGCGTCTTTCTGGGCGGGCGTCCGGCCCCAGGTCCGGGAAGCTTCGTTCCAGGTACGCAGGTCCATTTCGGGCGCGCAGGCCAGCAACGCATCCATGTCATCCAGGACGGAACCCATCTGCGCCTTGACCGCGCGCAACGCCTGCACGTCCCGCCGGTTCCAGGCCGCCTCCAGGCTGTCTTTCAGCACGTCGAAGTAATCCCCCAACGCCTGCCGGCCCAGGTTGACCAGGTCATACTTGTAGGCATAGCGTTCCGATCCGAGCGAGAGCATCTCCCGCCAGAAGCCGTCCATGACCGGCGTACGGCCCTTGATGTCGGGATAGCGCACCGTCCAGTTCCAGTAAGCGCCGAAATGCGGATGACTCACCGCCGAAACGCCCGTGCCCGTATATTTCGGAGCGATCTCCATCACCAGGCGGTGCCAGAGGCGGCGGGCCGTCGTATCGACACGCCCGAGATGCCTGTCCGCCAGGCAGTCGATCCACTGGGCATCCGTCTCGGGATAGTTCCAGCCCTTGCTGAGCACGAACTCGTAATAATAGGGATTGGTGCCGAAGCCCTCGAGCGTCGAGCCGACGCCCTGCATATTGTCCCCGCCGTCAGCGAAGGTCTCCTCCAAATAAGGGATCAGGGTCGGGAAATTGCCGTTGAGCAGGGTGTTGCCGCCGAAATTGAGCAAGGCGCAGGCGATGTACGGATGCCCGTAGAAGCGTTCGGTGATCTTCCAGCCCAGCACCCAGTCCACATGGTAGTCCAGCATGATCAGCCGGTCCTGCGGCACGCTGCCGAGGAAGGCTTCCATCAGTTCGGGCGTCCAGTGCACCCGGTCATTGATCAGGAACCAGCCCATCTGGAGCCAGCGCGCATCAGGATCGGCGGACGACAGGGAAGCATAGAAGTCCCGGCCCATGGCGGAAAGGGTCTCCGCATCCCACGAGGGCGCATCCACTTCGTTGAAAGGATCCAGGCCATAGAGGTGATCCGTGCCGTACAGGGCGGTCTGCTCTTCGATAAAGGCCCGCTGGATCCGGGCGTAGAGCGTATCCTCCGGAGAAAGGAACCAGCAGCGGTAGGGATCGCCGAAAGCGCCCCAGTTGGAGACCTTGGTGATGGCGGCTTCCGGATGGTCCTCCTTGAAGAATGTCGGTACGCTGCCGCCGAAAGCCGGCAGGACAGGCGTCATCGACAACTCCCGCTCACGCGCGAGGATGCGGCGCTGCAGTTTCTCCTGGGCGTCTATCCACTCCTGCGGCAGCGGACCGCCGAAGGAATTGATGTTGCACATCCGGTGCCAGGCCAGGTAAGCCGGTCCGGTGAAATGGGCGCGGATCTGCTCGTCCGAGTAGCCGAAACGGCGCCATACCCGCTGCCAGACCGATTCCTCCCCCGTCGTCGCAAGGGGCATGTTGACCCCGTTGAGCGCCATCCAGTCGATGAAGCGCTCCCATTCCTTCCAGCCCCACCAGGGCATGGCATAGCCGAAGGTGCAGTAATTGAGGTAAAAACGGTACGGGACCCGGGCGCTGACCGTGACCGGCTCCTCCACGGGCGGAAGGACGGAAGGCATCTCGACGGGATGGGCTGCATACTGCGACACCGTGGTGTAGCAATAATGGTTCAGGTAATAATTGAGCCCGACCGCCATGGTGCCGGCGTCGTTGGCCGAGATGACGATCTTGCCGTCCTCGGAAGACAAGGTGAAACAGTCTGTACTGTCCGAAGGAGTCTCCCGGAAAATGATGTTCTTCTGATAATCCGGGATCAGGCGTCCGGCCAAGGCTTCCGCGCTCCGGACACTTTCGGGGACCTGGGCACCGGGGCCCTGGCATGCGATCCAGCCCGCCACCGATGCGAGCAGGAGAAGGATTCTTGATTTCATACGACAAAGATAAGGATTGCTTTTTTATTGTTATATTTGTTTCAATAAAAAGACACCCTATGCCGAAATATGCGTTCATCCTGTCTCTGACCCTCGCCCTCTGCATGGCGGGCACGCAACCCGCCCGGGCCGACGAGAATGCCCCCTCCCCCGCTTTCACCCTCACCTGCGCCGAGGCCCAGCCCGGACAAGCCAACCAATGGATCGCTTTCCGCAAGGACGTCACGCTCGAGGCTGTACCTGAACAGGCTGTCGCGATGATTGCCGCCGACAGCAAGTACTGGCTCTGGATCAACGGGACGCTGGCGGTATTCGAGGGCTCGCTGAAACGGGGCCCGACCCCGAAAGACAGCTACTACGACGAAGTGGACCTCGCCCCGTACCTTCAGAAGGGCGAGAACCGTATCGCCCTGCTGCTCTGGTACTTCGGCAAACAGGGTTTCTCCCACAAGGACAGCGGACAGGCGCAGTTGTACTTCGACTGCCCCGCAGCCGGGATCGGCAACGACGGCTGGTTCTGCCGCATCCATCCCGCCTATGGAACGGCCCAGTGTTCGCCGCCCAACTACCGCCTGCCGGAGTCCTGCATCGGCTTTGACGCCCGCAAGGACATTCCCGGCTGGCAGACCGCCCCGACGGACGGTTTCGCCCCGGCCCGCAGCGTTGCGAGCAGTCTCGGCGCCCTGCATCTCCGCCCCATCCCCCTGTGGAAGGACTTCGGCATCAAGAAGGTCAGGTTCGAAACCCGCCGGGGCGCGGAATGCGACACCGTCGTCGCCCGGCTGCCGCACAACATGCAGATGACTCCGATCTTCCAGGTCCGCGACCCGGAAGGCGGGCACCGGATCCTGATTGAGACCGACCATTCCACCGCCGGTGGCACGGAAAACCTGCGCGCCGAATACATCACCCGCGCCGGCACCCAGGCCTACGAGTCCCTGGGCTGGCTCAACGGCCTGAACCTCATCCTCACGGTCGAACACGGCGCCACCATCACCGGAGTGCAATACCGAGAGACCGGTTATGACACGGAACCCGAAGGACGGTTCTCCTGCAGCGATCCTTTCTACAATCGGTTCTGGGAGAAGGGATTGCGCACAATCTACGTCAACGCCCGCGACACCTTCTTCGACTGCCCGGAACGCGAGCGCGCACAATGGTGGGGCGACATCGTCGTGATCCTGAACGAATGCTTCTACACCTATTCGACCTCCCTGCATGCCCTGGTCCGCAAGGGGCTCTGGGAGCTCTGTGACTGGCAGAAGGAGGACGGCTCCCTGTTCGCCCCCGTCCCGGCCGGCAATTGGGTCAAGGAACTGCCTGTCCAGTCCCTGGCCGCCGTCAGCCGCTACGGGCTCTGGAGTTACTACATGAATACCGGCGACCGGGAAACGGTCGAGCACTGCTACCCCGCCGTCCGCAGATACCTGGACTGCTATACCTTCGGTTCCGACGGTCTGACCGAGTACCGCACGGCCGGATGGAACTGGGGAGACTGGGGCGAAAACCGCGACATGCACCTGCTCCAGACGACCTGGTACTGCATCGCCCTGGACGGTGCGATCCGGATGGCGGAACTGCTGGGAGAGAAAGAGGATGCCACACGCTGGCAGCAGCGGCTCGAAAGCGTCCGCAAGGCCATCAATGATGTCTGCTGGACCGGAGCGGGCTACCGCCATCCCGCTTATACCGGTGAGACGGACGACCGTGTCCAGGCCCTGGCCGTCCTCGGAGGCGTCGCCCTCGAAGACAAGTACGACGCCCTCTTCGAAGTCTTCCAGAAAGAGGAGCATGCCAGCTGCTTCATGGAGAAATATGTGATGGAGGCCCTTTTCGCAATGGGGCACGGCGACTATGCGCTGGAGCGCGCAAGCCGGCGTTATGACTTCATGGTCAACCATCCCGACTACGACACCCTCTTCGAAAGCTGGTCGGTCGGTATCAAGAACTGGACCTGCGGCTCCGTCAACCACGCCTGGAGCGGTGCAGCCCTGGCCGTCTTGCCGCAGAAGATGTTCGGCCTGTATCCCCTGGAAGCCGGCTGGAAGCGCTGGGCCGCCTGCCCGGATCCGGTCATCTTCGACAAGTGCGAACTCTCCTTCCCGACCGTCTCCGGCGATGTGGCCATGTCCTTCCGCCGCAAGCGGGGACACATCGTCTGGCGCCTGACCGTTCCGGAAGGCACGACCGCCGTCGTCGGGATCCCCTGGGCTTACACCCGGGCTTCCGTGGACCGGACCCCTTGCACCGCGTCGCAGCTCACGCTCGGGCAAGGAAAGCATAAGATCCGCCTCAGATTAGCCGAATAATCCCTATCTTAGCAAAACGAATAACCAAATTGTAACACCATGGGGAGCATCCTGATCAAAAATATCCTGCTGGACGGACAACCACGCAACGTCCTCATCGAAGGGAAGCGTTTCAAAAGCCTGTCTGCCGCTGCGGGCGCCGTCGCCCAGACCGTCATCGACGGGACAGGCAAGGCCCTGCTCCCAGGCTTGTACAATATGCATACCCACGCCGCGATGACGCTCATGCGCGGCTACGGGGACGACACGCCGCTCGAGCGCTGGCTGGAGGACTATATCTGGCCCTACGAAGCCCAGCTCAGCAGCGAAGACTTCCACCGGGGCTATGAACTGGCCAACCGCGAGATGGCGGAGACCGGTACCGTCTTCTTCAACGACATGTATTTCAGCCTGGAGGAGGCCATCGACGTCGTCGCGAAAAGCGGGCTGCGCGCCGCTCTCGGCCTGGTTGTACTGGACGGACACACGCATAGCATCGGCCCTGAGGTCCTGGATTTCCTCAAGACCTGGAAGGACCCTACGGGCGGGCGGATCCGCTTCACCCTGGCGCCCCACTCCATCTATACGGTCAGCGGGGCCAAACTGGTCCGCATCGCCCGCGCCGCCCGGGAGAACGGCCTTCCCATCCACATGCACCTGGCAGAGACCCGGACGGAGGTCAGCAACTGCATCCGCGACCACGGGATGCGGCCCGTCGCCTACCTCGATTCCCTGGGGCTGCTGGGCCCGGACATCATCCTGGCCCACTGTGTCCATGTCAATGAGGAGGAGGCGGACATCCTGGCGGAGCGGCAGGTGACGATCGTGCACTGTCCCTGCTCCAACATGAAGCTGGGATCGGGCATTTTCCCCTATGAGCATCTGATCAAGGCAGGATGCCGCATCACGCTGGGCACGGACGGCGCCTCATCCAGCAACAACCTGGATCTCCGGGAGGCTATGAAGTTTGCGGCCCTGCTCTCGAAAGTCAGCGCCTCGCCCGACCTGCTGTCGGCTTCGGCGGTGCTGGAATGGGCGACGGTCCGGGCGGCCGAAGCGTTCGGGATCGACGGCGGCGTCATTGCCGAAGGCAAGCTGGCGGATGGTATCCTGGTGGACCTGAACAACGTGAAGATGCAGCCCTGCTACAACCTGGTGTCCAATTTCGTCTATTCCGCAGACTCCTCCTGCATCGCGGGCGTTCTCTGCGACGGTAAACTAATCTATCAAAGATAATGAGCAAGCGAGTATTAGCCTTGATCGGGTTCCTGGTCGCAATCTCCACGGCCCTGCAAGCCCGAGAGGGAATCCTCTTCGGCTGGGGAGACAGCGGCAGGCACTACCCCGCCACGGAGAAACCGTCGCTGCAGAAAGCCGCTTTTTCCTACGGCGCCTGGAAGGGAGAGACTGTCAATGCCATGGCTCTGATCTGGAGTCCGGAGACCCTCGCCAACGCGACGGTGAAAGCGTCGGCCCTGCGTTCGGGCAAGGCCGTCATTCCGGCCGAGGTCATCCGGGCCTCTTTCGTCAGCTATGTCACCGGCGACCGCCTGGCCGACAAGTACAATCAATGTGGCAAGCGCGATACCGTAAACTGGGAGGCCATCCGCGAAGCGGACCTGATCGGCCGTTATGAAGCCCTGGACATCCCTGCCGTGACAGTCCAGCCCGTCTGGCTGCGCGTCGACGTACCCGCCGATGCACTGCCGGGGCGTTACAAAGGCAGCCTGACCCTGCTTGCCGGCGACCGGAAGCTGACGCTCCCCTATACCCTGACTGTCGGGACCCGGACCCTGCCGCCAAGCACGCAATGGCCCTTCCACCTCGACCTCTGGCAGAATCCCTACACCGTCGCACGCGTCGCCGGCGTCCCCCTCTGGAGTCCGGAGCATTTCGCCGCCATGCGGCCAGTGATGGAGCAGCTCGCCCGGGCCGGGCAGAAAGTAATCACGGCCACCCTGATGGACCGTCCCTGGAACGGTCAGACGCAGGACGCCTTCGGCTCGATGGTGACCAAGATCCGCCGCATCGACGGCAGCTGGATCTATGACTACACCGTCTTTGACCGGTGGGTCGAATTCATGATGGGCATCGGAATCGACCGGCAGATCAACTGCTACACCCTGATCCCCTGGAACCTGGCCTTCGACTATTTCGACCAGGCTACGGGCGCGGTCACGACCGTCAAGGCGCCGACCGACAGCCCTGAATATGAAGCCTACTGGGGCAGTTTCATCCTGGATTTCGCCCGCCATCTGCGGGAAAAGGGCTGGTTTGCCAAAACCCGGATCGCAATGGACGAACGGGGCGAGGAAGCCATGCGCAACGCCCTCAGCGTCATCCATAAATATGAGCCGGAGTTCAAGGTCGCCCTCGCCGGCAGCTACCACAGCTCCGTCGCCGACGAGATCGACGACCTCTGCCTGGGCTTCCGGGAAGCCTGGCCGGAAGGCGTGATCGGACGCCGTCGTGCCGAAGGGAAAGTCTCGACCTACTACACCTGCTGCGCCGAAGGCTTCCCCAACACCTTTATCGCTTCGCAGCCCGCCGAGGCTTGCTGGCTGCCGCTCATCGCCCTCCAGAAAGGGGCTGACGGCTACCTGCGCTGGGCCTTCAACAGTTGGACGCTCGACCCGGAACAGGACGCCCGTTTCCGTTCCTGGGCCGCCGGTGACACCTATATGGTCTATCCCGAAGGCCGCTCCTCCGTACGCTTCGAAAAACTGATCGAGGGCCTGCAGGACTACGAAAAAGCCCGCATCCTGCTGGAAGAACTGGCGGCAGATCCCCGCAAGGCGCCGCAATACGAAGCCCTCCGACAAGCCATCGACTCCTTTACCTACGAAGAAATAGAAGCCCAGGGTCCGGAACCGGCGTTGAAACGGCTCCGCACGCTGCTCAACTCACTCTGACAAGATGAGAGCCCTCTTTCTGATTCTTCTGCTGACCTGGACGCAGCCGGGTCTGAGCCAAGACAGGATCCCGGAAGGCCATGACTGTTTCGGCGTCATCGCCGGAGCCGAAGCCACGACCGACGGCTATGTCTATCTGGCCCACAACGAAGATCAGCGGGGAGAGCAGATGCTCAACATCTACAACGTCCCGGCGGCAGCCGGGCGGTACAGCTATCTCTGGTTCGAATTCCCCGGTTGTGCGACCGGCGACAGTTTCCTCAACGAATGGGGCGTCGCCGTCACTTCCAACCGCTGCGCCTCCCGGGAAACGCGGGCAAAGGGCTCGGTCCTGTATGAGGTACGCACCGCCGTGGCGCAGCGGGCACGCACGGCCCGCGAGGGGGTGCGGATCATCGGCGAGATGGTGGAGAAATACGGTTACAACGATTCCGGACGCTCCTATCTGATCGCAGACCGCTACGAAGGCTGGGTCTGTTCCGTGGTACGCGGCCGCCATTGGGTGGCCCAGCGTGTCCCGGACGACGAGATCATGACCATTCCCAACTATTACGTCATCGGAGAAGTGGATCTTGCGGACACGGCCCGTTTCCTGGGCAGCAAGGATCTGGTCCGATACGCCCGGCGCAAGGGCTGGTACCGGCCGGGAAGGGACGGCGCTTTCAACTTCCGTCGGGCATACAGCGACCCCGCGGCACTCGAGAGCGGATTCAATCGCAGACGTCATGCCGTCGCGCAGGAGCTGATCTTCGGAGACGCCATGCTGGGAGACAGCGTCAGCTTCTCGCGCCGTCCGGTCCGGAAAATCCACCGCCGCGACCTTTCCCGCCTGATGACGGTCGAACCGGTCGTCAACGCCCATACCAAACTGACGACGATCTTTACCCTCAACCGGCGGTTCCCGCCCCGCAACGGCAGCCTGGTCTGGGTCGGTTTTCCCGGGCAGGGTGCAGCCGAGCAGCAGCAATGGACCTTCGGAACCCGTTCGCCGGAGAGCTGTCACCGCTATGCGACGGCGGATGAGGCCATCGAGAAGCATTTCACGGATACCGGCCGCTTCCGCGAGCGCTGGCCGGACCATTTCTACTGGCACTATCTGGATCCGTCCATCGACGCTGACGTGATCCCGCACGATTATACCGTCTATCTGCCGAAGCAGGCTCGCGCGGATGCGCAACGGGACTCCAGCGCCGTCGGAGACAGTTTCAACGACCATTTCCACGTATTGGAAGATCCGCAGCGGGGAATGCTGTATGCCTTCTGGACCCAAGGCTCCCACGAAGCGGCCGAGGACGAGCATGTCGTCTTCTCGCGCAGCGCGGACGGCGGCCGGAGCTGGAGCAAGCCGCTGATCCTGGCCGGTTCCCCGGCCCTGGCCCATCCCCGGCCGGTCGCAGCCTGGCAACAGCCCATGCTGAGCCGGAGCGGGCGCCTGTATTGCCTGTGGAACCAGGAAGGACCGGTCCGAAAACACCTCTGCGGCTGGATGTATGGCCGTTATTCCGATGATGGAGGACAGACCTGGAGCGAGCCGGAAGAACTCCCTTTCCTCCGGCGGTTCTCCCTGGATCCGGCAGACCCGGCCATCCCGCCGACCTGGTGCATGTGGCAACGGCCCCTGCGGCTGGGACAAGACGGGCGCTATCTGGCCGGCTGTTCCCGCTACGGGACAAACGCTGACGGACGCGCGTTCAGCCGGGTAGAGTTCTGGCAATACGACAACATCGACGAGGATCCGGAGATCCGGGACATCCGGATATCCTTCTTCAATACGGAAGAGGAAGCGTTCGACGCGACCCGCGTAGCCGTGGACCGGCCGTTCACGCCCCGGGAAGCGCATGCCGTGGAGGAAGCCTGCATCGTCGGGCTGCCGGACGGACGCCTGTTTGCCGTCATGCGCTGCACGCTGGGATCGCCGATCTGGTCGGTCAGCAGCGATCACGGACAGCACTGGAGCCGGCCCCGGATCCTCCGGGAACGGGATGGCGGCCCTGCGATCCTGCAGCCGTGCTCCCCCTGCCCCATCTACGACCTGGAAGGCGGTGCCGCCTATAGCGGCCACTATGCCCTCTTCGTGCATGATACCTTCGATTTCGAAGGACTGACCTCCTACCAGAACCGCGGGCCTGTCTATATGCGGAAGGGTCGTTTCTTCCCCGATGCCGACCAGCCCGTCTGGTTTGAAGAGCCCACCCTCTTCTCCCCGCGCGAAAGCGGCAACTCCTTCTATACCAGCTACACCCTGCTGAATGGCACCGGTACCCTCTGGTTCGGCGACTGCAAGTTTTACCTCTTCGGCCGCCGGCTCAACCCTCAACACTGAACCGTTCATCGCTTATGAAAACCTTCTTGAAAATCATCCTTGTCATGACCGCCGTGCTGGGTTTGTCCGGATGTGACGGCAAAGAACCCATCGAGCAGCCGGAGACACCCGAAAAACCCACGCCGGGCGTCAAACCCACTCCGACAGCCTTGACGTTCCAGGCGTCGCGGCAAACGCTGGATCCGGCCGGTGCCCCCCTGTCCCTTTCCTGGGAGGCGGGAGACCGCATCGCCGTATTCTGCGGGAAAGATAACAGCTCATATCTCTATACGACCACGAAAGGTGACGGGATCTTTACCGGTTCCGGGAAAAAATCCTCCCGCTACTGGTCAGTCCTTCCGGCATCGATGGCCGACCACTTCGCGCCCGCCGGTTCCGGCCCTGACACGTTGTACCTGCATTTCCCCTGCGAACAGAAAGGCTATGCCGGCCGTTTCGACCCCGCCGCCTTTGGAGCCGTATGCACCAGTGCCGATACGACCCTGTCCTTCCGCAACGTGGGAGCGCTGATCCGCTTCACCTTCTCCGGAAACGGCGTCCGGCAAGCCATCCTCCGCACGCCGGACGGCGCCCGTTTCGGGGGCATCGCCCGCGTCACGGTGTCCTCGGACAACCGGACGGAAATCTCTTCCTACGTCGATAAAAAATCCGCTTTCTCGGTCTGGCTGACGCCCGCCACGTCCGCCACGTTCGAGAACGGAGCCTCCTACTGCTTCTCCGTACCGGCACAATCTTTCCCGCAAGGCCTGAAGATCATCTTCACCGACGAGCAGGGAAAGGAAGCGATCTGGACCGATCCCACGCCCAGGGACGTCTCTCCCTCCTCCTTGGTGGATCTCGGAACGATCGATACCGGTGCCCTGACCTGGGAGGAGGTAGCGGTGGTGGAATTCGTCCGGGAAAGCGACAAAACGCTCCACTGGCCCTTCTCCAACCCCGCTTCCAACCCGTTCCCGACGGGCTACCAGAGCGCCCAGCAGACTTCACTGATGCGGGTCCGGCACAGCATGACGCTCGACCGTTTCGGAGACTTCGTCATTTTTGCAAACTACGACACCACCCAATATGCCAACAACCAGGCGGCCTTGGGAAAGTGCTACATCGCCCCGACCAGCCACACCGGCTTCCGCTACGGCAGCAGTCCCGGCTCCTATCTTGAAGTCCCGGGACGCGAGGGAAAGGCCGTCTATAAGATTACGGTCACGGCAGGAACCAACGGCGAGTTCGCTTCCAACGGATCCGCCAAGACCTCCAACCTGGGCAATCCGAAAATCACCGATGCCAGCGGGAAAGACATTCCCGGCGGAGGGGCCTCAACCGCCCAGCTTACCAAAGGTTCCGAACTGACCTGGCGCTTCGCCGGCACCAACGGCATGCCCTACAGGATCGTCTCCACCGGATCCGGTGAGACCAACATCCTCGAACTCCGCGCCTACTACCTGTCCTCCTCGGATCCGCTGGTCTTCCTGGTCCAGTCCGTTGACATGGGCCCGGTCAGCGTCGATCCCCTTCTGCTGACTTCCGCCCGGCTGCGGGGGTCCTTCGAGGCGCTCCCCTACTTCGATGCCGCACAGTTCCGTTGCGGGTTTGAATACCGGAGCGTCGCTTCCGCCGATTGGACGACCGTTTTCTGCGAAAAGACCGAAGAACATTTCAGCTATGTCCTGGAAGGTCTGACGGCAGGTCAGGAATACGAGTGCCGCGCCATCGTCCAGGCTGGCGACAACAGTTATCGCAGCACGGCGGTACGCTTCAGCACCAGCTACCAGGAAGAGCCGGAAGACAGCACGCCGGACATCAAGGGCAGCTATGATTATTCCGTCCTCAAGAGTCTGGGACACCCCCGTATCCTCATGACCCGGGGCGATTTCGAGACGCTTGCCGCACGCGTCGGGGATGAGGCGGCCTGGCCCGCCCTGGCCCGGCTTCACCGCCTGATCCTTTCCTACGCAGAAGGAGAGGTCGCCTCCGGTGCGGCCATCAGCTACAAGCTGGACGCCTCCAACAAACGCCTGCTTTCCGTCTCCAGGGCGGTGGTAAAACGGCTCCTGTACTGCAGCTATGCCTTCCGGATGACCGGCAGGGAGGATTATCTGGACAAGGTGAAAGAAACCCTCTACACCGTGTGCGCCCGTTTCCCGGACTGGCACCCGTCCCACTATCTCGACGTCGGAGAGATGGCGCTCGGCGTTGCCATTGCCTATGACTGGCTCTACTACGACCTGGATTACGAAACCCGTACGATGGTCCGGAAAGCGCTCAGCGATTACGCCATCGACACGGCTTTGAACAACAGCAGCGGACAGAATGCCACGTTGAAGACCAGAAACAACTGGAACTCCGTGTGTAACGGCGGACTCGTCGCCGCCGCCCTCGCCGCCTATCCCCAGGACAAATCCCGCTGCGCCCAGGTGATCGAGAATGCACTGACTTCCAATGCCGCCGCTGTCCAGGCCATGTATGCCCCCGACGGCAACTACGGCGAAGGCTATGGCTATTGGGAATACGGCACTTCCTACCAGGTCTGCCTGCTCCAGATGCTCCAGAAGGCATTCGGGGACGACAAGGGCCTTTCCCAGATCGACGGCTTCCTGAAGACCGGGGACTTCATGCTGTTCATGGGCACCCCCTGCGGAGGGAACTTCTCCTTTGCGGACGGAGGCAGCGCCAACGAAACAATGCAGGCGCCTTTGTGGTGGTTTGCGGCCCAGACCGGCAATTCGGCCCTGCTGGCCAACGAGATCCGGCTCCTGGACAAGGGAAAGTACTCGGCAGACCGGCTTCTTCCCCTGGTCCCCGGGTATGTCCTGGATTTCCGTTTCGACCCTTCGAACCTGGCCTTCCCCTCCTCCAACCTCTGGGTCGGAGAAGGGCTGGTCCCGGTCGCCATGGTCCACACCGGCTGGAACTATGACGCGACGGACAGCTATTTCGGCCTCAAGGGCGGAGCTGCCAGCAGCAACCACGGACACATGGATGCCGGCTCCTTTGTCTATGAGTCGCAAGGCGTCAGATGGTCGGACGACCTGCCTCGTCCCAACTACGCCGACATGGAAAACCTGACGGCCGCTGCCGGTGGCAGCTACTGGGACATGAAACAGGCATCGCTCCGCTGGGACATCTTCCGGATGAACAACCTGAGTCACAGCACGCTGTCCTTCTCCAACTTTGACGGGAGTTTCACCAAGCTCCATGCCAGCGACCATACGGTCGGCGGCAAGGCGACGGTCGTGGAACGCTATACGGATCCGGATTCCCCCGGCGTCAAGATGGATCTGACCCCGGTCTATAAGGGGCAGGCCCAGTCCGTATTCCGGACCCTGCGCCTGGTCGGTGACGACCTGGTGGTTACGGACGAAATCACGGCGCCGGCCGGCTCCGATGCCCAGGTGATGTGGCGGATGATGACGGCCGCCAGCGTCGAGACCGGCAGTTCGGGAGAAACGCTTACGCAGAAGGGCAAATCCCTGACGCTCAGTGCGAAGAGTTCCGCCCCGGCGGTAGAAATCCACTACACGACCTGGCCGGCGTCACGACCGTCCGACTGGGCGTCGCGTCCGAGCGGCTGGGATAATGCCAACGAGGGTTACAGGATTGCAGGATATACGGCGACGATACCCCGGGGAACGACCGTGACCCTTACGACCACCCTCCGCAGGAAATAATTCTCTCCGCCCTAAGCGAGGAGGGCAAGCGCTTCGCTGAGGCTGAGCGCATCCTCAACCCGGAAGCCGCCGGTACGGGTGCGCCTCAGCGAGCCCAGGAAGGCTCCGCTGCCCAGCGATTCGCCCAGATCCCGGGCCAGGGCGCGGATGTAGGTCCCTTTGGTACAGACGACCCGGACCCGTGCGCAAGGCAGGTCGATACCCTCCAGGGAGATGACATGGATCCTGGGGTTAACCCTCGCCTCAAAGCGATCAGGATTAGTTTCAGCACAGGCCGGGGTGCCAGTGACATCCGGGCTGCATTCCCCCGAAGGGGTTAAACTTTCCGCAGCCCGGATGTCACTGGGATCCCGGCCGTCATTGGGAACCGTACCGACCGCCCAGCCCTCGCAAAGGCTGCAGTCTCCGTATTCCAGCAACTCCAGCTCCGGGATGCAGATCCGCTGCCGCGTCAGCAGCTCGGAAGCGCTGTGATCGAAACTGCCGTCTCCCCGCTGCGCGGCCTTATAAGCCTTGCGCGCCATCTCATAGGCCCGCACGCCATCCACGGATTTGGCCGAAAAAAGCGGCGCGACCTGCTCCTGCTCACCGAGGAAGGAAGGCAGGACCCCACGAAGGGAAGCCTCGCTGACGTTCTCCGTCCCGAAATGCCGGTCGATGTCCTTTTCCCGGTCGTAGGAAGGCGTCGTGGCGCCGAAAACGACATCGGCCTCATACTCTTTCTCGTGCGCCTGGAGCGTATCCGCCAGTTTGGTCGCCTTGCCGATGCAGACCAGCAGGACCCCTGTCGCCAGGGGGTCGAGCGTCCCGGCATGACCGACCTTCAGGTTCTTTTTATGGAAATGCCTGCCCGCCGCCCACTTGACCTTTCGGATCACGTCGGCGGAAGTCCAGCGCCAAGGTTTGTCGATGGGAAGGATAAGACCGGAAGGATAGTCTTCGATATTGTCGGAGAGCGTCATTCCGCTCCGGGGGATCAGGGCCTCCATGTCTGTAAGGGGTGAAGGGAATACCGGATCAGAGCGGAATCTTGTCAATCCGCCGCTGATGCCGGCCTCCGGCGAAGTCCGCCGTCAGCCAGGCTCGTACGATGCTGACAGCCATCTGATAAGAGATGAAACGGGCCGGCATCACGAGGACATTGGCATTGTTGTGTTCCTTGGCCAGACGGCCGATGGCGACATTCCAAGCCACGGCAGCCCGGATGCCGGGATGATGGTTCAGGGTCATGGACATCCCGTTGCCGGTCCCGCAGAGGGCGATGCCGAGATCGGCTTCCCCGGCCTCGATGGCTGCGGCCATCGGATGGGCCACATCCGGGTAATCCATGCTCACGGTACTGTCCGTCCCGAAGTTCAACACCTCGTAACCCTTCCCCAGCAGATAGGAGATGAGTTTCGTCTTATATTCCACACCGGCGTGGTCCGAGCAGATTGCAATTTTCATAATATTCCAGTTTGGTCTTCTAAAGATACGGTTTTTTCCGCAGACTTTTTCTTCTTAGCCTTCAAATTCTCACGATGCCATTCACCGTCATGCCTCATACCGGTCCAGGGCCCGGGACATCAATTCGCGTCCCTTTTCGATGATTTCCCCTGCCCGCGCGTATGCTGTCACGCCCTGATAGGTATCATACGGCAGGCTGACCAGGATATCGGGCGGAGCGAGGGCGATACTCTGCCGCGCCATGGCGCAATTCATGATGCCGAAGCTCCGGTCCAGGATGGAGGCCACATTATCACCCGCCCCCGTCGGAATCCGCTTGTCACGACCGTCCGATTCCAGTTTCCGGTCCTCGCGGACGGTCTCGACGCCGGTTAGGACCAACTCCTTCACCCGACGGAGCGAGTCGGTTCCCGGGGTGCTCAGCGTTTCCCGGAAGAGGTGCTCTGCCTCCTCCTTCAACGCGGCCCCCTTCTCAACCAGTTCCTTCCGTGATTCGAGGAAGGACCGGATCTCGCCTGCATCGATCTCGTTCACATTGAAGCCCACGAGGATGTCACCCTCCGTCCGAATGGCACGATTGAGCGGAAAAGTATTGCAGATGCCGCCATCGATCAGCATCCGCGTGCCCATGCGTACCGGCACGAACATCGACGGGATCGAAATGCTCGCACGAACGGCGTCAAAAAGCGGTCCCTCCCGGAAAAGAATCTCCTCCCCGGTGTACAGGTCCGTCGCAACGGCAGTGAAGGGAATGGGCAGGTCTTCGATGTTCACCTCCGGGACCCGTTTCCGGATCTCCCGCATCAGCCGTTCTCCCTTCACAAGGGCCGTCCGGCTGAGCGCCGGGTCCATCAACGTCATGACCTGCGCGGGTGTCAGACCCGTGATCCACTCCTTGAAAGCCTCCAGGCCTCCGGTCGCGTAGATGCCCCCCACGAGGGCTCCGGCGGAAGTCCCGGTAACGGACGAGATGACATAGCCCCGGCGCAGGAGTTCTTCGATGGCTCCGATATAGGCGAAGCCCCTCGGTCCGCCGCTCGATAGTACCAATGCAACGCTGTTCATAGCTTTTCAAAGTGTATTTGTATCAGAACCTCCTTACCGTTGTATCTCCGGTTCTCCTTGACAGCGGCGGTAGCGGAGGAGGAGGCTGGAGCGTTTTACGGGGAGGGTAAGGGTCAGGCCTTCGGAGAGTTCGCGGCCGGTCCGGGTGAAGACGTTTTGTCCGGGGTGGGCTTCGCAGGCCGACGGGCACAGTCCGTTCTCACTGCGCTGCGGCTGCGTTGCTGCCGTGGCCAGCGGGCAAGTCTGCTGCTGCAGCAGTCCATCCTCGCTATGCTGCGTCTGCGTTACTGCAGCAGCAGACTTGTCCCGCCGGCTTTTGCTGTCGTCCGGTGTCAGGAAGGAGGGATTGGGCTTGCGGCCGAGGCGGATCGAGTCGCGGCCGGGGGCGGCAACGTCCGGGTCGAAGGACAGGCAGTAGGTGGCATCGGGATCCAGGCTGCGGAGCTGCACCGTATAGGTCGAGTCCGGTGACTCCTTGCGGCGGAAGGCGACGACGATGCCGGTCCCGTCGGACGGACGGTCCAGCTGGTAAGCCATCCACTGGTCGTCTCGCGTGATGTCACCATAGCCGCTCAGCGGATAGAAATCTTCCAGAAAATAATCTTTCAGGCCCCGGTAGAGTCGGATGACGGCCTTTTCGCCCTCGATGGAGATCCGGCCTTTGCCGCCCAGGGCGCCCCAGGTGAAATTCACGCCGGCGGCGAGCGTCGAGCGGTAGTCGTAGGGATTGACGCTGGCATTGCAGGTGCAGTTGACCGGCAGCCATTGGTTGAGATAATAGCCGTGGCACTGCATCCCGTCAATGTAATTGGAGTAGTCTGAGCGCCAGAGCGCAATGGCGCGTGAGACCATTTCGAAATCCAGACGCCGGCCACCGCCGGCACAGTTATCGATGATCAGGAAGGGCAGCTGCTCGTGCAGATAGTCCATATAGCGGTACAGACCGTTGATATACTTGACTTCCGTCATGCCGCGGCGGCCGGGCTCATCGTTGTTGAGCCAGAAGGGTTCCGGCATGATATTGAAGTCCTGCCGGTAGATGTCGACTTTGTTCTCAGTAATGCTCTGCACGATTTCACGGCAGACCCAGTCCAGGGCTTCGGGGATGCCCAGATTGACAATAAAGGCTGAATCTACGGGTTCTTCCATCGGCACGGCGGGCGCACCGGAGGCGGCGAGCATCCATTCCGGATGGGCGTGGGCCCAGTCCGAATCCACATTGGCCCGCTCGGGCTCATACCAGAGCAGCAGTTTGCATCCGGCCTCATGGGCAGCATCGGCTATGGGAGCGATGCCGTCGGGGAAACGCTGCGGATCGGGTTTCCAGTTGCCGACGGCGCTGTGCCACCAGTAGCCGTTACGGTAGTCGGCGGCCCGGTCGTACCAGCCGGCGTCGATCCAAAAGGAGTCGGCATGGATGCCGAGGCGGACCTGCTGGCGGATGGAGGCGATGGCCAGATAGTCGGTCAGGCAGGCGAATTCGTCGCAGGGCCAGGGGCCGTGGTGGTCAAGGCCGGAGTGGAGCGGTGCTTCGACCGGGCGGCCGGAGGCTTCCGGATGGTGGTGCGCGAGGATGAAGCGGCGCAGGCGGTTCTGCCCGTCCATGCGGTCTTCTCCTTGCCAGGGAATGAGGAAGGCTGAAGCGGCGCGGATCTCTTCGCCTGGACGGAGGAAGGCGTCGAAGTCCCGCAAGCCGGCTTGCACGTGGTATCCGTCGTCTTTACGTTGCCGGGGTGAGCCGGTCCGGGTGATGTCGGCGGTCCAGCTGCCGGTCCAGCCGACACCGTACACGATGCCGCCGGTGGGGGTTTTGACGCTGAAGTAGGGCATCGTATGGCTGGAGGAGCGGCCGCCGTCGGGTTCGAGGTGGAGGGTTTCGCCGGCGGTCAGGAGGGTGTCGCGGGAGCGGAAGTCGGCGGCGCTGAAGTAGGGGCCGTCGGCGAAGTAGATGTGCCAGTCGGGGGCGTTGGGGTTGGGGGCCGGCGGGCAAGTCTGCTGCTGCAGCAGTCCATCCTCGCTGCGCTGCGGCGTTGAGGTTTGGGCCGGCGGGCAAGTCTGTTGCAGCAGCAGTCCATCCTCGCTTCGCTGCGGCTGCGTTGCTGCTGCAACAGACTTGTCACGCCGGCTGAGCGCCGCTTGCTGGAAGAGATCAACGGTACGGACTTGCGCAAGGGGCGGGGTGTCGGCTGAGCCGGTGTTGCGGAAGCGGAGGACCCATTCTGTGGCGTTCCAGTCGGTGAAACGCTTGACTTGGGCTTCGACTTGCAGGCCGGTCTGCGGGTCTGTCCAGGTGTAGGATGTCAGGGCTTCGGTTTCTTTGGCGGGCGTCAGTTCCTTCCGGCTGAATTTCCAGTGCGGCAACAGTTTCTCGGAGGGGACATCCCCGTAGGTGAAGGAGAACGGCGGCACCTTGCCGCGCGCGAAAGCCTTTTCAGCCCAGCGGCCGCAGTCACCGTCATCCGTTCCGTGCCGGAGCACCGTCTGTGCTCCCAGTGTCTGTATGCCCAAGGCACAGGCCAGCAGGCAGCCCAGCACCCTTCCTACGTTTTGTCTCATAAGCCCATTCGTTTTTCGTAAAGATACAAAACTTCCGGGAAAGTTTTTCCTTTCCCTGCAATTGCCATAATATGAACCACGTGGGCTAACCGTTCATTCTGTGTCCAGTTTTCCAGGGCGATCAGGCGATTCCGGGCCACAGAATGAACGACAGGGGCCTATTGTTCATATTATGGCAACAGAAGGGTCCTGGACTTAGCTCGGACATTGAAACGCCGGAGGCAGGCTATATGCTGGAGAGCATTCCCCCGCAGGGGTAAAACTTCCGCTCTCCAGCATATAGCCTGCCTCCGGCGTCCAGTCTGACGTCAGCACATAGCCGACGCCTACAATATCAGAGCACAGAAGCGACGGCAGCGCGCATGCCTTCGGCCTGGATCAGGGCCAGGTCGGCGCACAGCAGGTCGGTCAGGCCGGGAATCGCGTTCAGATCCTCGCCCCAGATGAATTCGTCCGCCAGGACACCCTCGGCCACCTTGCGCACATCGCCGGTCGCCCAGAGGTCCTTCAGCGTCTGCATGATCTTCGGATCATCGTTCGGCACGATCTCATCCTCGCCGCGCTTGCCGCCCTTGTAATAGGTGCAAATGGCCGCCAGGCCGAGCACGATGCCCTTCGGCAGTTCGCCCTTGCGCGCCAGGTAGGTCTTCAGGCCGGGCAGGTCGCGCGTCTTGAACTTCGGGAAAGAGTTGAGCATAATCGAAGTCACGAAATGCTTGACGAAAGGATTGCGGAAACGCTCCATCACATCGGAGCCGAACTTCTCCAGTTCCTCCACCGGCAGGTTGAGCGTCGGCAGGAGTTCCTCGAACATGACCTTCTTCACGAAAGGACCGATCAGCTCATCCTCGCAGCATTCCTTCACGGTATCGAGCCCACTCAGGTAGCCCACCGGCGAAAGGACAGTGTGCGGGCCGTTCAGAAGCGTGACCTTGCGCTCGTGGTACGGCGCCTCGGACGGCACGAAAAGCACGTTCAGGCCCGCCTTGTCGGCCGGGAATTCGGCAGCGACGGACTGCGGAGCCTCAATGACCCACAGGTGGAAGATCTCACCCTTGTCCAGCAGCCGGTCTTCGTAACCGACCCGCTCACAAAGCTGGGCGGCATTGTCGCGGGGATAACCCGGAACGATGCGGTCCACCAGCGTGGAATACACGCCGCAGGCCGTCTCGAACCAGTCACGGAAACCCTCACCGAGCTGCCACAGCTCGATATACTGACGGATACACTCCTTCAGGTGCTTGCCGTTCTCGAAAATCAGCTCGCAAGGGAAGAGGATGAAGCCCTTGCTCTTGTCTCCCTTGAAATACTCATAGCGGTGATACAGGAGCTGGGTGAGCTTGCCGGGATAGGAAGAAGCCGGCGCATCCTCGAACTTGCAGGCCGGATCGAAAGCGATCCCCGCCTCCGTGGTGTTGGAGATGATGAAACGCATCTCGGGCTGCTCCGCCAGTTTCAGGTATGCCTGGAAATCCGCATAGGGATTGAGGCCGCGGCTGACCACGTCGATCAGATCGACGCTGTCGATCGCTTCACCGTTCAGCAGTCCCTGCAGGTTCAGGTGATAGAGGCCATCCTGCTCATTGAGCCACTCGACCATACCCTTTTCGATGGGCTGGACGACCACGACGGAGCCGTTGAAATCGGTCTTCTGGTTGGTCTTCCAGATGATCCACTCGATGAATGCGCGGAGGAAGTTGCCTTCGCCGAACTGAA
>CAMOTB010000023.1 GCA_946625485.1 uncultured Bacteroidales bacterium | reverse complement strand
CCCCGGCGCCATCGAGCGCAACTGGTCTACCTACGACCACGCCCTGTCAGACTACTTCGTGCACAACGCATCGTTCCTGAAGTGCGACAACATCACACTGGGCTACTCCTTCACGAGCCTCTTCAAGGGTGGTAACTACAATGGCATCGACGGACGTATCTACGCCTCGGCCACCAACGTGTTTACCATCACCAAGTACGAGGGTATCGATCCTGAGGTCAGCGGCGGCATCGACAACAACATGTATCCCCGCCCGCTCACTATCCAGCTGGGTCTGAACCTGAACTTCTGATCATTGAGCATTGAAGATTGAAGATTACACATTATTATAGAATATGATTATGAACTTAAGATATTTCAAGAATATGCTGCCTGTTGCAGCCATCGCGCTGACCGCAGGCCTGAGTTCGTGCACTGGCGACCTTGACGTCACGCCTATCGACCCCAGTAAGACGATGATTCCCGACGAGCCCGCACTCTACACGAAGTGCTACTCCAACATGGCCTTGCAGGGCCAGACCGGCCAGGGCGGCGACTGCGACATCGACGGTCTCGACGGCGGTACCGCCGGATTCGTGCGCCAGCTGTGGAATGCCAACGAACTGACCACCGACGAGGCTATCTGCGCCTGGGGCGACCCTGGCATCCCCGCCTTCAACTACAACCAGTGGGACGCCTCCCACCCCATGCTCCAGGGTTTCTATTACCGTCTCTACACCGGCATCGCCTACTGCAACCACTACCTGGAGGTATGCGCCGGCATGGACGCCACCCGCGAGGCAGAGGTGCGCTTCCTCCGCGCCCTGTACTACTACCACCTGATGGACTGCTTCGGCAACGTGCCCTTCGCCACGGCCCTCATGTCTACGCCGCCTGAGCAGATTCAGCGCGCCGACCTGTTCGCCTGGATCGAGAGCGAGCTGCTCGCGGTCAAGGACCAGATGCTGACGCCCGCTGCCCGCAAGGATACCGACGACGGCTACGGCCGCGCCGACCAGGACGCCGCCAACCTGCTGCTGGCCCGCATGTACCTCAACGCCCAGGTCTACACCGGCACCGCCCGCTGGCAGGATGCCAAGGACATGGCGGCCAAGGTGATCGGCATGGGCTACAAGCTCCATCCGGACTATGCCAAGCTTTTCATGCAGGACAACACCACCAACGGAGCGGCTGCGGATGAGTTCATCTTCGGCATCGACTATGACAAGGACCACTCGCAGAGCTGGGGCGGCACCACGACCCTTGCGTCCGCTTTCTTTGACAAGTCCCGCGCCATCGTGGCCTACCTGCTGGGGTATGACTACGGCTCCGTCATCGTCCCTGAGGAATGGAACGGCTATCATGTCTCCAACGAGTATGTCTCCTACTTCAACCTCAAGAACGTGACCTGGAACGATCCGGACGCCGGCTATACCCACAACAATCCCGACCTCGACGACTTCAACGGCGACGGAACCAAGGATGAGAAAGACGACGCTGCGAGAGAGAAACAGGCCAAGGACCTCCCGAACTATACCTTCGGCTACGACCGGGCTGCTTCCGACAAGCGGGCTTTCTTCTTCAACGAGGGCATCCCGACTTTCGACAACAGCAAGACCGAGAGCGGCTGGCGCTGCTGGAAATTCAGCGGCCTCTACAGCGACGGACACCTCAACGACCAGTCCTTCTCCTCGATGGACTTCCCGCTCATCCGCCTGGCCGAGATGTATCTGATCTATGCCGAGGCTGACGCCCGCCTGAACGGCGGCAAGGTCACTTCCTCTGAGGCCAAAGGCTACATCAAGGCCCTGCGCGACCGCGCCGGAGTCCCGATGCCCGCAGACGACGAGCTGACCCTCGACTGGCTGCTCGCCGAGCGCGCCCGCGAACTGATGCTTGAAGGTCACCGCCGCACGGACCTGATCCGCTACGGCTACTTCACCTCCGCCTCCTTCCCTTGGCCTTACAAGGGCGGCGTGCAGGACGGACACGTTTCCCTCCCCGAATACCGGACCCTCTATCCGATCATCGAGGCGGACCTGAATGCCAACACCAACCTGGTCCAGAACAAGGGCTATTAATCGTCAAATTGCTTGAATATGAAAAGATTTATCTATATGGCCCTGGCTGCGCTGACGCTCAGTGTCGCCGCCTGTGACATCGCCGAATTCGGCGAGAACGGCGGCGGCTCCAACGGCACCGCGACCACCAATGAGCAGACGCGCCTTGCCGATCCTTCGGCCTTCGTCGCGCCACAGCTGGTCGCCATCGGCGACATCGCCATCGACCAGAACAATACGGAAGAAACCGTATCCTTCGCCTGGGAGAGTGCCTCGTTCGGCGCTCCCGTATCGATCCTTTACAGCCTGATCCTGACGGCCGGCGACCAGAGCACCGTCGCAGGTACCACCTTCGCCAATTCCCTGTCCCTGACCAAGGCTGACATCAACGGCATCCTGATCAATTCGCTGGGTGTCAAGGCCAACGACCTGGCCAAGGTCACAGCCAGCGTCAGTGCGACCGTTGCGGACACCGACATCGCGCCCATTTCATCCAACACCCGCGACTTCAACGTCCAGACCTTCAAGGCCAAGCTGAACGCCCTCTACATCTGCGGCCAGTTCGAGAACGGCTGGGATGTGGACCACGCACCCGAATTCTGGGAGACCGGCGGCGGCACCAAGATCTACAAAGTGCTCATCGACTACCTCGCCGGCGGGACCATCGTTCCCGGTGAAGACCAGGGCTTCAAGATCCTGACCCAGCGCGCCTGGGCCGGCGATTACTGGGGCTACAGCGGTCTGAAGCCGTCCTGGGAGTGCCCGGAGAACAATGACGAGAATTTCCAGTTCGGCGCTTCCGCCAAGGAGATCTATCATCTCACCGTCGATCTCAACGCCAAGACCATCAGCGCCGAAGGGATCAATGCCATCAGCCTGATCGGCAACTTCGCCGAGAGCAACTGGGAAAAGGACGTGGACTTCAGCTACGACTACCTCAAGAACGTCTGGACGGCCGGTCCGGTCACCTTCTCCGGCGGCAACGGCTTCCTGATCCGTTACAACCACGCCTGGGATACCAAGCTCGGTACGGCCACCAAGGCCAGCGACGATGTCGAAGGCGGCTTTGAGCTGGAGGCCGGCGGCGCCGACATGAATGTCCCCGGCGACGGTACCTATCTCATGAAACTCTACGGCAACCGGACTCCTTTCGTCCTGGTCATGGAAAAACAGTAATAACAAAGTACGGATATGAAAAAGATATACAGTTTCGTAGCATTCGCTGCTTTGTGTCTGGGTTTCGCGGCTTGCCAGGTCGTCGAGCCGGAGGACGTGTTCTCCACCGATCCCGTCGCCCCCGAGCTGCAGGCCCACAATGACATCCTCCTCACCACCGGCACGACCGGCGAGGATGTGATGTTTACCTGGACCGCCTACCGCAACCTTTCCGCGGGACTGGACTACCAGTTCTTCATGGAGCGCGGCGACAAGACCGTCTCCCTCTCCAACGGGAAAGACCTTTTCTATAAGTCCGACAAGGCTTCGTTCCGCCAGCTGGTCCTTTCCAGCTTTACGGACCTGCCCCAGAACGACACCTTCCCGCTCTCCTTCTTCGTCCGCGTAGCGGAGAACGGCGAGACCTACCAGTCCAACACCGTGACCGTCAATGTGTACGCCTACGGTGACGGCGTGGCGGCCGAAATCACCCTCGCCGCCGACGCCATCACGCTCGATCCCAGCGACCCGACCGGTTCCGTCGAGCTTCTCAGCTGGACCTCGGCCCGTCTCGTCTATGGCGAGAGCGTGAGCTACAACGTCTATATGGTAGTCGGTGACGGCGAGCCTTACAAGCTGGCCGAAGGCCTGGCTGAGACCAGCTACGCCACGACCGTCGACGCCCTCAACGAGGCCGTCATCGCGGCCGGCGGCGCAGAAGACGCCGAAGTGCCGGTCCGTTTCATCGTCGAAGCGGTCTGCGAGTCCCTTCCTGGCGGCATCGAGGCCACTTCCGGCACCCTGAAGGTCAAGACCTACATCGCCACCTTCCCGGAGGTACTCTACATCCCGGGCAGCCACCAGGGATGGGATCCGGCCTCCGCTCCTACCCTTACCTTATCCTCCACCGTCAAGGGCTACTATGAAGGTATCGTGAACCTGACCACCGCTGATGGCAGCGACGTCGAGTTCAAGTTCAGCCCGTATCCCGAGTGGAAGGACGACTTCGGCGGTGCCGTGACCGTCGGCGGCAAGGATGGCGTCTATGTGACAGCCAACGGTACCGTCGGTGTCGCCGACAACATCAAGGTTCCTTCCGGCAAGTATGTCATCATGCTCAACAAGAAGCTGAACACCATCAAGATGGTCAGCATCAAGAGCGTCGGTATCATCGGCACGGCCGTCGGCGGTTGGGATGCCGAGATCCCGATGAGCTGGGACGAAGAGACCAACATCTTCAAGACCGAAGTTGCGCTCGCCCCCGGCGAGTACAAGTTCCGTCTCAACAATGACTGGGACTATTCCATTGACGACAGCTACGGCGTCAACGGTGGCGGCGGCAACTTCTCCAACAACCTGGAGGGCAACTACCGGATCAGCCTCGACATGAGCAAGCACCCGTATGCGGTCCGCTTCACCAACCTCTCCTTCCCCGAGTCCGTCGGCCTCACCGGCAGCCATCAGGGATGGAATCCCGCGACGGCGCCTCGCCTGGCGGGTAATGGCGAGGGCTACTATGAGGGCTTCGTCAACATGGTCAATGCCGGTGGCGACAACGTCGAGTTCAAGTTCACCCCGAACCTTGACTGGAGCGCCGAGTATGCAGGCAGCCTGGACAACCTGGTAACCAGCGGCGGCGGCAACATTTCCCTGCCCAACGGTTATTACAAGATCACGCTGGACCTCAACGAGATGAAAGCGACCGCCACGCTGATCGAAAGTGTCGAGATCTGCGGCACCTTCACCGGATGGGGCGTCGATCCCGCCTACTTCCTCCAGTACAATGCCGAGAGCGACAGCTGGAAGATCGAGAACCTCGAGATCCCGGCCGGCGCCCAGTGGAAGTTCCGCATGAATGATGATGCCAATTGGGCGGTCAACCTCGGTTACGGTACACTGGACAACCTGGTGCAGGGCGGAGATAACATCGCTGATACCGAGCCCGGCATCTACACGGTCGAACTCTACCTGGCGACGACGCCTTACCGGGCTGTCCTGACCAAGACCGGCGACAGCGACACACCCAAGTGGGGCAACCGCCTGGTCGTAGCGGGTGACTATTCCGGCCATAGCTGGGATGGCGCTAACGACCCGAAACTGCGCGGCGACTTCAGCGGCAAGTTCCAGGGTCCCCTGACCATGTACAACATGACCTACGGCTTCAAGTTCGTCCACGACGGCAACTGGACCGGCATGGCCTTGGCTGACGGTCTCAAGTGGACCCTCGCCGTCGGCGCCGGTGACAACCTGACCTTACCCAACGGTACCTATTGGTTCAATGTCGACATGGAGGCCGCGACCGCAACGGCTTTCGCAATCACGAAGGTCGGTCTGATCGGCAGCTTCAACAACTGGAGCGACGACGTCGAGATGACTTTCGACGAGGCCAGCCTGACCTACAGCGGGATGATTTCGGTCAATTCCGCGGCTGAGTTCAAGATCCGTTTCAACGGCAATTGGGACTATTCCCTGGGCGATGATCCGACTGACTTGAACTGCATCGGTGCGGGCAACGTCAAGATCGAGAAAGCCGGCACCTACAAGATCGTCCTTGACATGGCGCACAACTCGCCGAGCCTGACCATTACGGCGCAGTAGCCGTCCCTCTCCTACGCAACGGTGCTGCGAACTTCTGGGAGCGAAAGCTTTACCCCTTCGGGGGAATGCTCCCAAAAGTTCGCAGCACCGCTGCTATTCTATATGACGGCGTCCGACGCCGGGGGGGGGCTGATGGCCTCTGAGAGGCGTGTCCACCCCCGGACACGGGCAGGGGGAGGGGCCCGCCGGAGACAAGTTCTCGCGCAGCGAGGACGCAGGAAACGGTGGGAGGGGCCGGAGTGGAGCGCAGCGGAACGGAGTCCTCTCAGAGGCCATCAGCCCCCGGCGCACGATCAGTGCATGGAAGCCTTGAGGCGGATGCGGCCGGGACCGGTGCGACGGACGATGACGGCGCAGAGGCCGTGGAAAGCAGGCATCTCATGACTGTAGAAGGGCACATGCGAAGTGGGATCGCCGTTATCGACCGCCACGATCTCTCCCGGCCCCTTAACACTGAACTTCAGCAAGTTATCTGCATCCGGAACGAAACGCCCCCGCCAGTCCGTCACGGCGACGGAATAGAACACAAGCTCGCCGGCCTCTGCCGGAGACACATCTGCCGACGTCTCACGAAGCACCCGCAGACGCCGCGCCCTGCCCGCCGTACGGACCGTCTCCGAAGCCCATTCGACACCGTCCTTATAAGCAATCACCTTCAGCCGGCCAGGCTCATACACCACATCATCCCAGCGCAACCGGTACTCCCCCGGAGCCAGCTTCTTCCGCCCCTGGGACTTGCCATTGACGAAAAGCTCTGCCTCATCGCCGGAAGTATAGACATGGACCGGCGTCACCTGCCCCTCCCGGCCGGGCCAGGTCCAATGCGGGACGATATGGACCATCGGCCGCTCGGGACACCAGCGAGCCTGATAGAGCCAATAACGGTCCTTCGGGAAACCCGCCAGGTCGAGAATGCCGAAATAACTGCTGCGCGAAGGCAGCGGCACGGCACTGATCTGCTGTCCCCAGGATTCGAGCTGCTTGCGATACGCCTCTTTTTCCTCTTCCGTATGGAAATTGGTCAATACCGAAGGATCCAGGTTGAAGGGCGTCGGCTCGCCCAGGTAGTCGAATCCCGTCCACACGAATTCCCCGGCGCACTCCGGCACCTGATCCTCATAGAACCATTCATAATCGGGCTTCGATGCCCAGCGAGGGGCGTACAGATCATAAGAACTGACTTGGAAGGAAGGCACAGCCTCTTCCCCCATCGGCACCTGCCAGCCCCCATTCTTTTCCTCAGAAACGGGGAAGAGATAATAACCCCGCGTCGAGATGCACGATGCCGTCTCGCTGCCCAGGAAAGGCTGCCCCGGATGCGCATCCCGGAAAGCTTCATACGCATGCGGCTTATAGTTGAATCCGTACACGTCCACCGTGGAAGCATACGGCGTGGATGCCGCCCAAAGGTTGTCATTGCCCGAAGTCGTCGGCCGGGTCGGGTCCTCGCGGTGGCAGACTGCGCTCAGGCGGTGACCGATCTCCCATTTGTCGGGATAGCCCTGCTCCCCCACCTCGTTGCCGATCGACCAGAGGATGACCGAAGGATGGTTGCGGTCGCGCCGGATCATATCCACCAGGTCGCGCTCCGCCCATTCGTCAAAGAGCGTGGCATAGCCGTTCGGCTTCTTCGGCACCGTCCATGTGTCCGTCAATTCATCCATCACCAGGAAGCCCATGCGGTCGCAGAGGTCCAGCAGTTCCGGCGCGGGAGGATTGTGGGCGGTGCGGATCGCATTGCAGCCCATGTCCTTAAGCTGGCGCAAACGCCGATCCCAAACCTGGTCGTTCCAGACAGCTCCCAATGCACCCGCATCATGGTGCAGGCACACGCCCTTCAGGAACGTCCGCTCACCGTTGAGATAGAATACATCCGCCTTCCACTCGGTCTTCCGGATGCCGAAAGGCGTGTCGCAAGACTCATGCAGGGAGCCGTCTTCCGACTCCAGGACGGTCGTCAGCGTATAGACAACGGGCTCATCCGGGGACCAGAGCCTCGGCCTGGGAACCTTCAGTTCAAACGTGACCGTCTGACCGTCGGTCACCGGCCCCAGCGGGAAGGATTCCGCCTTGGAGGCACTCCTGGCATCATCCTGCACCGTGGCAGTCAGCCGGACCGCACCGGTATAGCCGGCATGGTTCTTCAGGGTAACCTCGAAACGGACCGTGGCCGAATCGGCCGCGACCTGCGGCGTCGTGATATAGAGTCCGTCAGACGCGAAGCCCAACGGGCAGCTGCGGGTCAGCCAGACATTGCGATAGATGCCTCCGCCAGGGTACCAGCGGGAAGAATTCTCCGGATTGTCCACGCTGACGGCAATGACATTCTCGCCCGTATGCAGGGCGGGTGTAAGGTCCGCATCGAAAGAAATGTAGCCGTAGGGCCTGTGGACGATCTCGACCCCATTGCACCAGACCGTGGCTCCGGACATGACCCCATCGAAACGCAGGATATGTTCCATCCCGGCATGCGCCTCGTCCAGCTTCAGCCGGGTCCTGTACCAGGCTTTTCCCCACCATTTCAGCTTTCCCGTCTCTCCGGGATACGCCTGTTCGAACGGCCCTTCCACGCCCCAGTCATGGGGCAGCGTCAGCTTTCTCCAACCCGAATCGTCGAAGGAAGGGTCGGCATAGATCCCGGGACTGAGCGTCGAGGCCGTATCCGCCAGCCGGAGGAAACGCCATCCGTCATTGAAGGAAACGCGCCCGGACGGCTGGGCCCCCAGGCCGGCCGCCAGCAGCAAGGTGCAGCAAATCGTTACAATTCTTTTCATAGTCACATCCTTAGTCATTCAGTAAAGATAGAAATTATTTGTATATTTGTTAGCTATGACCAAACTGAAGATGAGATGAAACGGTTATTATATTTCCTCCTTCCCCTGTTGTGCCTGGCCGCTTGCGACGACCCTTCGACACCGCCCGAACCCAGCAAGGACACGCTGAGCGTGACACCCGCGACCCTGGCCTTTTCCACCCCGGAATCTGCGACTCTCAGCCTGACGGTCCAGAGCAGCGGCAAGTGGACCGTCTCCGTCGCAAACGGCGGCAGCTGGTGCCAGCCCGACAGCTACAGCGGCAGCGGAAACGCGACCGTCAAGGTGACGGCCTCCGCCAATACCACCACCCAGGCCCGCAGTACCACGCTTTCCTTCTCCGGCGCAGGCGGGACCTCCGCCTCCGTGCAGGTCACCCAGGTGGCCGGGAAGGAAAATCCCGTCCAGACGACCACCGTCCCGCTCGCTGCCGCCCCCAAGACCTGGGACGGCACCAAGCGGGCCGACATCACCTACCAGCTCCTGGTCTATTCCTTCGCCGACGGCAAGGGATCCGACCGCTGGGGCGACCTCCAGGGCGTGACCGACCACCTGGATTACCTCGACGGCCTGGGAGCCTCCGCCATCTGGCTCTCCCCCATCCAGCAATCCTCGGCCTACCATGGCTACAGCGTCGATGACTACAAGCAGATCGACAGCCATCTAGGCAATGACACGGATTTCCAGGCCCTGATCAATGCGGCGAAGGGAAAGGGCATCGACATCTACATGGACTACGTCCTCAATCACAGCGGCACCGGAACGACCTGGTTCCAGGATGCCCTAGGCAACGCTTCCAGCACCTATCGGGACTGGTACGTCTTCTCCAACAATCCTTCCGCCGATGAGAAAGCCGGCCGGATCGACAACTACGGCGGCGCCACCTCACCCGGCATGGGCGACTGGCACCAGGTCGGCGTAGGCGTCGGCTACAAGGGCCGGCTGCATTTCAAGGTGGACTGGAGCGGGACCGCCAAGACCGTGACGGTCACCGAGAGCACCGATGCCCCGCAGGCATCCAACGCTTCGGCCTCCATCTGGCTCTGGATCGGCAATGCGGGCGCCGTAGGTCTCTATGAGACTTCCGCCGGCATCCACGAGATCACCCTGGACGTCGATACCGACTGGGGATTCCTCGTCCGCACGACGGGCTCCTCCACCGACTGGAGCGCCGGCACCAAATGGGGTACGCCCGCCGGCGGCAAGGCCCTCGTCCTGGGCACGCCTTTCACCCTGGCTTCCAATGTTTCCGGCGACCCCGGCAATATCGTTTTCAGCGACAATGTCAGCTACTATTTCGGCAGTTTCGACAGTTCGATGCCGGATCTCAATTACGGTCCGTACGCGACGGCCTCTACGCATCCCTGTTTCCAGGCCCTCGCCGAGAGCGCTGACAAATGGATCAACATGGGTGTCAACGGCTTGCGCCTGGACGCTGACATCTGGATCTACCAGAAGCAGCCCACGGCCAACATTTCCTTCCTGAAGCAATGGTACGAGCGCTGCAACGCCACTTACAAGGCCCGCGGCGGCAAAGGCGACATCTACATGGTCGGCGAGACCTGGACCGACTCGGCCGAAGACTGCGCTCCCTACTATGAAGCCCTCCCTTCGCATTTCAACTTCTGGTACTGGTATACGCTCAAGGACCGGATCCAGAACGGCAAGGGCAACGATTTTGCCTCCACGGTCAGCTATTTCCGCGGGCTCTTCAAAGCCTACCGCCCCGGCTTCATCGATGCGATCAAGCTCACCAACCACGACGAGAACCGGGCTGCCACCGACCTGGGACGCTCCCTGGACAAGGAGAAACTGGCGGCCGCGGTGCTGCTCACTTCCCCTGGAAAGCCTTACATCTACCAGGGCGAGGAGCTGGGCTACTGGGGCACCAACAAGGACGGGCAGGACGAATGGAGAAGGGCCCCGATGAAATGGACCAAATCCGGCACCGTCGCCGATGCTCCCCTGATGGTCTGGGGAGACCGCGTGGACCGCGCCATGCTCACCGCCGATATCTCCGTCGAAGCCCAGGAGGCTGATGCCGGCTCCCTGCTCAACGTCTATAAGCAGTTTGCGCGCCTGCGCAATAGCTATGCCTCCCTGGCCACCGGCGAGATCGCCGAACACGGCACTTACAATGCGTCAAACACCCGTTTCGCCGGTCTGGGCGCCTGGTACCGCACCGCCGGCAGCGAGAAAACGCTGGTCGTGCACAACTTCTCTTCCTCCAAGATCACGGCATCCTTCGGAACGGAGGATCTCAGCCGGGTCATCGGCCTCAACGGCGGCGGAGAGATCAAGACCACCACGACCGACGGCGTCCTGACCGACAATTCCTTGACTTTGAATGCCTATTCCAGCGTCGTATTCCTAATCAGCGAATAACTATGAGACTCCCCAGATTTTTGACCCTGTTCCTCCTGGCGGCCTTGATGCCTGCCCTGTCTGCCTGCAACCGCCCCGACGGCCCCGATGACGGGGGCAGCGGAGAAGAGCCCTCGAAAGAAGAACCCCGCACCGTCGTATTCGCCAAAGGCGCCGATCTGGGCTGGATCACGGAGATGGAGGCCAAGGGTTACAAATTCTACACGAAAACCGGCGTGGCGACTGAGTGCACGGCGCTGATGAAGAGCCTGGGTATCAACAGCGTACGTTACCGCGTCTGGGTCAATCCCGCCAACGGGTACAACAATGCCGCCGACGTGCTTGCCAAGTGCAAACGCGCGCAGGCGCTCGGGATGCAGATCCTGATTGACTTCCATTACAGCGATACCTGGGCCGATCCCGGCAAACAGATCATCCCGTCCGCCTGGCAGGGCTATACGGCGGCCCAGATCGCGACGGCCGTCTCCGAGCACACGCGGAGCGTACTCCAGACCCTGAAAGAGGCCAAGATCGATGTCTGCTGGGTCCAGGTGGGCAATGAGGTCCGTCCCGGCATGCTCCTTCACACCGGCACAGAGAGCAGCAAATCCGAGGCACCCGCTTCCATCACGGGCAAAGTCACCGGAACGACGGTAAACCATTTCGTCGAATACTTCAATGCCGGGGCCGCGGCGGTCAAGAGCGTCTATCCGGACGCTTCCGTGATCCTGCATCTGGACAACGGATGGGATCTCGGCACCTTGACCTGGTTCTACGACCTGGTAGGAAGCAAGGGGGCGAAATACGATATGATCGGGCTGTCGCTGTATCCGTCCTATTGGGACGAAAAAGAGAATGGCGGAAAGGGCGGCTATCCCGACTGGCGGACCAAGACCGAGGCCTGCGTCTCCAACCTCAGCACCCTGCACACGAAGTACAACAAGCCCGTCATGCTCGTCGAATTCGGCATGCCCGCCAGCGAGCCGGCCAAGGCCAAGGCCGCCCTGCAATACATCCTGGACGGAACCAAGGCTTATGATTGGTTCAAGGGTGTCTTCTACTGGGAGCCCGAGTCCGAAAAGGCCCGCAACGGCTACGACTACGGCGCCTTCTCCGGCGGCAGCCCCACCGCCGCCCTCGATCCCTTCCTTCCTTGATTCCACCTCGCGGTTCCCTCCATCTGAATTACCCAGACAGCAGGACCGTTTCCGCCGCTTTCTCTTCAAACTGCGCCCAACGTCGGGTTGGATGGGACGTTAGGCGCGTTTTCCTGGGGTATTTGCTCCTAACGTCCGTCGATTCAGGACGTTGGGAGCATACGGAAATAAAAAGTGGGATCCTGAGCGATTGACTTTTCCATTTTTCTATTATCTTTGAAACAAGGTCCTTTGTGGCCGGCTTAACTATGTTTAACTTCATACCTTTGACAAAGTCATGGATTTCTATCTTGTTACGACCGATCACTTGGAAGAGTGCATCTGGTTTCGGGATGAGGAAGACTTCAAGGCCGCGATGAATGCCGTAGCCATCTACTCACACGTCTTTCACGTCAACATTCTTACTTTCATTCTGATGTCCAACCATGTACACTTCTTTTTGGAATGTACCTATGCAGAGGCACTCGTCTTCATCAACGCCTTCAAGCGCCATCATTCCCGGTATATGTACAATAAATATGGTGTCCGGGAGATGCTCCGCGATAATCATGTTGACATCGAAAAGATCGAATGTACGGAAGAATCGGTCGAGAGAGTGATCGCCTATATCCTGATGAATTGCGTGGCGGCCAACATCTGCCTTCATCCCGCGGACTATCCCTGGGGGACAGGGAGTGTGTTTTTCCGGTCACGATCCCGGAAAGGGACGCCCGTCAGCCGATTCTCAAAGCGCGAACTCATCCGTCTGTTACATTCCAAGGCCGACCTTCCTGCCGGATACCTGATCGGAGAGGAAGGATATATCCTTCCCGAATCCTATGTCCCGGTCCAATTCGTAGAATCGATCTTCCGATCTCCGGCAAGGATGAACTATTTCCTTCAGAATTCTTCGAAGGCCAAGCAACGCTTGAACATCTCGAACCCCAACCTGCCGGCGTTCAAGGATCAGGTGATCGTCGCCGGGATCAAAGATCTCTGTCACAGCCTATTCCAGAAAAGAGAACTCGCAGAGTTGACTCCTGATCAACGGGCGGAGCTTTTGAAGCAGATCCGATACCGCTTCTCTTCCCATATCCAGCAGATAGCCCGTGTCACAGGAATCCCCTATGATCAGGTGGTCAACTTGCTGGAAAGCTATTAAACTGCGCCCAACATCCCATCTGACCGGACGTTGGGCGCGTTTTCCTGGGGTATTTGCTCCTAACGTCCGTCGATTCAGGACGTTGGGAGCAGGGGAAGAGAGAAATTCGTTATATTTGCATAAGAATCAAAGAATAGAGCGATATGAGACGGATCAAGTGCCTGCTGCTTTCGCTGGCAGTGATGATCACCGGGACGACGATGCTCCCGGCCTGCCGGACTGAGGCGGGCGGAGCAGGAGCGACAACGGTGGAACAGGCACGCTTGGGAGAAAACCGGATGGACCAGGGCTGGGACCGGATAGAGCAGGCCTGGGAAGAAGGAAGACTGGAGGAACGAAGTCCAGAGGCCCGGGATCAGGGGATCCGCATCGAGCCGCCTCTCTGGTGGACGGGGATGGAGATGCCGCTGCAGTTGATGGTGTACGGCGAGGGTATCGGTGCGTCCAGTACATCAGGAGATGGGATAAAGGCAGACGGGGCTGGGGCGTATGAGGTGCGTTTCGAGGGGCTGCGGGGCGTGAAGGTCAGCGCCGTACATCGGGCGGACAGCCCCAATTATCTATTTGTTGATATCAAGATCGGACGCCACGCCCAAACCGGAACCGGGCGGCTGGTCTTTACCCGAAAAAGTACGCAGATAGACGATGGCGGGCGGCTGGACGGGAAAGGAGATGCAGAGTGCATCAGCGTCCCTTACGAGATCATGCAAAGGCCGGACAACCGGGGTCGGAAAAGTTTCTCCTCCGGAGATGTGATCTACCTGATCGTGCCGGACCGCTTCGCCAACGGCGACCCCACCAATGACGAGACGCTGGACACGGAGGATGTCTGCGACCGGACCCGGCCCAACGCCCGTCATGGCGGAGACATCCAGGGCATCATCGATCACCTGGACTACTTGCAGGACCTCGGAGTCACGGCTCTCTGGCCCACTCCCCTGCTCGAAGACAACGACCCGCGCGTCAGTTACCACGGCTACGCCTGCTCGGATTATTACCGCATCGACCCCCACTTCGGCGACAATGCGCTCTATCGCGAAATGGTCGCCGAGGCGCACCGGCACGGCATCAAGATCCTGATGGACGTCGTGACCAACCACTGCGGCTCCTCACACCCTTGGATGCAAGACCTCCCGTTCAAGGATTGGGTCCACGCCCATGAGCCTTATCAGAACACCAACCACGTGATGTCGACCGCCCTCGACCCCTACGCCTCGGAGGCCGACCTCAAACAGATGGAAGAAGGCTGGTTCGTCCGCTCGATGCCCGACATGAACCTCGACAATCCCTTCGTGCTCAAGTACTTCCAGCAATGGGCCATCTGGTGGATCGCCTGGTCCGGACTGGATGGATTCCGCGTGGATACCTGGTTCTACAACGAAAAAGAGCCAATGGCCCGATGGGCGCGGGCCGTGCGGGACGAGTTCCCCTGGCTCAACATCGTCGGCGAATGCTGGAGCCTGCAGCCCGATTATGTGGCCTATTGGCAGGAGGGACACCCGAATGCCGACGGATTTGCGTCTGCGCTCCCGACAGTGATGGATTTCCCGCTCCTGAACGCTGTAAACCGGACCTTCGCGGTCCCGGAAGGTGACCACGGCCTGCATGAGACCGGCGACCTGCGGGCGGTCTATGATGCGCTGACGCACGATTTCAATTATGCGGATCCGGAGCGTCTGCTGCTCTTCTTCTCCAACCACGACACGCCCCGGCTGGCGGATGTCTGCGGTGGGGATCCTGCCCGGATGAAGATGGCGCTGACCCTGCTCGCGACGCTCCGGGGCATCCCGCAACTCTATTATGGCGAGGAATGGATGCTGCGCATCGGCACGGCCCGCCGCGACGACGGGCGGATGAGGCTGGATCTGTTCGCAGGGGCTGGGAGCGAGGCTGATGAGGCCGGGAGCGAGGCCCGCAGCGGCAGCGGAGGTTTTGCCCCTTCGGGGAATGCTGCCGCTACAGGCCTCGCTCCCGGCCTGGCACCGGACTCCAGCGTCTTTGACTATACCCGGTCGCTGCTGCGGTGGCGGAAAGAGACGCCCGTCCTGCACCACGGCAAAACCCTCCACTTCCTGCCTTTGGAAAACACCTACGCCTATTTCCGCTATGATGCCGAGACCGTCGTGATGGTCTTCCTGAACCTCTCCGACAAAGCCGTGGAAGTGCCCTGGGAGCGTTTCGCGGAGATCACGGCCGGACTGGAAGATGGCCGGAATCCGCTCACGGGAACGGTGACAAAAGCCGGAGCGGAATGCACGGTCTCCCCCAATGACGCACTGGTTCTGGAATTTAAGAAATAGACAACAAAGCGCTTGGCTTTTTAGAAATAATGATATAATTTTGCAAAAATTGATATCACAATGAATACAGCATCTACCAAAGCGCTCACAACCATCCGTCTCTCTCCGGAACTGATGGAGCGGGTGAAACGCCACGCCAAAAGGGAGCATCGCTCCTTCAACAGTTTCGTCGAAAACGTTCTCGACCGGGCCACGGAGCCCGTCTTTCCGAAACTCGGCCCGGACTTCAAGGTTTCGGACGAGATCCGTAGTTTCCAAGGATCGGTCAAGTTCAAACGCCCCAGCCAGAAAGAGATTGACGCGGACCCCAAACTTGCTTACCTGGTAAAGAAATTCGGATTATGAGAGCTTTTTTAGACACCAATATCTTAATCGACTTTCTCGAGAAAGACAGGCCCTCATCAGAATCTTCCTCGATCATCTGGGAGGCAGCCAGGATGCATCGGATTGAAGTCTTCGTCACGACGCAAAGTATCTTGGATATGTTTTACGTCGTGAGCGATATCCACAAAGACCGTCAGTCAGCCTGCGATTTCATATACTGGATGATCCATCATATCAACGTCGAATATGTCAGCGCTCCGGACCTGCTCAAGGCGCTGGCATCACCGGACAATGACCTGGAAGACAATGCGCAGATTTCCTATGCAGAGATCAAAGGCTGTGACGTTTTTATCACCAATGACCGCAAGATATTGAAACGGACTGACCTTCACCCCATGCTGGTGATGACTCCGGAGCAGTTTGTCGAAAAAATGAAATCATGATGAAACAATTCCTCTTCGCCGCAGCAGCGGCATGCCTGGCCTTGGCCGCCTGTGCACCCAAGCAGGCTTCCGTCCATCCTGAATGGACCTATGATTCCGTCGTTTATGAAGTCAACGTGCGCCAGTTTTCCCCGGAGGGGACGTTCAAGGGCGTGGAAGCGCAGTTGCCCCGGCTCAAGGAGCTGGGCGTCGATGTGCTTTGGCTGATGCCCATGTACGAGATCGGCACGGAAGGCCGCAAGGGCACGCTGGGTTCTTACTATGCCATCTCCGATTATACGAAGGTCAATCCCGAATTCGGCACGATGGAGGACTTCGAGCACCTGCTCGCGGAAGCGCATGCGCAGGGCTTCAAAGTGATCCTGGACTGGGTGGCCAACCAGACGGCGCCCGACCATGTCTGGATGACGACGCAGCCGGCCGACTTCTACGAACGCGATTCGCTGGGCAATGCGATCTGGGAGTACGACTGGACCGACACCCGCAGCCTCAATTATGAGAATGAGGCCGTCTGGGCGGCCCAAGATGAGGCTATGCGCTTCTGGCTGGACAAGGGCGTGGACGGGTTCCGCTGCGATGCGGCCGGTGAAGTGCCGGCGGCCTTCTGGGAGGGCATCCTGCCCAAGATGAACGCCGACTACCCCGACATCTATCTCCTCGCCGAGGCGGAGCGCGACAACCTGGCCGACGCGACCCGGACCTTCGACGCCAACTATGCCTGGGAACTGCACCACCTGCTCAACGCCGTGGCCCAGGGCCGCAGCACGGTGCTCGATCTGCGCGACTATATCACGCGCGACGCCAACCGTTTCCCGGACGATGCCTTCCGCCTCACCTTCACCTCCAACCACGACGAGAATTCGTGGAACGGGACAGAGTTTGAGCGCGAAGGCGAGGCGGCCGACGTCTGCGCCGTGCTCTGCTTCACCCTGCCCCAGAGCCAGCCGCTGGTCTATACGGGCCAGGAGATCGGCCTGTCGCGGCGCCTGGCTTTCTTCGAAAAGGATCCGATCACGGACTGGAGCGCGAATGCCTACACCGACTTCTACAAGCGCCTGATCGAGCTCAAGCACCGGAATCCCGCCCTCGCCGCCGGTGAGCGCGGAGGGCAGATCGAATATTTCGAGGCGCCCGATGGCGTGCTGGCTTTCCACCGGAGCGTCCGGGGCAACGATGTCGTCGTCGTAGCGAACTTCGGCGTCGCGCCGGCCTCGCTGAATGCCGGCAAGCCGGCGGAAGACTTCAACCCGGTCGCAGCGTCCGCCAACGCTGGAGCCGCCGATAACGTCCCGCCCATCCTCTTCCGCAACCTGGAAGCCCCGGCTGCCACCGTCACGCTGCCACTCAAGGGCCGCTACACCGACTGGTTCACGGGCGAGAAGCACCGCGGCACGACGACCCTTACCATTGCCCCCGGAGAGTACATTGTCTTGACGAAATTTGGAAAGTTATGAAATATTGGTAACTTTGTGAGGAGAAATTCATGCTCATGAAGACTACATCTGTCGCGTTGGGACCTCACTTTGAGGAGTTTATCCAAGCTAGCATCCTAAGCGGGCGTTATAACAACGCCAGCGAAGTTATCCGTTCCGGTCTCCGTCTCCTGGAGGACCAAGAACAGAAGATGGCTGCTCTACGCTCCGCCGTCGAGGAGGGTTTGAATAGTGGTATTGTAGAAGATTTCGATTCGCAGGAGTACTTGCAGCAGATGAAGGCGCGTAAGCATGGCAAAGTTTGACATTACCAAGGAGGCTGAAGAAGATCTCTTTCAGATTTGGGAATATACCGTTGACACCTGGTCCGAGGAACAGGCAGACCAGTATTATTCCGTTCTGATATCAGCATTTAATGACATTGCAGCGGCTCCTGGCAAGGTTGGGAAGGCTTACTACGAAATCCTTCCCGGCATCCGGGCCTACCATGTTCGCCGACACATGGTGTTCTACGTTGTCCAAGAGAATGGCCGCCCTCTGATCGTCCGTATTTTACATGAGAGAATGGATTATTCTCGGCATCTCTGTTATGAATAAAAAGAATTACTACCTAATAGTTTTGGTCGGAGTGATCGGCCTGTTTTATGCCCTGCCGGCATTTGCCCAGACCCGTCAGGAGCGGTTGAAGGAGCATGTGTACTTCTTGGCGGATGACGCGCTGAACGGGCGGAAGGCAGGCACGCCAGACGCGACCAAGGCAGCGGAATACATCATCCGCGAATACGAGAGCGCGGGGCTCAAGCCCCTGTTCCGCGAAGGCTGGTACGACCGATTCACGCGCAAAGGTGATAAGGAGTCGGATTTCAAGAACGTCGTCGGCCTGATCGAAGGCACGGACCGCGCCCTGCGCAACGAATGCATCGTCATCGGCGCCCATTACGACCACCTGGGCGTGCGCCAGGACAAGATCTACAACGGCGCAGACGACAATGCCTCCGGATCGGCGGCCGTCATCGAGATTGCCCGCGCCCTCGCCGGAGCCCAGCCGCGACGCAGCATCATCATCGCCGCATTCGATGCCGAAGAGATCGGTCTGTACGGCTCCAAGCACCTCGCCGAACGCCTGGATACCCTCGGCTTCCACATCAAACTGATGATGAGCGTCGATATGGTCGGCTGGCTCAAAGCCGGCAAGGCGCTCAAGCTGGAAGGCGTCGCGACGATCAAGGACGGCAAGAAGATCTTGAAGGCGCAGGCCGGCAGCCTGACCCTGGACCTGAAACGCTTCGAGCGCTCCATCTTCACGGCGACCGACACCGAGCGCTTCGCCGAATTGGGCATCCCGACCCTCGCGGTCACGACGGGCCTCAAGTCTCCCTACCACAAGCCCGAAGACGATGCCGATCTGATTGATTATGAAGGCCTCGACCAAGTAACAGGCTACTTGACAGACCTGACGACCGACCTCGCGACACGAGACCACTTCGCCGGCTCCGGCCAGGTCGCACCCAAGCATAAGACCCTGTCCGACACCGGCTTGGACTTCGCCTTGGTCGCCGGCTATTCGCGCGACCATATCTCCTTCCCGGGAGCCGCATTTGAAGGCAAGGATCGCCTATCCTGGAACGCCGGTATCGAGGCGCAACTGAGCCTGGGCTATTTCGGAGTCGTGACGCAGGTACTCTACGACCGGTTCAACGCCTACTATCCCGATGTGGACGACTTGTTCGGATCGTCGCACCGTTTCCGTCAGGATGAACTCTGCGTTCCGCTCAGCCTGGTCATCCGAACGCCTCGCAGCAACTCCGGTTCCGCCTATATCGGCGGCGGACCTTATTATGCCCGGGTGTTGTCCTGGGGCTGGGACGGCCAGAAGTACTCGTCATGGAGTATTTATCCAGGTGGGCTTGTCCCGGAAGGGGAAGCCCCTTCGACTCCGGTCATTCCCACGCATGGATTCAAACCCGTGGATAATCAGTGGGGCTTTAACTATACGGTCGGAGTCCGCATCGCCAACATCCAGTTCGGCTTCCTCTACCTGTGGCAGAAAGGCCGCCTCTTCGAGGGCTCAGGTGCCCCCGACGCCCGCCGCAACTCGGCGATGTTCCAGCTGAAGTATATCTTCTGATACACGTTGTCGGAAATGCAGAGCGCCGCAATCGATTACGATTGTGGCGCTCTCTGATGTGATTCCGGCGCGACTCGAACGCGCGACCCACAGCTTAGAAGGCTGTTGCTCTATCCAACTGAGCTACGGAACCAAGGTTCTACCTCTCCCCGGATCAGCCAAAAGCCCCGGCGAGACTGCAAATATACGCCATTTTCTCGGAACAGCAAAAGTACATCTGACAAAATATAATCACGACTGGCATCAGTAAGATGTCGGTCGTAGTTTTCTTGGTCTCGGGCATGATAATGTCGCCGGTGTGCCTTCCTCCTGACGGAGCAGTTTCATCATATTCCGGTTTGCGTAAGCAAAGATAGACATGTCCCCGCTGCGCAACAGCTTATACATGGCGTTCGTGAAGATCGGCGCCCTAGCCAAAGATTGTTTGGTAACTATTTAACAATCAAAAGCAACTCTGTTTCCGGCAACCCGTCGGCCATGGCAGTGACCCGCAGGGGTCCTGCCGTGTGCCCCGCCTGCACGACCGCCTGGGCACGACCCAGGAAGGTCGGCTTGTCCGTGCGCAACTGGGCGCCGCCGTCGGCCGTGTCACCGTTGTCCATGCACAGGAAACGGCCGGCTCCCTCCACGCGCACGTGCACCGCCCGGTCTGCATCCGGTACCACGACGCCCTGCGCGTCCACCAGTTCGATATCAATATAGGACAGATCTTGCCCGTCGGCCGCGAGTTCTGTGCGGTCGGCCTTCAGTCGCAACACCGCCGGCTCCCCGGCGGTCCGAAGTTCGTCTGAGGCGGCTTCCGTCCCGCCATTGTATCCCTTCGCCACCACGGAACCCGGCTTGTAAGGCGTATTCCAGACGACCGTATTGTTCGGGAAGTCCGCCGTGCGGCGCACGCCCAGCGAAACGCCGCCCACGAAGAGTTCCACGCGTTCGCAGTTCGTAAAGACATCGACCTGCATCATCTGGGGATTGTTATGGCGAGGGAAATTCCAGTGCGAGACCAGCAGCGGCCAGGTCCACATGTCTTTGCCGCGGTCCAGCGGAGCCGAAGCATCCCGGACCGCAATCTTCACCAGCGGTTCGTCCTTCCAGACCGCCCGGAAGAAGGCCGCCTGCGGCTTCTCGTGCATCATCATGTCATAGATGCCCGTCGGCCAGCCCTTGCTCGGCCAGCCGGACGACTCGCCCCAGTAGTCGATCGCCGCCCACATGAAATACCCGAATATGAAATCCCGTGCGGCATAGTCGTACCACGGGTTGCGCTCAATGTATTCACGCATTCGCTCCTGCCCGGCGGAATAGTACGGGAACACTTCAGAGCCGTAGATGATCCGGTCCGGGAACTGCGCATGGTCCTCGTCGTAGAAAGGCTCCTGGTAGTTGTATCCCACCACCTCCACGGAAGCGTTGAAACCGTTCTTGTTGAAGGTGCGGTTGTAGTTCGGCGCCGTGGTTACGGCCACCTTGCGGGTCGGGTCCAGACGCTCGCATTCAGCGCGCAGCGCCTGCAGGCGGGCGGTGCCCTTCCCCGTCGTGTCACCCTGCTCGCGGGTTTCGTTGCCCACGCTCCACAGCACCACGCTCGGATGGTTGCGGTCGCGCAGCACCATCGCAGCGAGGTCCGCCTTCCACCATTCGTCGAACCACTGGGTATAATAGCCGGCTTTCCACTTGTCGAACGCCTCGTCAATCACCAGCATTCCAAGACGGTCGCAGGCGTCCAGAAATTCCCGCGCAGGCGGGTTGTGGCTGCAGCGCACGGCATTGAACCCGGTCGCCTTCATCAGGGCGACGCGGCGCTCATGGGCGCGGTCCGGGATCGCGGTGCCGAGCGAGCCGGCATCCTGGTGGATATCACCGCCCTTCATCTTCACGCTGCGGCCGTTCAGGAAGAAGCCCTTGTCCGGGTCGAAACGGATCGCGCGCACGCCAAAGGGCGTCTCGCAGCGGTCCACGACCGTCCCGCCCTGGCGCACGGTCGAAACGAGCGTATAGAGATGCGGGGCGTCCAGCTCCCACAGTGCCGGCGCCTTCAGCGAGAAGTCCTGCGGAAGGATGGCCTGTGCACCGGCGGCGAGCGGCGCCCTGACCATCGCCTTCGCGACCACACACCCGGCGGGATCCCGCAGTTCGCTCGTCAGTGAGACCTGCACGGCCTTCGCCCCGTCGTTGACCAGGGTCGTCTCAACGCGCACGGCGGCGTGCTCCGCGCTGACCGCAGGTGTCGTCACATACGTGCCCCACAGCCCAATGTGGACGGGAGCCGTGACGTTGACCCAGACATGGCGGTAGATGCCGCTGCCGGAGTACCAGCGGGAGCTCGGACAGTCCGTGTGGTCCACCTTGACGGCCACGACGTTCTCCCGTCCAGGGCTCAGGTAATCCGTGATGTCATAAGCAAATGCCGTATAGCCATAGGGATGGAAGCCTACCTCGCGCCCGTTGACGTAGACCGTGGCACAATGATACACGCCGTCGAATTCGAGGCAGACCCGCCGGCCTTTCCAGGCGGAGGGCACGGCGAAGCGCTTGCGGTACCAGCCCAGGCCGCCCTGCATGAAGCCCATCGAGCCCTTGCCGCCCTCTTCAGGGGAAAGGTACGGCAGGCTCATGCTCCAGTCGTGGGGAAGCTGAACCGGAGTCCAGGCCGAGTCGTCCAAGTCCGGCATTTCGGCGCCGGCCGGGGCAGAAAGGGTGAATTTCCAGTTAAAATCAAAGCATTGGCGCAGGCGCTCCGCGCCGGAGGCCTTCCCGGCGCCCAGGCACAGGACCAGCAGGGAGAGAATGGACAGGCGGAGTTTCATCGGATTCTGTTTGGGGTTTCCACAAAAATAATAATAAATCCTTTCCTGCAGATCCCTGACTCCGGGGAATAAATTTAGGCATAATCGCTATATTCATCGACAGGAATGAACATTTTCATTATAGTACTGTGAAATAGTTCTGCTCGACGAGCTGCATCTCTACGACGAAAGTATCTCCTTCCGTACTCGTACAGAACAGATCGAACACGGTCTCCTTGTCATGGAAGGTCACGTCCGAGATCTTCTTTTCCGGAATAAGACAAAAAGGCGACATAGGCACGACCTCCTATATCGCTTTGTGGACTCGAAGTACCACGGTGTTCAGTATTGTCTGAAAACAAATATCGTCAATCGCCGGGACAATTCCAAGGACCCGCTGCCGCGAAAGGAAAGCATGAGCCCAGACGTTCCTTTCGTCGCAACGAAAAGCAGCAAAGGGCCGGATCTTCAGCGACGAAAGGAAAATAATGACGCTACTGTTCCTTTCGCGGTATGTTTAGGCCAAGTCAGGAGGTTACCTGCCGCAGAATCATCCCTTGTGGTTGTTCACGATGCCGCTCAGCATGTTGAAGTTCTTGCGCATGTCCGTCGGCT
>CAMOTB010000022.1 GCA_946625485.1 uncultured Bacteroidales bacterium | reverse complement strand
CCTTCGTGACGCTCACCACGGCCTTCACCGTCGTGACGCTCGTTCCGGCCTTCGCCGCGACGCTCACCACGGTCGCCTCCGCGACGCTCGCCGCGGTCACCGCCACGACGTTCGCCTCCGCGCTCACCGCGATCCCGGCGCTCACCGCCGCGCTCGCCGCCACGGCCGTTGCCGCCGCGACGCTCGGGCTCCTTGTAGCCTTCGGGTTTCTCCGTCAGGGCACGCATCGAAAGACGCATCTTGCCCGTCTTGGGATCGATCTCGAGGAGCTTGACATCCACTTCGTCACCGACCTTGAGGACATCCTCGACCTTCTCGGTCTTGGTCCAAGCGATCTCGGAGACATGCAGCAGGCCTTCCTTGCCCGGGAGGATCTCGATGAAGGCACCGAACTCCAGGATACTGACGACCTTGCCATGATAGACCTTTCCGGCCTCGGGAACGGCGCAGATGCCCTTGATCCAATCGAGGGCTTTCTGCATGGCTTCCTTGTCGGCGGAAGCGACGTCCACGACACCCTCGGTGAGGTTGGTGCCCGGGATGGGCTCCTCGGTGATGGTGATGGTGGTACCGGTCTCTTTCTGGATCTTCTGGATGGTCTCGCCGCCCTTGCCGATGACCGCGCCGATGAACTCGGCAGCGATGCGGATCTGCTCGATGCGGGGGACGAAGGGCTTGTAGTCCGCGCGGGGCTCGCTGATGGTCTTCATCATCTCGCCCATGATATGCATGCGGCCCTGGCGTGCCTGCTCGAGGGCTTTCTCCAGGACGTCGTAGCTCAGTCCGTCCACCTTGATGTCCATCTGGGTGGCGGTGATGCCGTCTGCCGTACCGGTGACCTTGAAGTCCATGTCGCCGAGGTGGTCCTCGTCGCCGAGGATATCGGTCAGGATGGCGTAGCGCTCATTCGGACGCTCGGCGTCGGTGATCAGACCCATCGCGACACCCGCGACCGGCTTCTTGATCTTGACACCCGCATCCATCAGGGCCAGGCAGCCGCCGCAGACGGAAGCCATGGAGGAAGATCCGTTGGACTCGAGGATATCGCTGACGACGCGGACTGCGTAAGGGTTCTCCGGAGCGACCGGGACGACGGGCTTGAGGGCCCGCATGGCCAGGTTTCCGTGACCGATCTCACGACGGCCGGGAGCGCGCATCGGCTTCGCTTCGCCCGTTGCGAACGGAGGGAAGTTGTAATGCAGGACAAACTGCTGGTCACCCTGGACGAGGACGGAGTCGATCTCCTTCATGTCCATCTTGGTGCCGAGGGTCACGCTGGCGAGGGACTGGGTTTCACCGCGGGTGAAGATGGCGCTGCCGTGGGCGCAAGGCAGATAATCGACCTCGCACCAGATCGGACGCACCTCGTCGGTGTGGCGGCCGTCCAGGCGGATGCCTTCGTCCAGGATCAGGTTGCGCATCGCCTCTTTCTCGACGGCTTGGTAATATCTCTCGACGAGCGGAGTCTTCTCCTCCAGTTCCTCTTCGGGAATCGTGGCGAGGAACTCGTCCTTGATGGCGGTGAAACCATCCTCGCGCTCGTGCTTGGGTTTGGCGGACTTGGCCAGTGCGTAGCACTTGTCATAGCAGAAGGACTCGACGGCCTTCTTGAGCTCTTCGTCCTCGACGTCGTGGGGATAGTCGCGCTTGACTTCGCGGCCGAGCTCGGCGATGAGTTCCTTCTGGACGCGGCAGTGGCGCTTGATCTCCTCATGGGCGACCTTGATGGCCTCGAGCATATCGTGCTCGCTGACCTCGTTCATCTCGCCTTCGATCATCATGATGTTCTCCTCGGTACCGGCGACCATCAGTTCGAGGTCGCTGTTCTCCATCTGGGAGAAGCTGGGGTTGATGACCCATTCCCCGTTGACACGGGCGATGCGGACCTCGGAAACGGGACCGCCGAAAGGCAGGTCGGAGGTGGCAAGGGCGGCGGAGGCGGCCAGGCCGGCGAGTGCGTCGGGCTGGGTGTCCTTGTCGGCCGAGATCAGGGTCAGGTAGACAAAGACCTCGAGATGGAAATCATCCGGCCACAGGGGACGGATGGGGCGGTCCACCAGACGGGCGACGAGGATCTCGTAGTCCGAAGGCTTGCTTTCGCGCTTCATGAAGCCGCCGGGATAGCGACCCGCGGCGAAATACTTCTCCCTGTAGTCCACAGTGAGGGGCATGAAGTCGGTGCCCTCTTTGACTTCCTTCGCTGCGCAAACGGTGGCGAGGATCATGGTACCTCCCATCTTGACCACAGCGGAACCGTCCGCCTGCTTGGCGAGTTTTCCGGTCTCGATCTCGATCACGCGGCCGTCCGCGAGCTCGATTTTTTTCGTGATAACGTTCATTACTGTTTTCTTTACGTCTTTATTACTGCAAGGGCGCGGACCGTCCGCGCTCCGTTTTTTCAATTAAAAAGGGGAGGGCCCGCTGCGGAACCCTTCCCCTTGTTCTTCCTATCGTGCTTATCGACGGAGACCCAGCTCCTTGATAATGTTTCTGTATCTCTCGATGTCGGTCTTCTGGAGATAATCCAGCACCTGACGTCTTTTACCTACGAGACGGAGAAGGGAACGACGCGTGACGACGTCTTTCTTGTTATTCTTCACGTGCTCCGTGAGGTGAGCGATACGGTAGGAGAATAAAGCAACCTGACTCTCAGGAGAACCGGTATCCTTATTGGACTTCCCGTACTTCGCGAAAATCTCTTGCTTTTTTTCAGGCATCAAATATTCAGCCATTGCGCAAAAAATTTTGGGTTAATAAAACTTACACGCCTCTTCCTTGGCGGAAAAAGCGTGCAAATTTAGCTAAAAAATATTAGAATACAAGACTTTCCGCCGGAAAACCCGGTCGGAACCAAGGATTTATTCGACCACGATCGGCTTGTACTTCGGCACGAGGCTCTTCATGATCACCCAAGCGAGCAGATAAGCGATGCCGCAGAAGCAGAAGATGATGAAGTAGCCTGCAGGCTTGCCCTCGAAACCGAGGAAATGGAAGGCCGAGCCGGCATTCTCCGCATAAGTGAAGAGGTTGCCCGCCACCTTCTGGATGATCATCGAACCCACGCCGCCGGCCATGGCACCGATACCGGTGATGGTAGCGATGGCGCCCTTCGGGAACATGTCACCGATGGTGGAGAAGAGGTTCGCGGACCAGGCCTGGTGTCCCGCGGCGGCAAAGCCGATCAGGATCGCCGGCCACCAGGGGCTGTTGAAATGCATGCCCAGCGGCTGCGCCAGCAGGGAGCAGATCGGAAAGAAAGCGAAGATCAGCATGGCCAGCATGCGGCCCGGATACGGATGCATGCCTTTCTTTTCCACGAATATCTTGGGCAGGTAGCCGCCGAAGATGGAGACTACCGTCACGATGGCGTACAACGTGAAGATGAGGGCCTGCCCCTTGGGCGAGGAGGCCGGCGTGTTGAACTGGTCGTGGAAGTAGGCCGGGGCCCAGAAGAGGAAGAACCACCACACGCCGTCGGTCAGGAACTTGCCCACGATGAACTGCCAGGTCTGCTTGAAGGTGAAGCACTTGAGGAAGGGGATGCTCTTCTCCTTCTCAGCGGCGGCCTCGGCCTTTTCGGCGGCTTCGGCTTTGTCATCCTGGTGGATGTAGGCGAGCTCGGCCTCGTTGACGTGCTTGCTCTTCTCGGGCTTGTCATACATGAAGGCCCAGAAGAACATCCAGATGAAGCCCAGGGCACCGATGATGATGAAGGCCATCTCCCAGCCGAAGTGCTTGGCAAGCGGCGGGATGGTCAGCGGAGCGGCGAGGGCGCCCACGGAAGCGCCGGCGTTGAAGATGGAAGTCGCGAAGGCGCGGTCCTTCTTCGGGAAATACTCGGCCGTGACCTTGATCGCGGCCGGGAAGTTGCCGGCTTCACCCAGGGCCAGGATGCCGCGGCAGAGGAGGAAGAGATAGACGGAGGTCGTCGAGATCGCCAGGGCGATGTTGCTGCCCGCTTCGACGGCCTTCAGGGCCTGCGCATTGGCGACGCCGTCCACCAGGCCCGCCGTGGCCCAGCCGCAGGCGGCGTGCATGCACGCGCCGGCCGACCAGACGCCGATGGCGATGAGGTAGCCCTTCTTGGTGCCCATCCAGTCCACGAACTTGCCTGCGAACAGGCATGCGATCGCATAGAAGATGGAGAAGAAGGAGGTGATGGTGCCGTAGTTGGCATCCGTCCAGTGGAATTCGGGAGCGATGAACTCCTTGTAGGTCAAGGAGAGGACCTGGCGGTCGAGGTAGTTGACGGTCGTCGCCACGAACAGCAGCGAGCACAGCCACCAGCGCCAGTTGGTCATCAGTTTTTTCTGGGTGTTACTCATATCATTCGAAAAATTATCTTACATCTTGGACGATGGCGAGCGCCTCGCGGCAGAGCTGGGAAATGCGGCCCCAGTCGCCCGCGGCGATGGCGTCCTTCGGGAAGAGGTTACTGCCCATGCCGACGCAGGTGACGCCGGCCTTGAACCAGGCTTCGAGGTTCTCCCGCTCGGGCTTCACGCCGCCGGTCACCATCAGTTTGCTCCAGGGCATCGGGGCTTTCAGGCCCTTGATGAATTTCGGTCCCAGGACGTCCCCGGGGAAGACCTTGCACACGTCGCAGCCCGCTTCCTGGGCCATGCCGACCTCGGTCACGCTGCCGCAGCCGGGGCAGTAGGGGATGAGGCGCCGGTTGCAGACCGGGGCGATGGCGGGATTGAACAGGGGACCCACGACGAAGTTGGCGCCCAGCTGGATGTACATCGAGGCGGTGCCGGGATCGACGACGCTGCCGATGCCGAGGATCATGCCCGGGAGTTCGGCGTTGGCATATTTGACCAGTTCGCCGAAGACTTCCTGTGCGAAATCGCCGCGGTTGGCAAACTCGAAGGCGCGGATGCCGCCTTCATAGCAGGCTTTGAGGACATTTTTCGCGATCTCGAGGTCGCCGTGATAGAAGACGGGCACGATACCGGTTTCCTGCATCGTGCGGAGGGTGGTTAGTTTGTCGTATTTAGCCATAATCAGATAAAGTTGCGTTTTCAGACGACCTCGACCTTGAAGATCGCCTTGTGGATCGTGCCTTCGCCGATCAGCGGCGCATGGGCGGTGTCCGGACCAAAGGTGACCGTCTTCCCGGCTTCGACCCGGATCAGGGCGTTGACCGGATCATCGAAGAAGAGGATGTCCTTCACCGGGTCCATCTCGCCCACCGGCTGGCGGCACATCATCCTGGGCATCACGCCGAAGGTCTCCGCCTTGGAAAGGGGGACCTGGATGTCGATGTAGCGGTCGTGGACTTCGTAGCGGGCCTGCTGAGGGGTTTTCATCGCGCTGTCCACGATGTTGACCCACAGGTGGTCTCCGTCAATGACATGTTTCCCGGCAGGGAGGGCGGCCAGATCCGTTTCCTCGATGAAGCGGAGGGCTTTGGCGTAGTAGGGGTTGTCAGTATAAGGCATGGTCGGTTCCTAATCTTGAAAGCGCTAATATAAGTTTTTTTGACGACAAACTCATAAAACAGCGGCTAGTTCACGGCCGGAACGACCGGTTCGCCCTTGGCGAGGCGCTCCTTGCGGACAAGGGCCTCGATGAAATAGTAGTCGGCGTAGTTGAGCGGGACGCTGATCTCGGAGTTGCCGGGCAGGTGACCGACGCTCGAGTGGGTCAGGAATCCGTGACAGGTTCCCAGGGCGTTCTTGTATTTCTCCGAGATGCTGGTCACGATTTTGTCGGCGGCAGCGAGATAGGTCGCACCCTTGTCAGCCGACATCGTGGACAGTTCATACAGCGCAGAAGCGGCAATCGCGGAAGCGGAGACGTCGCGCGGCTCGTTCGGAATCCCGGGAGCGTCGAAATCCCAGTAGAAAACGCCGTCTTCGGGGAGGTTCTTGTTGTTCAGGATGAATGCCGCAATCTTTTCGGCCTGTTCCAGATATTTGGGATCCTGGGTCTCGCGATAGCACATGGTGAAGCCGTACAGGCCCCAGGCCTGTCCGCGGCCCCAGGCCGACGAATCGGCATAGCCCTGGTGCGTATTGAACTGGACGGCCTTGCCGTCACCGGCCGCATCGTAATCGACGACATGGAAAGAGCTGTTGTCCGGGCGGAAATGATTGGCCATCGTGGTATTGGCATGCGTGACGGCGATGTCGCGGAAGATGGGGTCGCCGCTGGCCTTGGAGGCCCAGAAGAGGAGCTCCAGGTTCATCATGTTGTCGATGATGACCGGATACTGCCACTTGGCTCCGTGATCCCAGGAACGGATGCAGCCGACCGTGGGATTGAAACGGGAGATGAGCGAGCGGGCGGACTCGAGCATCACTTCCTTGTAGCCGGGCACCTGGGCGAGGCGAAGGCCGTTGCCGTAGCTGCAGTTGATCATGAAGCCCAGGTCATGGGTCCCCTTGTAGGTTTTGATCGACTCAAGGTATTCGGTGAATTTCATGGCTTTTTCCTTCCAGAATTCGTCTCCGCTCTCCTCGTACAGGTACCACATCGTACCCGGGAAGAAACCGGAGGTCCAGTCCCGCGGCGCGACCAGGCTCAGCGAGCCGTCCGGCTTGACGGTACGTGGCTCCACCCGGGTCTTTTCGGTGATCGTCGTCGTGTCGAGGATGGCTTCGGTTTCGCTCAGCAAAACCCGGAGCTGCTGGTCGGCAAACTCGAAGTTGGAACGGACCAGGGGATCCTGGATCTCGGTGTAATGGGACTTGGGCGCGCAGGCTGCAAGGCACAGCGCCAGAAGGACAATCGTTTTTTTCATAGTGTATGAATATTAAATCGTGATACTTTCTCCTGCATACTCGCCCTGAGGCAGGGCGATGTGTTTTTCGGCTTCGTTTACGCTGATATGGGCTTTCAACAGCTTCCGGGAGGGGTCTGAAACCGTGATTTCAGGCTGGCCTTCCTTCATCCGGACCATGATCAGCAAGGGCGTGTCACTGCTCAGCTTCATGCCGCCCATCGAGACCGTCCCCCCGCTGTAGAAAACGGCATAGCCGATGCCCAAGGCGGGATGCCAGACGGCCTGGAGATCCTTGGTGTTGGACAGGATCTCGACGCTGGGATGGGCCGAGAAGGCACTCATCTTCTCCGCGTCGGCGTGGGGCAGGACCGCGTAGGCATAACGGCCTCCGCTCACTTTCGGCCCGTGGTCGATCCACAGGGAGAAGATGTCGGCCCGGACCGGTTCCCGGGTCACGGTCGTCTGCCGGTTGAGGCGCTGCCAGCTTCCGTTCATGGTCTGGTTCATCAGCCCGACCTGCTTCGGCGCATCCAGGAAGGCGTAGCCGACCTGGTCATGGAGGATCCAGCGGGGCTGCTCCAGTACGTGCTCGCCGGCTTCGATGATCTTTTCTCCGTCGTTCGTGCCGGCCAGGACATCCCCTCGCAGGTAGCACTGGTTCAAGGTCGTGAATACGGGATTCCGGCCGCGGCTCTTGATGTTGCTGCCCAGGCAGATATAGCCGTCGTCAAAGAAGAACCAGCTCTTGCGGGCCTGCACCGGGTCGATGGGGCTGATGAAGTCGAATGCGACGGCTCCGTACAGGCCGTCGGTCACTCCGCCGACAAAGTCCATCACGCCGCTCTGCTGGATCTCGCCCTCGGGCGGCATGAACTCGGCTTGCATGACCGTCGCTCCCGGGATCTTGCGGAAGTCATAGACGGGATAGATGTCGGTGTACTCGTCACCGGTAACGGACAGGTAGTTGGTCCCGTCGGCGCGGTAATGGTTGGTCAGGCCTTCGCCGTTGTACGGCTCTTCCATGCTCTTGTTGCGCGTGGAGAACATGCGCACGGAGGTGTAGAACCCGGGGCGCTGGAAGGCGAAGTGTTCCGTCTGCCAGAAGAACTTGGCGAACGAGGGAGTATGGCTGTGGTCTCCGCTGCGGGCGGCGACAATCTCCTCCAGTTCCGCCTGACGGTAACCGTCGGCGATCTTCAGGAGGTTCTGGGGCATGACGGTATTGCCTTTCAGCGTCCGGGCCGGCTCGCCGGCCTTGCGGGCGGCAGCCAGGGCGCCGGCGCGGCCGGAAGGCCGGGCGATGTCGCGGTTGCGGACGCCGGGATCGACCATCGTCCCATAGACCATCTGCTTGCACATCCCGTCCAGGAAATAATCAACGATGGTGTGGACGGTATTATCGGAGAAGCGGTAGCGGGTGTCACATACCTTGACGGCCCAGTCGATGATGGCGCCCAGGTATCCCGTACCGTAGGAGGAAGTGTTGTTGACCCGGTCCGGCCGGTGGTGGAAACTATAATCCCGCTGCAGGCCGCGTCCACCCGCGAAATAGTTGGGATGGGACTGGCTCCCTCCGGCTGTCCGGATGACGGACTCCTGGTCGGCGAATTTGACTTCCCCTTCAATGATCTTGATGACGTTTTCGACTTCGGCCTCGTTGCGGCACCAGAGCTGGGCCTGGGCCAGGATGGAGGCGATTTTGGCCCGGTCACCGCTGGGTCGTGCGCCGGAGGCGTTCATGTTGGCCCGGCCGGCGATCTCCAGCATCTTTGCAACCTGCTGCTTGCTCAGGTCCTTGTCCATGATGTACAGGAGATGGACCATCGTCGTGGGCGTTCCGATCTGGTTGTTCCACCAGTTCTCGCAGATATAGTCCTTCTCCAGCCAGTGCCCGAGGGCCAGGTTGAATTTCTTTTTCAGTTCCCGGTTGCCCTTGAGAGGGGAATCGCCCTTCTTGTAGGCGAGGGCCATCGCGACCAGGTTATTGAGGTGGTCGACGTGCTGGAAGGCGATCCGGGCCGTGTCGGCATAATCGATGCCCGGCCAGGTCCCGTCGGCCTGCAGGGTCTCCATGAGCTGCCGGACCCGGTCCGCCTGGACGGGCTGGCTCATCGCTTCCGTCTGGAAGCGCTTGCGGAGCAGTTCGATGTCATTGTTCTTGGCAAAGGCCGTCGTCAGCGTGACGAGCGCCGTGAGGACGGCGAGCAGGATTCTCTTTCCCATGATGATCAGAATTGATAAGGCACTTTCGGATTGGAAACCGCTTCTCCCGGCATCAGGCAGACCGTGATCTGCTGCGTCTCGCCGCGCTTCAGGTCTGCTTCGAAGCCCACGAAGCTGATCCCCGGGTTCGGGGTGTCGTAGGTGTTGGCAGGTGTTGCGTCACAGTGATAGAAGCGGACCGGGACGGGGGAGGCCACCTTGAGGTAAAGCTTCTTGCCGTTCTTTTCGAGCAGGACGCTTGTCTCGTCCAGGACGGTCACTTTTTCGGCTTCGGTGGTGATGTTCCAGCGGACTTTCGTGAAGCGCTTGCTGCACGTCAGGAGATCCTGGATCACGGCATATTTCCCGTCGACCAGCGAGACGGCGCGTTTGACGCCGGGAATCTGGTCCGCATACATGGCGGACAGGTCGCTCATGGCATACATGATGCCGTCCTTCTCCCCGGCGTCGTCCAGCTCTGCACGCTGGGTGACGGACATGGGTTTGTCGTTGAAACACAGGGTATTGTGAGAAGTCGTCCGGTAGCGGAAAACGTCCCAGCGCTGGGAGCCCGTGGACCGGTTCCACAGATCGACGCCGCGGCTCTCGACCCGCTCATAATTCTGGCCGCCCATATCCAGTGCCCAGCGGATGCCGTCGGCCTCGAAAATGAAGGATCCCACATCCATGTGGGCATGGTTGACGGCGGGTGAACCCAGCTTGAAGCCCAGGAAAGAAGCCTCCGGATCGCTCCAGGAGGAGCGCATGACCGCGACCGGCGAAGGACCGCGTCCGGTCCACATCAACTTCCGTGGCTCCTCCGGATCGGCCAGGGGAGCTCCGGATCCGGCGCCGAACAGCAGGGCGGTCGGGAGCAGGCGGCTCTGGACATAATTCTTGGCCGTATCTTGCTCGAACATGCGCTTCTGCAGGTAAAGCAGGGCCGGGTCGTGGGTCTTGGCGTAGAACCAGAGGACCGCCGGGTTGAAACTGGCATGGGCACCGTTGTCGGAGTAGTTGAAGGTATAGAGGGCCGGGGTGATCAGCTCCTGGGAATACATGCCTGTCTCGAGGAAACCGGGGAATTCCAGCAGCCCGAAATCGCTCTTGTATGCCTTTTCCAGGGCTGCGATAAACATCATGTTGAAGGAGGTGCCGTAGCTCCAATAGCCTATGCCTTCGGGATAGGCCCCGTCCGGAGCATACTCCTTCATGGCTTTCTGGATGGTCTTGATACCCCGGTTGATCAGGCTGACGGCGAAGTCCTTCTCGTTCTCGTAAACGGCCAGGGCGCCGTAGAGGATGCCGGCGTTGCAGACTTGATTCCAGTTGTGTTCAGCCTGAAGGAACCAGGCGTCTTTTTCGTTCAGGGAGGCTTTCAAGCCCTTCTCGATGATGGCCTTGCGGATCGTTTCGCGCGAGGAGGCCGGAAGCCGGTCATAGAGCCAGTCATATCCGATCGCCAGGGCCATGGTCATCTCTCCCACATCCAGGAAATGGGAGGGATTCCAGTCGGAAAAAGCCGCTGCGGCCAGCATTTCCTGCTCGGCGCGGAGGGCATATTTCTTCTGGCCGGTCATGCGGTAGGCATAGCTCAGGTCAAAAACCCGGCGGAGATTCTCCCGCGAGACGTGGAGAAGGCGTTTGCCGATCTTGATCCGCTGGTTGACGGGAAGTTCCACGATCCGGTCTGCCTCCAGGAGCAGCTCCGTGTGGATTTCCTTCCAATAGGGGTCGGCGTTGATCTGCTTTTTCAACGCTTTCTCTTCGCCCTTCAGCAACAGGATGCGCGGATGGGACGGGACGGGCGTTTCCGCAGTCACATACTCGGTCTGTGCGCGCAGAAGGCCGGTGGACAGTAAGACCAGGACGGCCAGGAGCAATCTCTTCATGGAGGCAGGGTATTTAGTTTCAGTAAATATACGTTTTTTATGTATCTTTACCCAAAATATGTATAAACAAAGCGACAACTTCATTTTCGACGCACAAACTCCCTGGCAGGATGCGGGGGGTGGCGTCCGGCGACAGATCCTGGGTTACAACCCGGACATCATGATGGTCAAAGTGTCCTTCAGGAAGGGACAGGAAGGGGCCCTGCACAGTCACCCGCATACGCAGGTGACCTATGTGGCCTCCGGCAAGTTCTCCTTCACGGTCGGCGGCGTGACGAAAACCGTCTCGGCCGGCGACGCCCTGTTCAAACAGCCGGGTGTGGAGCACGGTTGCGTATGCCTGGAGGACGGAGTCCTGATCGACTGCTTCAACCCGATGCGGGAAACCTTCCTGCCGGAGAAATAGTCCGGGCTACAGGATGGGAAGGGTCTCCCGTTTCCCTCCCTGCCGGGTGGTCACGCTCAGGCTTTCCAGACACTTGTCTCCGATCCGGTAGCGGATGCGGTCCTTGTCCCCGTTCCGGTACAGGATCTCGATGGTCCCGTCTTTCTTGACCGTGACGGCACGTACGGGCAGCGTTTCACCCTGCTTCAACGGATAGAAGAGGTAGGGCATGACGCAGGTTCCGGCGGCGTCGCGGCGGAACGTGGGCGTAGCCACCGGCGCGCATTCGTATCCGTGTGCCTGTACCCAGCCCTGCACTTCGGGCGTCTCCTGCCCGCAAGTCACGACCGGCGCGGCGGGATCCTTCCAGAGCGGAACGATGGCCAGGTTGGATGCCTCAGCCTCGTCCGTCACCACCGCCTGCAGGGCGGAATCCGTCCGGCATTTTGCGGAGTTGAAGTGGAACCAGGACTGGTAGTCGTGGGGCGCATCGTCCGCCGGCGTGAAAACGTCAAAGAGCAGCCAGCAGCGGTCCTGGAGCCGGACCAGCGCCCGGTATTGGGTCACCGTCGAGTCATTCCGGGCGCCGAATCCCTCGTCGTACCAGCCCTCACCGAAGTCGAAGCGCCCGTCCGAAATCCAGCGGTTGGTCATCGGGGTCCGGTTGTAGCGGATGGACTCCAGCGAATTCAGGCGCCGGCGGTTCTGGTCCATGCCGTCCACACGCGTGACGTTGTGCGCCCGGGCCGACAAGGCGTAGGCACGCCACTGCGAGGTGTCATAGGCATAGGTGCCGCATTCGGTCAGCAGGCGTCTGCCGTACGCGCTGAGCAGGAACGACAGCTTGTCCTCGTGGGAATGGGCCGGTGAGAAGGGACCGACCTCGAAATGCGCGTGCAGGGCGTCCGTGCCCCATCCGGAGCGCATCACGTACCATCCCGCCCAGGGCATCCAGACGGAAGTGAAAGCGGGCGCCGTCCCTTCCTTGCCTTCCGTGGCGACATACTGGAAGTCCCCGCGCTGCGGGAAATAGGAGTACCCTTCGGAAAGCATCTTCCGCGCATCGCCCCAGCCGGCGTCGTTCAGGGCCGGCATCTTGCCGTCCGGCATGCAGATCTTGAGGTAGTAGTCATACATGCTTTCCAGCCCCGACACGTAGTTCTCCGGGAGGGGATAGCCGTTGACCCGCGCCACATCGTAGATACCCAGGATGTTGTGGAGGGATACGCCGTGGTAGCCGGGGGCAAGCTCCACCTGCGCGCCGTCGGGATAGACCTGCGTCTGCTCCTCCTCGTAGAGCCGGCGGCTCGCGTATTCACACCACTCCTCGGATTCCTTGAACTCCGGGAACAGGATGCCGATATGGAAGAGGCCGTTCATCTCCATCGTGAGCCAGTTGTTGCGCTGCGGATAAGCGCGCAGGTGCAGGCCGTGCTCATGGAAGGACTTGACCATCATGAAGATGGACTCATCGTCGAAAGAAGAGGAATCCAGGAAATAGTAGAAGGATTCGGGCCAGGCGCGGAGCGTCCGGATCCCCGTCTCGATCGTGCGCCAGCGCGACCAGTTCACGTTGGCCGAGTAGTCCGGCAGGGGGTTGGACTGCACCCAGCTGCGCATCTGACGGACGAAGGCCCGGGCGTATTTTTCGTCTCCGGTGGCCTGATAGGCTTTTCCCAGCGTGATCCAGAAAGGATGACGGCTCAGCTGGTAGGTCCATTCGACGTATTTGAGGGGCGTCGGGTTGATGGACCAGTCGATCGTGTCGCCGAACTGGTGCGGGATGCTGCAGCTCTCCAGCAGGTTGGACGCGATTTTGTCCGCGGCCGTGCGGTCGTAGTCCGGGATCCGATTGGCCGGATTGCGCACGTCGCGCCAGTCAAACAGCCATTTCGGGTGCGTGCGGGTTTTCAGGTAGCGGACATAGTCTTTCTTCGCCGCGTCATAATCTTTCCGCGCGACATCGGCCTTGACGGCCTCCAGGCCCGGGTGGTCGAGTTTGAGCGCGTCAAAGAACATCGGGTCGTCCGTCACCGGGCCTTCGAAAATCGGGAAAGTCAGCTGAAGGAGGGAAGACTCCGGATCGAAACCGTCGCCGGTATAGGCCAGCATCTTTTCCAACTCCCTCTTGTAACCGGCCTTGTCGTAGCGGCTGCCCATCATCAGGACGCGTGCGAGGGATCCGGATCCCCGTTTTCCGGTGATTTCCGCTTTCGGCCAGGCCTTTTCGCCGTTCCAGAACGGGAAATACCATTCGATCGCTTTCCGGATCGAAGCTCCCTTCGGCGTCTCATGCACCCACAGGTTTTCGCCCACCTTCTCTCCGACCGTGGCCAGTTCGACAAGGCCCATCAAGTTCATGCCGCAGTAGTTCCAGGGCCGGGTCCGGGCCATCTCGAAAGGCTGCTCCCCGTCCGCGGCCAACTGGCTGTCCAGACGGGCATAGGTATGGCTGCGCAGATGATTCTTGGCCAGGCTTCCCTGTCCCGAATAGATGGCGTATGCGATGACCTGCAGGTCGTAGTAGGTACCGTGGTTGTTGTGCTGACCGGCTTCATCCTTGCCGTTCTTGCTGGACAGCATCCATTGGGTGAACTGCCTGAACCACTTTTTCAGGCCGGCCTCGTCTGTCGCCGTCCAGGCGGGCGAATCGCTGACCAGGATCACGCCGTCCAGCATCTGCACGAAGGAACGCGTGTCGATCAGCCCGATCCCGCGGCCTTCACAGACCCCCGGGATCTGCTGGCCGTAATTGAGGTTGGGGTTCATCAGGGTTTCCGGATCCAGGAACCAGGTCCTCACCAGCCGGGCGGCATGGACGGCATATTTCTCTTCTCCGGAATAATAATAGGCCAATCCCAGCCGGTAGACGGCAGCGGTCATCTTTTCCAGCTCGGAACGGTCCGTGAAGTCGTCGTATCCCGGGTAAACTTCTCCGTCCCGCCGGATATAGGGAAGGCCGTCCGGCTTGGCCGGATCCGGCCACCAGTAGGGACCCTGGCTGATGTAGTCGTGCTTGTCTCCGCTGGGAGGCGTTATTTTCTTCGACATGACCGTGTAGGGACCTTTCGAAAGCAGGCGGTCCGCATCGGAGATCAGCTTCCGATAGGCGGGCAGGTACTCCGGGTCTCCGCGCTGGATGGAATGCTTCACGCGCGAGAGGACGGTGCGGTTCAGTTCGATCAGGCTGCGCTCTCCCTGCTCTTGTCCCAGCAGCGGGAAGCAAAGGGAGAGGAAGACAAAAAAGAAAGTAATCCGTTTCATGTCGAAGAAATTAAGAATGCGTGGGAGAACAGGCTCTTTGCAGCATATCCTCCCACGCAATTTAATCAAATCCGGTCAAAAGACCAAACCTTACATCTTGTATCTTTTCACGCTGATCGTCATCTTGTTGGCGGCAACGGAATTGACATAGACATAAGCCCGGTATTTGCCGTCTGCCGTCTCGACCCAGGCACCGTACTGCTCACCCATGCGCAGGGCGTAGCTCTGGGCACCGGAGAAATCCTTCTGCCGGAAATCCAGGTCGTCGATGTACTTGGCGTTGTTCAGGTCGGACAACTGGCGGTCCTGCAGGTTATAGACGCGGACCAGCTTGGAGTTGGCCATGCCGGAAGGAAGCGTGACACCGGGATGCAGATCGGCCGGAGCGGCCGGCGTAAAGAACGCGTGGGCGACGTCGGCAAGCGAACTGTACACGTATGCGAGATCGATGTCAGAGGCGCTTCCCGCCTCTTCCGCCGTATACACGTGGACGGCTTCTCCTTCGTGGTGGAACGACAGGTAGCAAGCTTCACCGTTGACCAGGTCCGTCTTGATCGTCATATCCATTTTGGAGATGTCGTAGGGTCCCAGCTCGTATTCGGCGGTCTGGCCGTTGCTGGACTTGACGGAGAACTTGAAACTGACCTGCTTGCCGCGGGCGGCTTCCGGGATCACGTAGTAATAGCGCAGGGTCGCCGCGCAGGTGTCTGCCGAGAACGTGACGCTGGTCTTCGGACCGCTGGTCTGACTCTCCGAGCAGACCGGGACGGGGATGTCCTTGCCCGAGTTGTCGGTGTAGTAGGAGTTGGGATCGAAACGGGTCCCTTCGGCACCGGCGATGGTCGCTTCGACCTGCGCGGAACTCAGTTTCCCGAGCTTGGCCGGGATGGCCATGGCATAGGCGAATTCGATCTGCTGCCCGACGATGTTGGGCTGGGTCGGTAGGGTGCGCTTGATACAGTCGTTGCTCAGCTGCGTCACGGGGTCTTTCAACAGCTTCTGCTCTTGGTCGCAGGAGATGAAGAGCGCTGCCGCGGCGGCCAGGCAAATCAATATGCTATACTTGAATTTCATAACCATTCGCTTTAGGGATTATTGTAATGGACGTTCAAGAATGATGAAGGTGTAGGTCTTCTTGATGACCCGGTTGCCGGCAATGACGGTGTATTTCAACGCGCTGGAAGGGAAACCGCCGGTCTCGACGACCCTTTGTCCCAACTGGGCGTTGGGTATGCCGGCCGAGGTCCAGTCACCGTCGATATACTCGAAGCTCATCTTGGAACCGTTGAAATTCGTCCACCCCGTGATCTTTGGATCCAGCTTGGCGTCTTCGCACAGGTTGATCTGCGGTTTGACGTGGGAAAGATCCGTCCCGTAGCGCACGTAGCCGACGGCTACCTGGGCCGTAGTATCGACGTACACGGTGCCCAGCAGCGTGTTCTGATAGTCTGAATCCAAAAGGTTGAAGCTGCTGATGTAGCACTCGCCCCGGTCGGTGATCAACAGACCGTCTTCATCCACGGGGAACTTCTCGCAGGAGATCATCGATCCGAAGACACTTGCCAACAGAAGGAACAATGCTGATATTTTGAGTGTTCTTTTCATAATGTTTGCTAGATTGAAGTGAGTGATATTACAGCCAAGGCGTGTTCTGCGTCAGGTTCGGGTTCTTGTTGCGCTCCGAATTCGGGATCTGGAAGATGTAGTAGCGCTGGAAGGTGCGGAAGGCGGTATTGTTGAAATACGTGTTCTTCAACGCGCCCCAGGCGTCATACAGCTTCACGCCGCCGGAAGTCTGCGGCTCACACCAGACCCGCTCGATCGAACGCCAGCGGCGCAGATCCCAGAATCGGTGACCTTCAGCAAAGAGTTCGACGATGCGCTCCTGCTCGATGGCATAGAAGAAAGTCTCCTTGTCGGTATATTTCTCTGCCTTCAAGGGGGGCAGGTTGCCGCGGTGGCGCACCCGGTTGACCACATCCACCGCCAGTCCGCCGTCTCCGGTCGGTCCGTAGGCTTCGTTGGCTGCTTCGGCGTACATCAGGTACACGTCGGCAAGGCGCATCGCGGGCCAGTTATAGTCTCCGTCGCTGCGGCCGACACCGGCGTAGTTGATGACGAACTTACGCATGATCGTGCCCTCGGCATCGGCATCGGCATTGATGGCGTCGTTGGGTGCCTCGTATCCCTTGACGGTTCCGGTGAGGGTCTTGTAGCGATACAGGCGCACCTTGTCGAAGGCCAGGTTGAGGTAGCAGTACATGCGCTCACCTTCCCACATGACGGAGGACTTCATCCGGTAGTCGCGGTTGCGGTAGGTCTCCGGATTCAGGGCCGAATTCTCGCGCGTATAGGCGTCGGATGCGGAGGAAGGATTCAGACGGGTAACCGGCGGGCAGAAGTCTCCGGTTACGGTGGACTGGTAACGGTCGATCAGGCCGAAACGGGGCTGGCCCCATCCCTGGGAACCTTGCGTGGCACGGGTGCCGAAATCACGCATCAGCTCGTCGCCCTGGTTCGTGCCGGTGCCGCCGTGGGCAAAGGCGACCATCAACTCTTCCGAATTGTTGGCAAGGGGGGTGAACAGGTAGTAGTAGTTGGGCAGGTGCTCCCAGTCGCCCAGATCTCCGCACTCGCCGGGCTCTCCGTCCATATAGAGCTTGAGACCCGACTCTTCGATGACCTTCTTGAAGTCGGCGGCGGCTGCCTTGTAGGCGGCGTCCGACTCGGACTGGCTGGCCGTGAAAGTGTCCAGCTCCGGCCATCCGCCGTTCGGCGCGAGGGTCTTGCCCCAAGGCCAGTTGGTGCGGTTCCAGCAAGCCCAGTAGAGCTGCAACTTGCCGCGGAAGGCGAGGGCGCCCCACTTGCTCTGGCGGCCGATGGCCACCGGGCGGTCCGGGCAGTGCTCCCAGGCGTAGGTGAAGTCGTCGTAGCAATGCTGGTATATGTCTGCAATCGGCGTGCGGGCGATGTCGGACACTTCGTCGTTGGTGTTGATGATCGTGTCGAAGTAAGGGACGTCGCCCCACATCGTGATCAGTCGGAAGTAGATCATGGCACGCATCATCTTGGCTTCGCCGATGATGCCTTCCAAGGAAGTCTTGACATCATCCGATGCTCCTTCCAACATGCCTTCGACATTCTGGATCACATAGTTGCAGCGGTTGATGCCGGCGTAGGAATAGGTGTAATAGTTCGTGTAGGAACTGCCGGTGGCCGTGGCCGGGTTGCTGTAAGTGCCGCTCCGGTAGGCAATGGCCCGGTCTCCCGTACTCTGGCTGGTCGTGCCGGAGGAGCGGTAACGAAGATATTCACCCAGACCGTCAAACATATAGTCCCGGTCGAACAGTCGGCGGACCTCCGTGTAGCAACCGTTCAAGGCATAGGTAGCGTCGTCCGTGGTCTTCCAGAACTGGCTGGATGCCAGCTCTCCCGTCGGCACCTGGTCGAGCAGGTCCTTGTGGCAGGAGGACAGGGAAAGGACACTTGCCAGCGCTACGAAAATGTAAACTATCTTTTTCATATCTTTCATCATCTAGAAACCTATATTAATACCCACAGAGTAGGATTTGTTGATAGGATACAAGTCTCTGGTGCTGAACGGTTTCTCCGGATCGAGGCCGGGATACTGCGTCAGCGTGAACAGGTTCTCTGCGGAGAGATACAGGCGGGCGTTGTACATGCCGACCTTGGAGATCCACCGCTTCGGGAAGCTGTAACCGATCTGCAGGTTCTTCAGCCGCAGATAAGACATGTCATACAGCCAGTCGGAGACACCGACGCTGTTGCTCGGGGTCTGGAGCGGGGAGGAGCCCAGGCGCTGGAAGTGGGCATCCCGGTTCTCGAGGGACCAGGTGTCGGACCAGTGCAGCGTCTGGAAGTTGAAGCGCTTGTCGGACGGGTTGGTTTTGTTGAAGTCCGTGTACCAGACATCCTTGCGGCCGGCGGCGCCGTTGAAGAGGGCCATGATGTCGAGACCCTTCCAGGCGGCCGTGAGGGTAAGGCCGAAGGTCGTCGTAGGGCGGTCGCGCTGGATGTTGGGATAGGCCTTGCGGTCCTTGCCGTCGATGAGGCCGTCACCGTTGAGGTCTTTGATCAGCACCTGTCCGGGCGTGGCACCCTGCGGGGTGTTGTCATAGATGTCCTGCCAGGTCTGGGCGATGCCGATGCTTTCATAATTATAGAGGAAGTGATAGGGCATGCCGATGAAGACCCAGCCGCGGCTCAGGAATTCGTTCCAACTCTCGAGCGTCGTCTTGTTGTAGGCGGCGTTGAGGTTGACCGAATAGTTGAAGTCGCCGGCGTGGTCGCGCCAGGTCAGGTTCAGTTCGACACCGCGGTTGCGCATGTCACCGATGTTCTTTCTCGGGGCCGTGTAGGCTCCGGAGAGGTGGATGGACATCTCGGACGGGCGGTTCATGCCGGAGGTCAGGCGGTCGTAGTAATCGATTTCGGCGCGCAGGCGGTTCTTGAGGAAGCCGAGGTCGAGACCGATGTTGAAGACATTGGACTCTTCCCAGGAGAGTTCCTGGTTGATCATCTTCTTGTTGACGAAGCCCTTCACAACTTCCGTGGTCATGTAGTTGGCCGCAGCCAGCGTCTCCTGCTGCTCGTAGCGGCCGACGCCGGAGTTGTTACCGGTCTTACCCCAGGAGATGCGGAGTTTACCGTTCTCGAGCCAGGACTGGGTGACGGGCTTGAGGAAGGACTCCTCCGTGAAGCGCCAACCGAAGGCCACTGAAGGGAAGAAACCGTAACGGTAACCGTCAGCGAAGCGGGAAGATCCGTCCACGCGGAAGTTGAACTCGAAGAGGTATTTGCCCCAGCCGGTGTAGTTGAAACGGCCGATGTAGGAGCGCAGGCCTTCCGCATAGGAACTACCGCTGTTGGAGATGACGTTGGTCAGGGCTCCGTCCAGCTCGGTGATGGTCGGGTGGAGACGGTCGTTGCGGGAGGCGCTCATCGTGCGCTGGTGCCAGTATTCTTCGCTGTAGTTGAACATCAGGGCGAAGTCCTGGGTGTCGAACAGGCTGAAGTCGTAGTTCAGCCGGGCGTTCCACTGGGTCTTGTAGCTGGTCGTGTTGGTGTCGCTGACCGAGGCGTTGTCCGCGACGTAGCTACGGCCGAGGTCGGCTCCCGTCTGGAAGTTGTAGGCGGCTCCGGTAGGCGTGTCCGCCGACTTGGCAAAATAGTTCATGTAGCTGAGGGAGTAGTCCGTATGGGCGACGAGACCCTTGATGATCTCCCAGTCGATGTACATGTTGCCGTTGACGTTCTGACGGGTCTGGTTGCGGTTGCGCGAGTGGAAGTAGGCGTACGGGTTGTAGGCCTGAAGGTCTTCGCCATAGGCCATGACGCCGCCGTATCGGCCGGTGACCGGGTCGTAAGGGGTGACACCCGCGATGGCGTACTGCATGTCGCCGCCGCCCGAGTCGCTCGTGTCGTTGTTGGTGATACCGTCCGCGTAGCCGGTAAAGTTGAAGTCGGACCAGTTGCCGTCGAAACGGGCACCGACCGTGACATTCTTCAATACCTTATAATCATAATTGAAACGGGTGTTGTAGCGGCGGTAGTCGTTGTTGATCTGCACACCGGCCTTGTCCATCAAGCCGAGGGAGATGTAGAAGTTGGACTTCTCGTTGCCGCCGCTGGCCGAGAGCGTGTAGTTCTGCAGCACGCCGGTCCGCATATAGACGTCATACCAGTCGGTGTTCGGGAAGCGCAGGGGGTCGATCATGCTCATGGCCAGCCATTGGTCGATCGTGCCGTCCTTGAAGTTGTAACTCTCCCGCTTGGTGCTGTTGGAAGCGGCAAACTGATGAAGCGTCAGGGCTCGCGGGTAGTCGTCCAGGAAATCGTAGGCGCGCGTCGGAGTCTCGAAAGCGACGGAACCGTTGAAGTTGATGCTGGTCCGGTCGGCATTCTTACCGGTCTTGGTGGTGATCAGGATAACGCCGTTGGCCGCGCGGGATCCGTAGACGGAAGCCGAGGCCGCGTCTTTCAGGACGGAGATGCTCTCCACATCCGCGAAGTTGATCCGGTTGATGTCCACATCGGGCATGCCATCGACGACGACCAGCGGAGTGGCCGTGTTGACGGTACCCAGACCACGGATCATCAGGGAGGCTCCATCCTTACCAGCCATGCTGGTGGTGTTGGTCACCTGCAGGCCCGGTACCAGGCCGGACAGACCCGTGGAGACATTGGACAGGGAACGTCCGGTCATCTTGTCGTCGACGTTGACGGCTGACACGGCACCGGTCATGTTGACTTTTTTCTGCGTTCCGTAGCCGACCACGACGACTTCTTCCAGCAGGCTGATGTCCTCTTCCATGATGATGTTGAGGACGGTCAGGTTGCCGGGCTTGACATCTTGGTCACGATACCCGATTGAAGAAAAATGGAGGGTAGAACCGGGACTGACCTCGAGAGACCAGGCACCGTTGAGATCTGTTACGGCTCCTTTGGAGGGGTTGTCGGTAAGATAGACGGCGGCTCCGATGATCGGTTGTCCGTTCTTGTCCACCACCGTACCCTTCACGAGGTTTTGTGCCATAACATTTACGGTGGTTCCTATCAATAAGATAGCAACCAGCGCAAGTGCACGCGAAATTTTCATACGCAATATGGGTTAATGATTAGTGGTTATCATTAGTTTTAGCTCCGCTAATATACAAACATTTGTAATTATGTTCACACAAATCTCTAAAATTTCTTTTTAGGATGTAATCGTTCTCCATTTTTTCATATTTTGATTGCGCTTTTTTTATCGGTATATTTGTCAGACAGACGACTGAAAATGAAAAAGATCTTTCTCCTGACGGCGTGGCTCGTGGTGTCGGGGCTGGCTTGGAGCCAGAATCCAACGGACGGGGCCGAAGCTTTGATCCGGGATGCGCTGGCTTGGCGGGACGCTCCGTCGGACAGCCTCCGGAAAGCTTTCAATGCCCGCTATCTGACGGTGCGTCCGGGAACTTCGCTGGTGGACGAACCGCATGTCCTGTATCCTGACAGTACATTCTATGGACAGAACCACCTGGACGACAACATCTTGCCTCTGGCCTTCGGGCTGGTGCCGGACTCGGTGCGGAGCCAGGTCTTGGGCCAGGTGATTGCAACTATACGCCGGCAGGGTTACCGTCCCCGGGTCGGCCCGGAGGCGGAGCCTTATCTCTTGCCGGTCCTGGCGGAAAACGGATATGATTCCTGGGCTTATTTCATCTGTGACAAGCATCCGGAGATGGTGACGGACACTTGCATCGCGCCGCAATATGTCGCGGAGTGGCGCGAAAAGTATCTGGCAGGCATCTCGCTCCTCGGCTCTGATGAGGGGATGAAAACGGAAGACATCCGGCTCAAGCCGGATTTCCTTATCCAGGAACTGGACTCCCTGGATTGCACGGTCGAGACGCGTCTGGGGCCGGTCAGGAGCCGTTTTGTCAAAGACCTGATGCATGCAGAATGGTGGTTCGAGATCCCGAAAGGCACGAAGGCTGAAGTCTGGACTCCGACGGCCTCGCGCGCCAAGGTGAAGCGCCGCTGCCTGGCACGGCGCCTGCGGGTTGAGGACGGCTGGAGCGTCTGGCGCGTGCGGGGCGGACGCCATCATTTCTCGATTGATTTCGACTTGCCGGCGCATGTGGTGGAGGAGCAGTTCGTTTATACGGACGCCGATTTCCCGCAGTGCCATTCCTCTACGCTTGCCTTTGCGGAGAACGGCGACCTGCTTTGCGCCTTCAACGGCGGGACGGAAGAGCACGATCCGGATACCAAGGTGCGCCTGTGCCGCAAGCCAGCGGGAAGCGGGCGTTGGACAGCGCCGGTCACGATCGCTGAGCCGGATAAAGACAAGGACCGCTGGTGCCTGGACAATCCGGTGCTGTTCCGCATCCCGGAGCCCGGGGAGCCGGTGCGGCTCTGGTACAAGATCCGTCCCGGCTACAACATGAAGGAAGGCGGGATCGACATCTCGACGATCGCTTTCTGGGAGGCGCGGCTTGAGAAATCTTTTGACAACGGCCTGAGCTGGAGCGAGCCCGAAGCCCTGCCCGAGGGGTTCCTGGGGCCGATCAAGGACAAGCCCGTCTGGCATGACGGACGCCTGGTCTGCGGCAGTTCGACGCAGTCCAAGTATGCCCACATCCCTTCGCGCATCCACTTCGAGTGGAGCGACGACCGGGGTGCGACCTGGCATAAGTCAGCGCCTGACAGCGTGGAACTCAGCATCCCCTGCAAGCTGCGGCGGCGCGGCCGGGTGGGGGAGAACCGGGACGTTCCCGACAATCCCGACCGCTACTATGGCAACTGGGCCCCGATCTCATCGATCCAGCCGACGATCCTGATTCACCGGGACGGCTCGCTGCAGGCATTGTCCCGCACCGGCAACGGCAAGATGTCCGTCACCTGGAGCCGGGACAATGGCGCGAGCTGGGGCCCCGAGACCCTGACGGAGATTCCGCAGAATGCCTCCGGAATCGATGCCGTGACCCTTCCGGATGGCCGTTTTGCGCTGGTTTACAATGATTTCGAGACTTTGCCCGGACACTCCAGCGGTCCCCGCTCTCCGCTGAAGGTCGCCGTATCGGACGACGGCTTGCACTGGACGGATGTCGTCACCTTGGAGGACGATGCCATCAAGGAGTACTCCTATCCCGCCGTCATCTGTGATGATGAAGGCTGTCTGCATATCGCCTATACCTGGCGCCGTTATCGGGTGAAATATGTCAAGGTTCGGTTGTAACAGTCCTGCAGCGGTGCAAAACGGCCGTATTTGCCCCTCGCGGCCCCATCTTCGGGTCCTTTGGGTGCAGATAGCGCTGTTTTGCACCTGTATCATCGCCGGCGGGCAAGCTCCCGCACCGGCGTTACTCAGCCGCAGCGAAGCGAGGATGGACGTAGCCG
>CAMOTB010000021.1 GCA_946625485.1 uncultured Bacteroidales bacterium | reverse complement strand
TTGCCCATCGCATACATGATATGCGCCGCATGGACATCCATGCTCTTGTCCGGAGTCAGGTAGAGAAGGGATTGGACGCCCCGCTGGTCATACTTCAAGACATCATCGAGGAGCCTGCCCTGAGAAGCCAGGGCCAGGTTCAGATAATTGGCTGCGCCCGGAGTCCAGTCGCCTTGTTTGCAGGCACGTATGAGACCATCCCAATCTTCATGGGCCGCATAGTGCTCAAGTTCATAAGACTGCAACGGCTCCCGGGTTTCCAGCTGCTTCCGGATCGTGCCGGCAGGGATCAGGCAGAGCAGGGCCAGCACGGCACCGAGGACGGCCGGATACCACCGGCGGGACAGGGAGCGGCCCCATTTCCGGGCAAGCAGGGCCAGCAATAACGCCAGCGGGATGGACAGCCAGGCCGCCAGATGTACGGACGGCATCGCAGTGTCCAGGTCATAATAGAAAACCGGCGTCAGGGCCGCCGCCCAAGTCGGAACGGCAGACAGCCATAAAGCCACGGCCCCACAAAGGAAAGCCAGCACGGCGAAAAGGATGGACTTCCATCCCCACGCACCCAGCTGGAACAGGTCCAGGATCCAGGCGCACAAGGCGAACAGCAAAGCCGCCGGACCGGCCAGGGCATACAGGACAAGGCTCAGCAGGCTCCCCCACAGAAGCCGGCGCCGTTCGATCCTGGCATAGATAGCCAGCGCACCCGTTGCCATCAAGGCTGCGATCAAGGCATCGTAATGCAAGGCATGGTCCGACAGGCAAGCGCCCCACAGCAGCGTCGGAATCAGGCAGAACGACAGCAACGTCCAATCTTCTTTCCCCTGCCGCAGCGCCAGCCACAACAGACCAGCGAGCAGAGCCAGCAAGCACAAAGTCAGGACCAGCGCCACCGTCGGATTGTAAAAGAACTGGACCACGAGCTGCGCGATCAGCGTAGCACAGCCGCCGACCTTCAGCAAGGTCCCGGCCAAGTAGGTCTTATCCCAGAGGAACAGTTGCTGCTGCTCCCGGTATGCCAGGGCGAAACGGTTCATCGATCCTGCTGAATATCTTCGATAGGAAGGGTGACTCCAACATAGTACTCATAAGACCGGGGCCCACCTTCCGCGATTTCCTTGTGAATACCCTTGACTTCGTCATCAGACAACAGGTTGGCGCCAAACAAGCCTTCACTATATACAGTGTGTCCTTTAGCTATACTCATAAAAAAGTCACGGACGAGGATATAGCGAAGCGGGAGAGCCGTCTCCGTCCCCAAGGAATCCTTGCAGACCGCCAGACACTGGACAATGCACAGGCTGTCACTGTCAAAAACCGTCTTCACGTCGGTCAGCTTGATGGTTCCCTCCAAGTTCTCCTTCTCAGCAAGGTCCCGGCCCACCACGGAATCAAGGCGGGACATGGCAAGCCGGTTCAAGTCTGAAGAAGGCTTGCATGCCGTCATCAAGATACCGGCCAAAAGGAAGACAAAACAAAGAATCTTTCTCATAAACTAAGTGATTGACGCGAACAAAGATACTCTATTTAGCGGACAAAAAAAAGACCGGCCCCCCGAAGGAGGCCGGTCCGTCATATACGGAACTGACTACTAGTAACCGGCATTCTGCTCGATCTTGTGGTCCTTGTTGGACTGGATGATCTGAGTCGGAATCGGGAATACATAGTTGTGAGGCTTGAAGTTGGAGTAGTGGCGGGTCTTGCCGTAAATATCAGTGTAAGATTCACGGGAACCCGGAGCACCTTCGTAACCGAAGCCATACTTGTGAACACGGTCATACATCGTGTTGGCCGTAGTCGCATCCTGAACCGGGTGGCAGTCACTGATGTACTTGTTAGCATTCGGGTTGCAGGACAGACGGCTGAGCGTGATGAAACGCTCTTCCTCGCCGAACAGCTCACGGATACGCTCATCGAGGATGTAGTCGATGTTGACATCGGCGGCGGAGCAAGGCTTCGCACCGGCACGGGCACGGATGACATTGATGTCGTCAGCAGCCTTCTGCTTGTTGCCCTGAGCGAGGTAAGCCTCGGCACGGAGGAGATAAGTCTCGGCGATACGGATCATGTACCAGTCGCAGTCATAGATCGTATAACCCAGATTGATGAAATCCGGATGCATATCATCAGAGAACTTCCAGAAACGAGGAGTGATGTTCATCGTATCGGCAGCCGTAATCTCGTACGGATTAGACTTCTTGCCATTCGCGTCCACATCGTTGACATGAAGCGCCGCACGCTCGTAAGCCTGCTTCTTGACATCAAACCAGCGCTTGCCGGAAGGTGTGAAGTAGTTGCGCTGGATCATGACCTCGGAACCACGGAAGTCGTTGGGATCGTCCCAGACGCTGCCGAGGGGATCACCGGCATAGCGGGTCACATACTCGGTCGTCAGGATACCCATGCCGACATTGGCGGAGTTGAAGCCCTTCGAATAGCAAGCCAGCGAGTCCGTTGCCGTGTTGAGGTTCCAAGCCAGTTTACGGCCTTTCGCCTCCGTAATCTTGGCATTGGGAGTTCCGGCATTCGGGACATCACGTCCGGCAGGGAAGCAAGTCGCATCCGCCGTAAAAACGTAGAAGGTTTCATCATCGGACTCATCCTTGGTTCCCTTCGTGTCAACACGTGTACCGTTCTTGCCACCGAGCGGGACATAAGGCATCCAGCAGGCTTCCACGGGAGCGCAGTGCGTTCTCCACCAGGAGTCACCGGATCCACCGAGAGTCCAGAGATCAGTGCTGGAGAATTCGGACTGGCAAACCCAGATCGCTTCCTTGTTGTCAGAAGCATTGGAGTTACCGTCTTTTGCCTTACTGCCATCAAGTTTGGCAGAAGAACGGAACAGGTCCCAATAGGCTCCCTGAGGGGCAGCCAGGGAGTTGCCGTAGCGGTCCTGAGCCTGGTCCTTACGGTTGCCGAAGCGGGTCACCATCAGGTGGTAGTCGCCGTCCGTACCGTTGATGACTCGGGTGGCAGCCTGCTCGGCGCCGGTGAAGTCACCGACGGCCAGGCACATCTCGGCGAGATAGTGACCGGCGGCAGCCTTGGTCACCGTACCCAACAGACGCGGTTTGGTCGGAAGGTTCTGCTCTGCCCAGGCAAAGTCATCCTTGATCTTCTTCCAAGCCTCCTCGCGGGAGATCATTTCATAGTCATAGCGAGGCTCGCTTGTCATGTGCTCCGAATAAACGACACCGCCGTACATGCCGGCAAGCACGCGGTAAGCCCATGCGCGGAAGAAGATAGCTTCTGCACGAAGCTCATTCTTGCGGGTATCCGTAGAATAAACGATTTCCGGATGATTGTCAATCATGTCGACAACCGTGTTGGCGCGGTTGGCCAACTTGTACATGTAATCCGGCCAGTGGCGGGCGTAACCGCTGCTGGGGCCCATAGAAGCCCAGTTGATGTTACCCGTCGCGCTGGTCTCGGTGAAGGTATCCAGGTTGCAGCCCATCAGCATCCAGGAGTGGGTGGTACGCATACAGCCGTAGATCACGTACTGGACTTCGGAATAGCAGGAAGCCAGACCGATTTCCATGGCACGCTCTGTCTGATAGAAGGTCTCAGAGTCATTCTTGTAAGATTTTTCGACGAGGAATTTGTCATCATTACAAGACGTGACAGCAAGAACAAGCGCAAAAAGAATGAAGAAATATTTTTTCATTGTCATCGCTCTTTATTATTTAACAATGCAGACGGCGACGCGGTTGGACTCGGGAGATGCGGAAGCATTCTTGTCGGTACCCGCGGCGGCGGTGGTGATACGGCTGGCAGCGATGCCGGCCTTCTTCAGCATGTCAGCCACGACGGCGGCACGCTGCTCTGAGAGGGTCATATTGATCTCGCTGGTACCGGTGCCGCTGTCAGCGTAACCGGAGATGGCGATCTTGGTGTCGGGGTTGTCCTTCAGGATCTGGCAGATGCGGCCGAGTTTGAAGGCCTCGTCCGGACGGAGTTCGGACTTGCCGATCAGGAAGAAGAGGTCATCCTCGTAGAGACCGTCGAAGTTGGAGTTCTTGTAAACCACCTTCTCGACGACTTTCTCGACAGGCTTCTCGACGATCTTTTCCTTCACGACTTCCTTGATGATCTCCTTGACGGGAGCATAAGCCGGGGCGGCGACATGGGTCTTACCCTTCGCACCAAAGGAGAGGTTCACACCGAAGGTGACGGTCTTGTAAGCACCCTTGCTGCCATAACGGTCGGAACCGGCACCGGCTGCGATGGTACCTGCATTCTCAGGATCGATACCGGACCAGTTGGTGATCGTGAAGAGGTCGGTTGCAGCGACATAGACGCGCGCGTTCTCGAGACCGATCTTGCGGGTCACGGCCGGGTTGATGGTGTAGGAGAACACAAGGTCCTTGAGTTTCAGGAACGAACGGGGGTTCCAGAAGCGATAGAAACGGTCGTTGTTGTTTTCCGTGTTGTTGAAGCCGTAGCGCGGGAACACCGTGCTGGGATTCTCCTCAGTCCAGGGCTTGACGCGGGCGAGCTGGGCACCGCCGGTCATGGAAGTACCGAAGGCATACGGGTCGAACCACAGGAAGTGGGTCTTGTCACCCTGGGCCCAACGGAAGTTGAAGTACAGGGAGAAGCCCTTCCAAGCCAGCGTGTTGGCGAAGTTGAGCGTGAAGAGCGGATCCGGAGAGCCGAGGAAGTGCATATCAGCGTCGCTGATCTTGTCATCCTTATTCCAGTCTTCATACTTTAGGTCACCGGGCTTGGCATTAGGCTGATACTGCACACCCTTGCTGTTCACATAGTTCTTGATCTCATCCGCGTTCTGGAAAATGCTCACGCTGTAGTCATAAGCGGAACCAATCGGATGGCCGACCTGCAGGGCGTAGTAGCTGTCGAATCCGTAAGCGACGGCGTTCGCAACATCGTCGGCTTCCACACCGTCATAGTTAGGTCCGAAGAGGGAGACGAGCTTGTTGGCATTGGTATCGAAGACAAGGTTGCTTTCCCAACGGAAACGGTCGCGGCCGTCACCGTTGATATTGACCGTATTGAGAACGAATTCAACACCCTTGTTGGTAATCTTACCGACGTTGTCCCAGACACTTGTGAAACCAGAGAAGTAAGGAGCGGAACGCTGCACCAGCATGTTCTTGGTATTGCCGGTGTAGAGATCCAAGCTACCGTTGATACGACTCTGTGCGAATGCGAAGTCGAGACCGAGGTCGAACTTCTCGATAGTCGCCCAAGTCAGTTCTGCATTAGGGACGTTGGACATGGCCATACCCAGGTTGCTCGCATCGCCGAGCCAGGTCATCGTATTGTTACCATTGTTGGAAGTGCTCTTCTCAACATTGGCCTGGGTCATGCCGGGCGTAACGGAACGGGAACCGTTCTGACCCCAGGAGAAACGCAGCTTCAGGAAGTCAATACCGTTGATGTTCTTGATGAAATCCTCATTGCTGAGCACCCAAGCGGCGCTGGCGCCATAGAAGTTGCCCCATTTGAAGCCGGGAGCGAACGCGGAGAAACCGTCACGACGGAAGTTGGCGGTCAGGTAGTACTTGTTAGCAAAGTTGTAGTTCAGACGGGCGAGATAACCAACAGCCTGGGACTCCACGCGGGTGCGGGAGGGGGTGAAGGTCGTAGCCGTCTCGAGGTTGTACTGCTTCTGGGTCGTAGGCGTGTCAAAGCCATTGTATTTGACAACCAGACCGTTGGAGTTGGTATATTCACGGGTATAACCGAGCATAACGCCGATGTGGTGAGCAGCAAAATCTCTGTCATAGGTGAGGATGTTATCCATATTCCAGACAGAGTAGTTGCTGGAGGAAGAGGTTCCACTGGCGTTCTTGTTGAACTGGCCGGGGTTCTTCATGTCGGTGACCTTTTCCGTATCTACGGACAACTCGGGGTTGTTGAACACATCACCGTAAGAAGAGTTCTGCTGTCCCTGGAAGGTGAAGCGATAGCTCAGGCCCTTGATGAAGGGGAAATCAACCTGGGCGTAAGCGACACCATTCAGGTTGTGGCTGCGGGAATCACGGTCGGTCCACAGGTAGGAATCATTCTCACCGGCACCCCAGAACGGGCTGGCCGTGCTTCCGTCCGGCTTGCTGTTGTACCAGTTCTCGTATCCTTCCTGACGGGCATGGGTATAAGAGAGCGGAGTCATCCAGATCGCATTCTGGATCTTCGCAGTCTGTCCCCAGCTGTGGGACTGGAGGTAGTTGGCCTTGACGCCGACGGTCAGCCAGTCCGTCAGATTGACATCAATCTTCGCGAGGGCGCCGTATTTCTGATAATCGTCACCCAGGCGGATACCCTGCTGGCGGGTGTAGTCACCGGAAACATAGTAGCTGACATTCTTGGCCCGGCCACCGACGCTGACGTCGTACTTCTGGCCTACGCCCTTGCGGGAGATTTCATCAAGCCAGTTGGTCCAAAGACCATCATCCCAAGCGTCCATTTCACGGGCGGTCAACAGACCGGAATGAGCGGCGGCATCAAGACCTCCGAGGTCTTCCCAAGTCTTGCCGACGAAGTTCTTGTCATCGTTGCCCTGCTTCGAGTAGAAGCGGTTCTTCAGGAAGGTCTCCTTGTCGGAAACCATCTGGGGCATGCGGCTCCAGTCGGAGATGCTGACGCTGCCGTTGAAATTGACGGTCGGAGCATCGCTGCTGCCGGACTTGGTCGTGATGATGATGACACCGTTAGCAGCACGGGAACCATAGATGGCGGCAGCAGAAGCATCCTTCAGGACATCGATGCTCTGGATATCGGCCGTGTTGATCGAGTTGATCGAGCCGTAGGAAAGCACTCCGTCGATGACGAGCAGCGGCTGGTTAACGCTCTGGGCGCTCTCAGAAACGCTGCCTCCGGAAGGAATCGTGTTCTTACCACGGATGGTCATCGTCTGGGTGTTGTCACCACCGGCAGAACTGGTCGGCATGTAGCTCAGACCAGCGACGCGGCTGGACAGGGATGCCAGGGCGTTCGGGTTCGGGAGCGCGACCAGATCAGGATTGTTGGCGTAGTTGACGCTCTGGATCGCACCGGAGACGTCTTTCTTACGCGCAGTGCCGTAACCGACAACCACGACATCATCCAGGAGCATATTGTCGGGAGCCATGACGACGTTGACGGTCTTGCGGCTGCCGACATTGACTTCCTGGTTCAGGAAACCGATGTAGGAAAAAACGAGGGTGGCATTCGGGTTGACAACCATCGAATAGGTACCATCCAGGTCTGTCATCGTGCCGGTCTGGGTACCTTTGACCTGGATACCGACACCGACGAGAGGTTCGCCCTGATCATCCGTCACCTTACCAGAGACGACGTTCTGGGCGAATGCCTGCAAGCCCAAAGTCAGGCATGCAAGCACCACAATAACGAATCGTTTTACCATAAATAATTGAGGTTAATAAAATAAGATAGGTTGTATATGTTATACATAAGTGCTTTTGAGCTCTTAAACAGCAGTCGTTTTCGGTTCTCCGTATTTACGCTTTAATACACAAAATTCTCAAAAAAAATAGAATCAAACAAGTTTTTCTTCGCAAAAAAGCCATTGTACACCTTTTAAAGATGCAAACGAGCCTCTTTGCGTTGCATGCGCACGCGTGAGGACAATCAAAACTTTGTGCCCGTCATTTATACGACGAACTGAGACGGTTTCAATAAAATCATATAAACGAATATTAAGAAAATACAAGCCGGAAAGAAATTGCAGAAGGACGTCATAACACCCTTCGGAGCGGAGAGAATATCTACGAATCCGCCGAATCAGTCTCTTTTTTCATCTTTTTCTTATCTTTGCGGGAGATAACCAAAACTTAGCCGATGACAAGCTGGTTCTTCCGGGTCTCCGTCTTCATTCCCCTGCTGCTGATTTCCTGCACGGAGAAACCCGTCCCCGTGCAAGACTGGGACAGGGTCATCGCTTCCTATGTGGATCCCGAGACAGAAGTCAACGTGCTGGACCTCGCGGAATTGAACCTTGCCCTGGCGGAAACGGGGCGGCTGGCAACGGACCTTTTCCACTACACGCAGGTCGGATCCTTGGGGATCCTGCCGGATTGGAACCGGGATGAGCGCCCGGGCAAGATCTCCAGCGACGTCTACTATTCCATGGGGCTGGTCGCCTGCGCGCAACGGATGGCATTCGAGACCAACGTCGCCGCGGAAGCAGATTATCTTCCCGAGATGATGCTCCGGCTGATCCAGACCAACCTGATCAACGGCTCATACCCCGTGGCGGAGAAATATATCCGCGTCCTGGAAAAAGATGGCTACGACTGCAGCCGATACAAGCCTTTCCTCTACAACGACGCGGCCGTCGACCGGGATCCCGAACTGGGTCCCAGGCGCCGGTGCATCCCTGCCAGGGACCATATTGCCCTGGAGAACGGCATCGACGAAGACCTCAAGGAAATCATCCGCGCCAACCCCTCCTATCACAAGGCCATCGAATACCTGGGCGTCATCTACCTGCTGGACACCGAGATGGACAAGTTCCGGGAGATGCTGGACGAGTTTTACGGCACGGAGGCACTGCCGACCCTGCCGGAGTCCTTTGCGGAAGCAGCCTGCATGCTTTCGGAGCTAGAGCGGGGCTACTGGAAGAAGGTCGGGGTCGACCCGGCCGTGTACAAGCGCTACACGGAGTACAAGAAGCGTCTGGGAACGGGCTTATCCATGGACAAGTACCGTGACACGTTCTGGTATTACATCATGAGAGTCAACAACCCATGAGACGCATCTTTCCCATCCTTTCGGCCCTGCTCCTGCTGGCCGGCTGCCAGTCCGGGATCCGGATTGCGGGCGAATTGGATTCCCTGCCGGAGATTTTCCCGGACTATGCCGGAGTCACGGTGCCGAACAACATCGCGCCCCTCAATTTCCGCTACACCGGCGGAGAGCATCCTTCGGCGCTGATCTTGACTGCCGGCGACCAGGAACTGACCCTCAGAGGGCCCCTGTTCGACATCCCGCAGAAGCAGTGGCAAGCGCTCACGGCAGCCGGAGACATCACAGCCCGCGTCTGCATCAAGGATGCCGGAGGCTGGAAGTCACACAAACCCTTCACCATCCACGTCAGTCCGGATCCGATCGACCCGTACGTAGCTTACCGTCTCATCGATCCCGGCTATGAGACCTGGAACAAACTGGGCCTGTATCAGCGCTGTCTGGAGGATTTCACGCAGACGCCCATCATCACCAACGACGACACGGACCGCAACTGCATGAACTGCCACTCGTTCTGCAATCGCGACCCGCAGAAGATGATGTTCCACATGCGGGCCAGCAACGGCGGCACCTATACCTGGAACGAAGGCCGGATTGAGAAACTCAACACCAAGACTCCGCAGACCCTGTCCGCCCTGGTCTATCCGCGCTGGCACCCTTCCGGAGACTATATTGCCTTCTCCGTCAACGACATATCCCAGTTCTTCCATTCCACACATCCCAACCGGATCGAGGTCTATGACTCCGTGTCGGATGTCGTGGTCTACGATGTGGAGAAGCATCAGATCGCGACCTCACCCCTGCTGACAGATACGACGCGTCTGGAGACGATGCCGGCCTGGACGCCGGACGGCAAGGCGCTGCTCTTCTGTACGACCTGGCAGCCCGAGATGCCGCAAGGGTATCAGGATGTCCGTTACAGCATTTGTTCGATCCCCTTTGATCCCGATAGTTTTTCGTTCGGGGACCGGGTGGACACGCTCTACAGTGCGGCCCGGAGCGGATTGAACGCGACGTTCCCGCGCGTTTCCCCGGATGGGCGCTTCCTGCTCTTCGGAGAGTCGCAGTACGGATGTTTCGGCATTTGGCACAAGGAAACGGAACTGCGGATGATCGACCTGCGGAACGGGACCTTCCACCGCCTGGACGCGGCGAACGGACCCGACGCGGACAGCTACCACTGCTGGAGCAGCAATTCGCGATGGATCATCTGGGCCAGCCGCCGGCTGGACGGTCTTTATTCGCGCCTTTTCATCGCACACATCGATGCGGACGGGAATGCCTCAAAGCCCTTCCTGCTGCCGCAGAAGGACCCTGATCACAACACCCTGCTGCTCAAATCCTACAACGTCCCGGAGCTCATCACTGGTCCCGTCACCTTCGACCGCAAAGAGATGGCCCGCATCGCCAGGACCGACCCGGGGATCGACGTCAGTTTCCGCCGCCCATGATATCAAAAGAAGAGGTGACCTCCAGTCCTGAGACTGTCTAGTCACCTCCTTTCTAAGGGATCAAGGGATCGCAGGACTACTTGTGGAAGCTCAAGCCTTCCGTGTCGCTGCCATTGTAGTTGGCCTGGTAGATGGTGTTGTAGCTCGTGTTATTTCCTCCCGGCAGGCTGGAAGGATCCGCACTGGTGCTGACCTGGATCGAGATACCGATGAGCATCAGGTTGGAAGTCCCTCTGATGATATTCTGCGAATGAGGCAGATACCGGAAGGTCTTGAAGTCCTCCATGCTGCACCACATCCACTCATAGTTGCAATCATCCTTGCCGAAGGTGCTGGGAGCAAAGTTATAGCTGCCCCACTTGGAGCCTTCCAACTCGGGGACATAGGCGCAGTAAACGCCATCTTTAGCCAGCTGGGTAGATCTCTTGTCGAAGAACAGACCCATCTTGACGGTTTTGGCGTCATAGTCGATCTCGAAGGCGACCTTCATCGTGGCAGCCAGGTAAAGGCCGCTGAGTTCGAAGGCATTCTCATGACCATCGAGCGTCTCAGGATCACCGCTGATCGCGGAGATGGTTACCGTCGACTTGTCCGCTCCGGTCGTGCCCTTGGGCTTACCGGGAACGGCAGCGTTGGGGTTGAAGAGACGGGACTGCATGGTCCAGGTCCCAACGAAGTCCTTGCCAGCAACCTGGGTGACCTTGATTGTGGAACCGGTCGGGAAGGTCATTTCCTTGGTACGAGGCGAGCCGGAGGTATTCTCATCCCAAGTCACGACACCGTCCGCGTAGTGGAGCCAGTCGTCATCCTGGGCTGCATCTCCGCCCAGAATAGCACGGTAACCGGCTTTGTCATTCCGCCACAGGTCGAGCTGCTCGGGCTCGGTCGGGATACGCACGGCGACAGTGACCTTGCAGGTGGCCTGCTTACCACCGTCGTTGGTGATCACGGTGATATTGGCCGTTCCTTTGGACACACCGGTCACCTTGCCGTCTTTATCGACTGTAGCGACTTCGGGATTGTCCGACGTCCATTTGACCGTCTTATCCGTAGCTTTTTCAGGGGCAACCGTGGCAACCAGGGTCACGGACTCCGTCTCGTAGACAGTCGCTTCGGTCTTATCCAGGCTGACACCGGAAACGGGCGTCGGTTTGACAGTAACCACGCAGGTTGCTTTCTGTGTACCATCGTCCGTCGTCACCGTAATGGTGGCTTTGCCGGGACTGAAGGCCTCGACAAGGCCGAAATTGTCAACTGTCGCAATGGATTTGTCGCTGGTAGTCCAGTGGAAGTATTTACTGGTCCCCTCCGCAGGCGTGACGGAAGCCGTCAGTTCAAGGAAATCTCCGCCGAACAATTCGACGGTGGCAGGAGAAACGGTCAGGCCGCTGGGCGGGGTGATAATGACCGCCTGCTCTGACTGGGGATAGATATCGCACGAAGCCAGTGAAAGGGCTGCGGCGATGGAAAACAATCCCAAAAGAATATGATGATATCTTGCTCTCATTGCATAAAAGGTTTAATCAGCCCAATGGGTATTCGTGGAAGTCTCATTGATCGGAACCTGGAGAACCATCGCTTCAGGCGCAAGGGTGGCATTGGAATAATGCACTTTCGATCCGGAACGGTTGACCGGGATATTCCACCGTTTGTTGTTATAGAACTCGCGTCCGTTCTCGCACCAGAGCTCAATACGAGTCTGGAGCTGAACCATCTGCAAGGCACTCAGACCGGACATTCCGGAATATGTATCGCAAGTGAGCGGCTGTTCTCCAGACTTGGTACGCGCTGCAAGCAGCTTATTGAGCGTCTCCTTGGCCTGGTCCGAATTACCTTTCTGTGCATAGGCCTCAGCCAGCATCAGGTAAGCCTCGGAAGAGCGGAAGATGTAGTTGTCGCACTCAAGGTGGTGGGTACGCTTATCATACCCTTTCGCGATGGTAGCCGCCCATTTCAAGTTGGCATACGGCGGGATCTCACGCATCTGCGTCTTGCCATCTTCGTCGATGATATAGACATAGTTGGCCGCCTCCGTCGTAAAGATATCCTTACGGAAATCACGAGGATCGATCTTATCGTACAAGCGGTCATCGATACGAGGCGCCAATCCGCCCTCACCGGCCTCACCCGGCTCGAACACATTGCAGAAGAGGTTCTGATAGGTATTGGAACCGTCACCCTGGATAAAACCCATGATAGCTTCGGGATTATGACCCAGTGTTTGGAAGGCATTATCTTCGGCTTTGAGTTCCTTGGTACCCTCGCAATATGCTGCCAGATCCGAGGCTTTTGCACCGTAGTTCTCTTCCTTGATGAATGTCTTGAACTGCTCCGTCAGCTTGCCAGCCTGCTCGATGACGACATCCCATTCGCCAGCCCACAAGGCCGCGCGGGCATACAGGAAACGGGCAACACCCAAGTCGATATCCTTTAGCTCGGAAGTATAGCCCATTTCTTCAAGAAGCTGGACGGCTTCCTTCAAGTCACCAAGGATGAATTCATAAGTCTCCTCAGCAGAGGAAATCGGAGCAGGTGTATTTACTTTGTAGGCAGTATAGATCGGCATGCCCTTTCCATCCTTGCCGCCATTGGTGTAAGCCTTCTGGAAGCGCTCCATCAGTTGCATATAGGCATAAGCCCGCACACAGAGCGCCTGGCCGCGGAACTGGGCGGCCGATCCGCCGGTCTTACCGGCATCTTCCGTCACATAGAGCAGCACCTTGTTGGCATTGGTCGTCAGGAGAGCACCCAGGGCATAATAGGGCCAAGTCAGGTTGCGGGCGTCAAAGTTCTCAAATGTACGATAGGTCGCGGCATGCCCGGACTTGCCGGTCACATCCGTCCCGGGAATGACATCATTGCCCCGCATGGACATCAGGAAATCCTGATCCACCTGGGAATTGAGAGGATAGGAAGAGTAACCGGACCAGGTGGCACCGGCTGCATTGAAGTTGCTATTGAGCGTATTACCGATAGCCGCGATGATCATCGCTTTCGCATTTTCATCGTCACCGGCAAGGATCTGTTGCATCTGCTCATCCGTCAGGCTGTTGGGCGGCGGGACTTCCAGAGATTTGCAGGCCGGAACGACAACCAGTGCGAGCAAGGCTAATATAGTAAAGATATTGTGTTTCATAATGCGTTGTTTCATATGTGACACTGCTAGAAATCAAGGTTGATACCGAAAGTGAACGTACGCATCTGAGGGAAGATGTATTCATCGACATCCGTGTAACCGCCGGAAATGGACATCGCAGGATCGACGCCCGGAGCGGCGGAAAGCAGGAAGAGGTTCTCTGCGGAAGCGAAAATACGCATGCCGCTGACAAAGTTCAAACCTACACGTTGGAAGAAGGACTTGGGAGCATAGTAACTCATCGTGACATTCTTCAGTCGGAGGTACGAGGCCGTGAAGAGAGCCTGGTCCGTAAACATCCAGCCCTGGTTGGCCGTGGATGTGCCCGAGAACTGGGTACTGACGTTGCTGACCGGGTACCACTGCATCGGGAACCGTGCATCGGTACGGTCAGGCAGCCAGGTATTATCCTTGACCAGACGGGAGATATTCATCGAGGAATAGTACACCGTCGAGTTCTTGGTCGGGTTGAAAAGATACTGGGCATAATCACGGAGGAAGAAGTGTCCGCCAAGCTGGTAGGCAAATTGGGCGCTCAAACTCCAGTTCTTGTAGGTCAGCTGGGTATTGAAACCGCCGACGAGTTCGGGAAGGGCATCACCAATCTCCTGCTTCGTGGCATTGGCATAGTTGGTGGTCGCCACCTTGCTGCCGACTTCCATACCCGCATAGGGACCACCCAGCGACTCGGACTCTTTCTTAGTGACGTTATGCCAGTACATCGGAAGGCCGGACTTCTGGTCGATTCCGGCAAAACTGTACATGTAAATATTATACCAGTCGCGGCCGATGCCTCGGAGATAGAAGTTCTGTGACTGCTGGGCACCACCGGCAGCCGTCCAGGCGCCGCCGTCATAAGACTCCCAGGTACCTTCGGGAAGGCCTTCCACCTGCGCCGGGATAGCATCTTCCGGCAGGCCGGTCAGCACGGTGTTGTAGTGGGTCGCATTGAAAGCAATATTCCAGCGCCAATCTTTGGTACGGATAATATCGGCGTTGATATCCAGTTCTACGCCCCGGTTGGTGATCTCCGCGCAATTCTGCTGAAGGGTGGTCTGACCGGTTGCGTGATAGGAAACCGGCTTGTTGAAGACCGAATTGGTGGTTACGCGATTGTAGTAATCCAACGTTACGTCCACCCGATCCCAGAAGGTCAAATCGAGGCCCACATCAAAGGTATTGGTATTCTCCCAGGTCAGGCCGTCATTGACAAAACCGCCCATAGACAGTTTTGTGTCCACTGGCTGACCGGTACCGTTCGTAACTGGTGCGTATGTCGCCGAGTAAGACCAAGTGCGGTAGGAAGCGTAACGGCTGATTCCGTTCTGGTTACCGATCACGCCATAGCTGGCACGGAGTTTACCATTTGTAAGCCAATTACTATCCTTCAAGAATTCCTCCTGGGTGAAACGCCAGCCGGCACCGACAGACCAGAAGGTTCCCCAACGTTTGTCATCCCGGAATTTGGAGGATCCGTCCCGACGGATCGATCCGGACAGGTAGTATTTATCTGCATAAATATAGTTGGCACGGCCGAGCCAGGAACGCATCCGCTCAATATCATGGCCATAGGAAGGAGTCGCAGCACCACCTGCGGAACCATAACGGCCAACGAAGTTGCCGGCAGCCGTGAAGCCGGGCAGGAACTCCTTGTAAGAGCCCCAACTGACCGCTTCAGCCTCCCAGTCGCTGTTCTCAAACAATGCCATGGCATCCACATGATGTTTGCCGAAATCCTGGGTATACATCAACTTGTCTTGGATGTTGTAGACCTCCGTCGTGGTGGAACGCTTGCCGAAGTAACCTCCCATGCCTGCCGCACGGCCGGTCGTACCGTTGTAATAACGGGTCTCCATGTTCTGGATCAGGTCGTAGGCCAGATCCACACGGAAGGTGAAATGGTTCAGGAACGGGATCTCGGCATAGGTACGCGTATTCAGCGTATTGGTCTTCATGCCGCGGACGTCGTTGTCCAAAACATACCAGATATCGGTAGAGCCATAGTTGGCGCCGGTCGGACCCAGCGGTGAATAAGTGGAGTTTGCCAGGACATTCCGGACCTTTTCACCATTCTTGTCATAGATAAAATTGCCATCCTTATCATGGGCGAAGAAAGGGAACATGGCATTGGCACCCAGCACGAAACGAGGGATGGAACCCTGGTTGGAACCGGCGTTGCGGGCAGCCCAGTATCCAGCCATGTAGCTGGTCGTGGAACGGGTGTAGCCGACATTCGCGCCGACCTTCAACCATTTGAACAGTTGGACATTGATGTTGGCACGTCCGGTGATGCGCTGGAAGTTCGAATTACGGATATAAGACGGGTCGGAATTGAATCCCAAGGAGAGATAGTGGTTTTCCTTCTCACTGCCACCGCTGGCAGAAATGTCATATTGCTGGCGGAAGGCATTCTGGATGATAGCGTCCTTGTAGGTGTCGTTGTAAAGCAGCCGGGCATTCGGATTGAGCTTACCATCCGTATTGACGAGATAAGCTCCTTCCATGGTAGCCGAAGAAGTGTCCAGGCTGCCGGTCTTGATATAGGTGGCACCGGGGACATCATAGGCCATATAGTTACCCAGAATGTTGCGACCGAAAGTAGCTGTACCGTTGTAATCAAAGAGGTGCTGGCTGGCGAACAGGGCAGCGGCCTCATGGCTCATATTCTCTTTCCCATTGATGTTGGTAAAGTATTCGCCGTCTTGTCCCATCGCAGCGCCAGGGCCGCCGACACCGTAACGGACAGAGTTGTAAATGCTCTGCCAGACATACTCATACAACTCCTGCGCAGTTTGGATCTGGCCGTTCTGGAAAGTACCGCGAGTATTCCAACCCACACGGGCCTGGAAACTGACCTTGGTCTTGCCGGCCTGGCCGCTCTTGGTCGTGACGAGGATGACACCGTTTGCACCCCGTGATCCGTAAATAGCGGTGGAAGCAGCATCCTTAAGAACAGTGATGGAAGCGATGTCTTCCTGATTGAGCTGGGACAACGGGTTCTCGCCTTGAGCGGGCACATTGTCGATAACGACCAGCGCATTGGACGAGCCTGCATTGGTCGAACCCAGACCACGGACACGGAGTCCCGCATCGTTACCCGGCTGTCCGTCCACGGAGGCAAACACGAGGCCCGGTATCGCGCCTTCGAGCGCCTTAGTGGCAGAAGATGCATTCTGGGCGCTGATCAGGCGGTTGTCAATCTGTGTCAGGGAGCCTGTCAAGTCTTTACGCTTGGCAGAGCCATATCCGATCACGACAACATCATCCAGAAACATCGTGTCATCGGAAAGCGTTACATTGATCGTGCTCCTGCCGTTGACAGGAATATCCTGGGTCGTGTAACCGATAGAAGAGAAGACAAGGATGGCATCAGGCTTTGCACTAAGCCTGTAAACACCATCCAAGTCCGTCATAGCGCCGGTGTTTGTCCCTTTGATAAGGACATTGACACCGATGAGCGGCTCGCCCTGTGCATCTGTGACCTTTCCGGTCACGGAATGCTGGGCGAAAACTTGCGTACCGACTGTCAGCAACGCAAGCAAAACCATTAATCGTTTGAACATAGATAGAAATTGGTTAATATGTGTGTGAGAAAAAAGTTTAGTCCTATTTATATTTATGACCATAAATCTAGTGATTTTTTGAATAAAAGGGTAGTTTTTTAGGAAATAATGATCACTCTGACACGATTGAAAGCCTTCTTGTTTTGCTGCTCATTTTTTCCTACTTTCGTAGGAACATTCCTAAACGAAAGCAAAATGATCAGACATCTCAAGATCCTTTCCCTCGCAGCCGCCCTGCTGCTCAGCCTCCAGGCGTATGCCAACCCTGTCCACAAAGTCAAGACTGCCGACGGCACGACAATCGGCGTAGAAGCCTGTGCGGACGGCATTTACCGCATCCACATCAGCCCGCGCAAGGACTTTGCCGAGTCCCTGATGGAGCGTTATGGGCTGATCAAGACGGACTGGACGGCAGCCGGCGAAAAAGTCAGCGACGGGAAACGGACCTGGACGCTCTCCACACCCGGATACAAACTCTCTATCGATAAGAAATCCGGCACGATCAGCCTCCTGGGTGCTGATGGAAAGGCCTTGGTGAAAGCCCTGGACTTCGTTCCCGGAAAGGATCCTTCGGTCGCCAGTCTGGCCCAGGTCATCAATGACGCCTATGCCGACCTGCACGTAGCCAAGAACAGCGGCATCATCGGCGACGAGAACAACCGCAAGGAAGGGATCGACAACAGCGAGAGCGGCAATCCGCTGAAAGCCAGCCTCCTGCGCTTCACCCTCGCCAAGGATGAGCGCTTCTACGGCGGCGGCAGCACCAGCCGCGAGCACATCCAGCACCGGGGCGAGTTGCTCCGCATGTGGACGACCTACCAGCACACGGAGATCCCGATGCCTTTCATGATGAGTTCCACGGGCTGGGCGGTGTACAACAACACCACCCGCAAGAACTTCTTCGACATCGCCCACACCGACAAGGACCATTTCAATATCTACAACACCAGCGACGAGGCCGATTTCTACCTGATGGCTGCCCCCTCGATGAAGGAATTGCTGGGCCAGTACACGCGCGTCACCGGCGGCAACTACGTGATGCCGAAATGGGCCTACGGCCTCTGTTTCGGTCCCAACATGCGCGAGGACCAGTGGGACATCCTGCACGACGCGGTCCTCTTCCGCCAGCTGGGCGTCCCTTGCGACGTCTTCTGGCTGGAGCCGCAGTGGATGGAAAAGCGCTACGACTTCTCCACGCAGAAGAAGTGGAACTTCGAAAAATTCTCCCCCGAGCCGTACTGGCTCCAGGACAAATACCCCAAGCAGCTCTACAACCGCCTCTTCATCGGCAAACTGCGCAACATGGGCTTCCATCTGGGCCTGTGGCTCTGCGAGGAGTATGACCTCAGCATCACCGAGGAAGATGCGATCGCAGCCCGGAGCGGCAAGCCCCAGTCCGGCCAGGAACACTGGATGGACCACCTCAAGACCTTCCTGGACTATGGCGTTGAAGGCTTCAAGCTGGATCCGGCCCGTACGATCGACGAGCACCCGGATGCGACTTATTACAACGGCCGTACCGACCGGGAAATGCACAACCTCAACCAGGTCCTGCTCCAGAAACAGATGAACCTGATGACCCGCGAGCACCTGGGCCGCCGCATCTGGTATCACTACACCGCCGGATGGGCGGGTACCCAGCACTGGGGCGCCTCCACCAGCGGTGACAACGGCGGCGGCAAGACAGCCCTCTTCGACCAGCTCAACCTGGGCAACAGCGCCTACATGAACCTCTCCTGCGACGTGATGAGCGTCCCGAAGGAACTGGAGATGCAGGGCCTGCATTTCGGCCTCTTCCTGCCCTGGGTCCAGATCAACAGCTGGTTCTCAATGATGCAGCCCTTCTATTACGGCGAGCCGGAGCAGAGCATCTACCGCGACTACGTCCAGATCCGTTACGCTCTCATGCCGTACATCTATTCGGCGGCCCTGGAGGGCGGCCTGAAGGGCCTTCCGATCGTGCGCTCGATGCCCCTGATGTTTCCCGACGACCGCAACGTGGACGACATGTGCTACCAGTACATGTTCGGCGACAACCTGTGCGTGGGCATCTTCTCCAACGAGATCTACCTCCCCGCCGGCACCTGGATCGACGCCTGGACGGGCGAGCGGGTTGTCAGCAAGGGCGAGACCCTGCAGCGCAGCTACCCGGACAACCGGGCCGGCCTGCTCTTCATCCGCGACGGGGCTATCCTCCCTTGCATGGAAGCGCCCCAGAATGTCGGCACCCATCCTTTCGACCGCCTGGTCGTGAAGGTCTGGCCGAAGGGCGACTCGTCGTACCTCCTTTATGAGGACGATGGCGACAGCTACGGCTACGAGAGCGGACAGGTGGCCTCCACCCTGCTGGAGAGCCACGCCGCAGCGGACGAAGTCACCTTCCGCGTCCATCCCACGAAGGGCAGTTACGAAGGCATGCCCGCCACGCGGGACTACGTCCTGGAAGTCGCCCTGCAGCGCGCTCCCGTCTCTGTACACGTCGGTGGCCGGAAAACCGAAGGCTGGACCTTTGAGAACGGCACCCTGCGCGTCGCGATCGATGCCGCCCCGGTCAGCGAGACCCTGGAGGTGCGGATCGCCCTCGGCACGGAGACTGTCACCCTCTCCGGAGACCAGTTCCAGAGCTGCCTGACAAACGGCGGCTGGGGCTCCCCTGCCCGCACCCGGCGCAGCGCCAAGCCCGCGGACACCGCCTCGAAACTCAGCGAAGAAGTCTTGTATTGATATGAAACAGAACCTGCTCGGCATTGATATCGGCGGCACGAAATGCGCTGTCATCTACGGCATCGACACCGACGGCGTCCTCGAGATCGCGGACAAAGTCAAGTTTGCCACCACCGGCGTGGACGAAACGGTCGCACGCATCCTCTCTGAAGTGAAAGCGATGGCTTCCCTGCATGGTCTGGACGCCGCCAACACCAAGGCCGTCGGCATCTCCTGCGGCGGCCCGCTGGACAGCCGCAGAGGCATCGTCCAATCCCCGCCCAACCTCCCCGGCTGGGACGACGTCCCCATCGTGCGCCTCGTCGAAGAGGCGACAGGGATCCCGGCCGCCCTGCAGAACGACGCCAACGCCTGCGCCCTGGCCGAATGGAAATACGGTGCCGGACGCGGCAGCCGCAACATGGTCTTCCTCACATTCGGCACGGGAATGGGCGCCGGCCTGGTCCTGGACGGCAAACTCTACGCCGGGACCAATGACAATGCCGGCGAGGCCGGGCACATCCGGCTGAGCGACTTCGGCCCCGTGGGATACGGGAAAGCGGGATCCTTCGAAGGATTCGCCAGCGGCGGCGGGATCGCCCAACTGGCCCAGTCCGCCGTCAAGGAGCAGCTGATGATGGGCCGCAAGGTAGCCTGGTGCCCGGACGGGGACCTATCCTCCATCACGGCAAAAACAGTCGCGGAGGCGGCCGCAGCCGGCGATGCACTGGCCATCGAAGTCTATAAGACCTCCGCCACTTACCTGGGCAAGGCCCTCTCGATCCTGATCGACATCCTCAATCCGGAGGTGATCGCCATCGGCAGCATCTTTGTCCGCGCCGAAGAACTGATCCGCCCCTTCATGCAGGCCGTCATCGACCGCGAAGCCCTCCCGGCTGCCGCCGCCGTCTGTCAGGTCAAACCGGCGGAACTCGGCGAACAGATCGGCGACTTCGCCTCCCTCTCCATCGCCGCCTCCTGCTAGGCACGACTCCGCCCTGACCGCGCGCGGTGCAGGGCTCATAGCCTCCGACGAGAAAAGCGAGGCCCGTCGGAGGCCGCGGTGCCGCAAAGCGGCATGACGGCGTCTGTCTGACGACCGTTACGCGCAGCGTAAAAGGGAGGAGTCAGCCGTCAAGCAACGGAGGCGGAGACGAGCCCGTCGGTGGCGTTTGCCCTGCGCCGCGCCCGGTCGGGGTGGAGCTATGCCTACCGCTGAAGGCGTATATCAGCACTGGAGGCGCCGACCATTACGGTCGGAAGCCCCTCGGGAATGACGAACGCCTTCTGCGACTCGCTCCAATAGCGCAAATCCTCCCGACGAAGCGGAACGGTCACCCGGCGGCTCTCGCCCCGGCGCAGATGCACCCGACGGAAGCCACGGAGCTCCTTCAGCGGCGCGACGCCCTCGTATTCCGGCAGCTGCACATATACCTGCGCCACCTCGTCGCCGTCCATCCGTCCGACATTCTTCAGCGTGAACGAGACCTCGACCGTCTCTCCCCTATCCTCGACCTGCAAATCCGAATACCGGAACTGGGTATAACTCAAACCATAACCGAAAGGATACAGGACATCCCCGTCAAAATACTTATAAGTCCGCTTCGTGATGTCATAATCATCAAACGGCGGCAGATCCTCCAGCGAATTGTACCAGGTCAGCGGCAGCCGGCCGGCCGGATTGAAACGCCCGAACAGCACCTCCGCCACCGCCGTGCCCCCCTGCTCGCCAGGGTACCACGCATTCACGACAGCCGGAAGATGCTTATCCTCCCACAAGATGGAAAGCGGACTGCCCGCAACCAGCACCAGCACCACATTCGGATTGATCCGGTACAACTCCCGCAGGAACTCCTGCTGATCCGTCGGGAGCGTTATCACCTCACGGTCCTTCCCCTCCCGTTCAATGCTCTTGTTGATGCCCATCACGGCCACTACGGCGTCACACTTGCGCGCCAGCTCGCCAGCCTTTCCATACAGCGCGATCCGGTCCTGCTCCCCGATGGCAGGCATGCGCCAGCACAAGCGGGAAACCGCATAGTCCCGGTTGTCATAATACTCCACTTCCAGGGCATAATCACGGCCGGCCTCCATCCACACCGACACCGTATCGGAACGCACGGCGTGGCTTCCCCAGTCATCAAACAGCAGGCGGCCATCCAGTTTCATCCGGGCCCCTTCGTCCGACACGAGATTGAGGACGTATTCCCCGGTAACGGGCGGCCGGAGCTTGCCGGTCCAACGCACACTCTGGGGCGAATCCGGGAGGAAAGGATCCGGCGCCTGGTTGGCCGGCTCATAATTGATCCACGGATCGGTACGCACCGCCGGCTCCCCGGCCAGATCGATGCCCCGGTAATACTCCGCCCGCAAGCCCTCGGGGAAAAACTCGGGCGCAATGACCTCCATCCCGTCCACAGCCGACTTCCAAGGAGCATATTCGACGCGGATGTCCTTCCCCGCCAGGGTCCGGATCCCTTCCAGGATGGACACCGGGGCGGAGGCCGGTACACCGCTGTAATCCCCGAACTCGCAAGATCCGGCGTTAATGCCGACCACGGCCAGCGAACGCACCTTGCCCCGCTTCAGAGGGAGCATCTTGCGATCGTTCTTGAGGAGCACGACAGCCTCGCGGGCCGCCTGCAGAGCCAGGGCCCGATGCGCCTCCGATCCGATGACCGAAGGAGGGATCGTGTCGTAAGGGCAGGCTCCGGGCGGGTCGAAGAATCCCAAGCGCATCCGGGCCGTCAACACGCGCCGTGCCGCCCGGTCGATATCTTCTTCAGACACCAGTCGCTTGTCGAATGCATCGCGCAGGGGTTTGATGAAGATGTTATCGCCACATTCGAGATCCAGTCCGGCCTTCAGCGCCAGGGCGGCCGCCGTCTCCGGATATTTCACATAATGATGGCCGCTGATCAGCAGGGCGGGACCTCCGCAGTCAGAGACAACGTAACCGTCGAAGCCCCAGTCCTTGCGCAGCACCTCGGTCAGCAGCCAGGGATTGGCCGTGCAGGGGATGTTGTTGATGGCCGTATAAGACGACATGACCGATGCCGCATGCCCCCGCCGCACCAAGGCCTCGAAGGCCGGGAGATAGTACTCGCGCAATTGCTTTTCCGAGACCTGGACATTGCACTCGAAACGGTTGTGCTCCTCGTTGTTGGCTGCAAAATGCTTGGGCGTAGAGACTGCCTTCAGGTATTTCGGATCGTCCCCTTGCAGGCCGCGGACGAATGCAGTCCCGATCTCACCGGAAAGGAAAGGATCCTCGCCGTACGTTTCCGGTGTCCGGCCCCAGCGCGGATCCCGCGCCATATTGACCGTCGGAGACCAGAAGGTCAGCAGGTCGCTGAATTGGTTGGTCTGGAGCGCACCCCGGCCCAGCTCGTTCCAGCGGGCGCGGGACTCGTCGGAAATGGCGGAAGAAACCTCCCGGATCAAGTCCGGATCCCAGGTCGCGGCGAGGCCGACAGCCTGCGGGAAAACGGTGAAGCGTCCGGGACGGACGACCCCGTGAAGAGCCTCATTGCCATGGTAATACTTCGGGAAGCCCAGTCGCTCGTTGGCGGGCGACGTGGCCCGGAGCAGATCGATCTTCTCATCCAGCGTCAAGCGTTGGAGCAGGTCCTCGACCCGCTGCTCCACCGCTGCGTTTTCATCCTGATACACAGGACGTTGTCCAAAGCCGGGGACCGTCAGCAGGCCCAACAGGCAGACAAGCGGGAATAACTTTTTCATCATCAGAATACCAGTGTATTGAACGAACAGGCCGGCAGGGAAAGCGACTGTTCCCTCCTGCCACACTTCACGACAAGGTCTTGCGGCTGCTTCTCCGGATTGGCAGCAACCAGTACGATACGGCCGTCCGGATTGCGGAAGGCCAGGGCATCCGTCCCGGCAGGAAGCCGCAGCAGCTGCGCACCGGGTTGCACATAGTGGCTGACATGCTTGAGCAGATAGAACTCGATCGTATAACGGAAAGTATGCCGCTCCGGATCCACCGTCACCAGGGAATTCTGGCGCCAGCCCCAGCGGCTCAGGCCGTTCTCCAGCAAGGAGAGGTTCCAATAGTCATAGGCACCGACCCCGTTGGAGAGGTAATGCTTCATCAGGCCCCAGGCATGGATGGCGCCGCTCCAGTCGTTGCGGCCGTTGCCGCATTCCTGCTCGGTCATCATCAGCCCCATCCCGGGATATCTCTCCCGCACGACCGGCAGCGCGGAACGTCCTGCCCATTGGAAGCCGACCCCCTTGATGTATTTCCCGGCTACGGGATCCGTGAGCACGGAGTCGATCAGCGCCACCTTGGGCCGCTCGCAAGTGCCGAACCACACATCGACCCCCTGCCGCTCCATACGCGGTCCCAGATGGGAGATGAAGCGTGCCAAGCCGGCGGAAGTCCAGCAGCAGCTGGGGAAATTCTGGTCCGAATTGGGCTCGTTCTGCGGCATCACCATCGCGATGTCGATCCCATGCTCCCGATAGGCCTGGATATACTTTTCGAAATAGAGCGCATAGGCCTCCAGATACTCCTCCTCCTGGATGAACATGTCCCGGCCCTCGTAGCCACGGCCGGATTCCGGCAGATCGTTGACCTTGGCGGGACGCATCGCATAGTGGTGATTGTACTTCATCCAGCTGGGAGGACACCAGGGGCTGGCCCAGATGGTCATCTCCGGATTGCGGCGCAGGGCCTCCTTAATCAGAGGGATCAGCCATTGCTCGTCATGCGAGACGGAAAAATGCTCCATCCCGAAATCCCGGTCCACCTCGTCATAGGAATACCAGTCCAGGCTGAAGTCGTTCGCACCGACCGGCGTTCGGTTGAAGATCAGGTTAGCCCCCTGACCGGGGACGAAAAGCTCATCCAGTACCGCCGCGCGATCCGCCTCGCTCAACTGTCCCAGCGAATGGGCACTCAACTCGCTGAACGACACCCCGAATCCCCGGATCGTCTGTCCGACGCTGTCCGGCCGGATCTCAATGCACCGGGCGCTGTCACCGGCAGCCGGCATCGGCACCCCGACTTGCCAGGGAATCTCCATCGTACTTGATACATACTCCTGCCACTTCAAGACAGGATGACAGGCCGCCAGGACCCCCAGGGCCAGGAAAACAATCCAGAACTTTTTCATATTTGCGAAGATAGCATTCTCCTTTGACAATCCGGCCGAAAGAAAGGCATTTTTCTTAACTTTGCAAGGATTAATCATTTTTATGGAAGGACCGAAGAAAGAGAAGATCGGACCGATGTTCGATTCCATTGCGCCGGAGTACGACCGGCTCAACCACTTGATGTCCCTGGGCATCGACAAGACCTGGCGCCGCCGTGCCCTGAAACAGATCGTGGAGCCGGAGCGGCCTCAGCGCATCTTGGACC
>CAMOTB010000020.1 GCA_946625485.1 uncultured Bacteroidales bacterium | reverse complement strand
GCAGGTGCACAGCGGCCCGTTGGTAGGCATGGTGAGCAGATTGCCGAATTCGGCGGACCAGCCGGAGCCGCTCGTGCGCATGAAGGCGAATCCGGTGATGGTCGTATCATGGGCGCTGTAGCCCGACGGCGGTCCTTCGATGTGGCGTGTCACCGGACCGACATTGACCATCCCGAAAGGCGTCAGGACGCCGGGCGTGCAGCGGGCCGCCGAATGGGGAACGAAATGCTCCTTGGGATTCCAGTAATCCGTATCATCATCGCCGCACGTTGCGATCAAAGGATCCACGCTCGAAAACGGATCCACATAATGCGTACCGCATGCGTTGAGCAACAGCGCTGTTGCAAGAATAGTTAAATACTTTTTCATAAGACGTTCAGGGTATCTCTAAAATAAATCTTGTCGGAGGCGGAGCCGATCTGGAGTTCGAAGGCGCCGGGTTCGACGACGCGTTGCATCCGGTCGTTGACCAGGGAAAGCTCCTCCACGGGGACTTCAAGGCGCACGCGCGCCTGGCAGCCGGCGGGGATGAACACTTTCTTGAAGGCTTTCAACTGCTGTACGGGGGTTACGACGGAACTGACCAGGTCGCGGACATAGAGCTGGACAACTTCATATCCGTCCCGGCCGCCCGTATTCCTGACGATGATCTCTTCGCGGATCACATCGCTTCCCGGAGCGAGCGTGCGGCGCTCCAGGGTGTGCCCCGTATAATCAAAAGTCGTATAACTCAGGCCCGCGCCGAAGTTCCAGACGGCGTAAGGTTTTTCGAAGACATAGCGTTCGCGCGGCTCTTCATAGGATCCGCCATGGCCGCCGTAGTACTCCCGGTCGGTCGGGAGATAGTTGTAGAAGCAGGGAATGTTGCCCGTGCTGCGCGGGAAGGAGACATTGAGCCGGCCCGAGGGATTGACGGCACCGGTGAGGATGTCGGCCAGGGAGAGTCCCTGCTGCTCACCGCCGTACCATTGCACCAGGAAGGCGTCGGCGTTGTCCTTGACCCAGGGCATCGCGAACGGCTTGCCGGAGATCAGGACCACGACCAGGGGCTTGCCGGTCGCCTTGACCGCCTTCAGCAGCTCCATCTGGCGCCCGGGCAGGTCCAGCGACGAAAGATCGTTGCCTTCGCCGGAGGTATTGTATTTGGACTCGCGGGCGAGGAACGTGCTCCGGGAGCCGACCGCCACGATGGCGAGGTCGCTCTCCGCGGCCAACCTGGCGGCTTCAGCGATGCCGCTTCCGTCCTGGCTCCACCAGTCACAGCCTTCGGCGTGGACCAGCTCCACGGAAGCCGGAAGCCGCTCTCGAAGCCCTTCCAGCAGGCTCACACCCTCTCGGGCGAAAGCGTCCGGCCAGGCATAGTCGCCGAAGACGGTCTGGTCGCTGTTGGGCCCCAGGACGGCGATCTTCCGGATACGGGACAGGTCGAGGGGCAGGATGCCGTTGTTTTCCAGCAGGACGGCGCTCTCGTCGGCGATGCGCTTGGCGAGCGCTTTGTGCTCCGCACTCCGGATGGAGGCAAGCTCACCGGCGCTGAAAGGGTCCTCGAAGAGCCCGAGGGCAAACTTGACGCGCAGGATGCGGCGGACCGCTTCGTCGATGACCGCGATGTCGATACGTCCGTCCTCCACCAGCCTGGCCAGGTTCGAGTAGGCGTTGAATACATTGAGGTCCACGCCGGCCGTAATGGCCATGCAGGCAGCTTCTTCCAGGTCGGCGGCGACATGGTGGTAGTTCTCCAAGCGCTCGACGGAGCCCCAGTCGGAGTAGGTATAACCTTCGAATCCCAATTCGCCGCGCAGCAGGTCCGTCATGTAGTAGCGCGATCCCGTCACCGGCATGCCGTCGTAGCTGCTGTAGCAGCTCATGATACACCAGGGGGAGGCTTCCGCGATCACGCGGGCGAAGGGGTAGAGGTACAGGCTGCGCAGCTCCCGCTCGCCGCCGCTGACGCTGGCGCAGTTGAGGCCGCCGGTCGGCGAACCGTGGGCGACGAAATGCTTGGGCGTGCAGGCGATGCCGGCCTTCTGGTAGCCCCGGACGAAGGCGATGGCATTCTCGGCGATGAGGAAGGGATCCTCTCCGTAGGTCTCCTCCACACGGCCCCAGCGGGGGTCGCGGGCGATCTCCAGGACCGGCGAAAGGACCTGGCGCAGGCCCATTGCCCGGGCCTCCGAAGCGCAGGCTTCGGCCATCTCACCGATCAGGTCCGGGTTGAAGGTGCTGCCTTGGGCCAGCGCGTGCGGGAAGAGGGTCGCCCCGTTCATCAGGATGCCCTGGATGCCTTCAGCGCAAGGAATGGCGGGGATGCCCAGGCGCGTCGAGTCGCGCAGATAGCGCTGGACGGCGTCCATCAGGGCGCGACACTGCACAGCGTCTGAGCGGAGGGTAAAAACGGTGCCCCAGGATTTGCGGTCGAGGAGTTCTGCGGCGGAGCGCCCGTCGGCTTCGACGAAGCGGTTTTGCAGTTGACAGACCTTTTCCTCCAGCGTCATCCGGCCCAGCAGGTCTTCGACCCGTTCGTTGATACTTGCTGTCGGATCCTTATACCGTATTATTGTGGATTTAGCGCGTAGAGGAATGATAGAAAACAAAATAAGACAGGCGCTCAAGGCCAGGCAGGGCAGCCAACCCTGCGCCTGTGCCACCCTCGGCAACATAAGAGGGAGGGGCCCTTTAGGGAGGGGCCGCGAAGCGGCGGCGCAGGGGTGGCTGCCCTGCCTGGCCCAATACTTATTCATGGCTGCGGAAGAATTTGTCATGGAAGAGGAGCTGGTAGTCGATGGCGTTCTGCCAATAAGTGAACCAGTGCGTGCCCGGGCGCGTGATGAAATCGTGCCCGATCCCAGCCCCCAGCAGGCGTACATGCAGGTCCTGGTTGAGTGGCAGCATGAAATCTTCCTCCCCGCAATCGATGATGAGAGCCAGGTCGCCGTTCTTGATCCGGCCGATCTGATTGACCACGCAGGCCTCATCCCAGACGGTCGAACGGTCGGCATAATTGCCCAGCACGTCCGGCAGGTTCCAGTTGTTGGGATGCACCCGGATGTCCGGACAACCGCTCATCGAGCCGGCGCTGCCGAAGACGTCCGGATGCCGCATTGCCAGGAAAAGCGCTCCGTGACCGCCCATGCTGAGGCCGCTGATAGCCCGGAAGTTACGGTCTGCGCGCGTGCGGTAATGCGCATCCACCCATTCGACCAACTCCCGGCTGCAGAAGGTCTCGTAGCGGACCTCCGGGTGGACGGGTGAATCCAGATACCAGCTGTTGCCGGCGTCGGGACAGACGAAGAGGAATCCATACCGGTCCGCCACTCGGCCCAGGTCCTTGCGGATCGAAGGCCAGAACTTGAAATCCCCATTGTGTCCGTGCAGCAGATAGACGCTCGGACAGGCCGGGCCGCGCTCGCTGAGTGCGGCGTCCGGCACGATGACGATGGCATCGATGTCTTTGCTCATCGACGGGCTCCAGACCTTGACGGTGTCGCGGCGGAAGGCCGCGGCTGGGAGGACCAGGAAAGCGGACAGAAGGAAACTGAGGATGAAACGCTTTGACATATCGGTTCAATATTTTCCCAAAGATAAGAAAAAAGGGCTGATGTTTTCCTCCTTCGATTCGTTCCGGATGTCAGCATCAGCCCTGGGTCTAAGCGTAGGTTAAGCCCACATTATGGTAATGGATTCTCATCAGAACTGGGGCGCAGTCGAAGCACTGAGCGTCGGCGTCTTGATGACAGTCCCGTCTTCGCGCGTCTCGGAGACACCCAGTTCGGGCCAGCCATCCACCCAGTTGACTTTTTCAAGCAGCAGTCTCCTGCTGCCCGGTTCTCCGTTGCGATAGGCATGGAAGAAGACCCAGTCTTGACCGGCCTTGTCCGTGATGACTTCGGAGGAGTGGCCGGGGCTGACCCAGTTGCTGCCGCCTTGGAGCAAGGTCTCGCCGACGCGGGTATTGCTGATGGCCGGGCTGCCGTCCTTGGCCGAGTAAGGGCCGAGGAAACTGTCGGCGCGGAAGACGGTGAGCTGATAGTTCTCCGTGTATCCGGTGCCGTTGCAGGACCCGAACAGATAGTATTTGCCGTCTTTGACATGGATCATCGCCGCTTCCAGTCCCCAGGCCGCGCCACGGCTGCCGGCCAGCTGGACCTTGGTCGCCCCCTCCTTGACGGATAAGCCGTCGCTGGAGAGCTCGATCGCCCACAGGCCGTAGAAACTGCCCCAGACGAGATACGGGGTGCCGTTGTCTTCAAAGTAGCAAGGGTCGATGGAGCACTGGACGCGGATTTCACCGGAACGAAGGATGGCGCCGTGGTCCGTGAAAGGACCTTCCGGCGTGTCGGCGACAGCTGCGCCGATGCCATACCCCCACTCGCGGCCGCCGGCTGAGTCATCTCGGCTGAAGTCTGCGAGAGCGTAATACAGTACATATTTGTCTCCGACCTTGGCGATGTCGGGCGCCCATAAGCCGAAATTGGTCGTATTGGCCCAGGTCGGCCGGTTGTAAGAGGTGAAAACCGTCTTCCCCGTATTGGTCCAGTCCACGAGGTTCTTGGACTTGTAAATGGGCAGGTTGACATTGCCCTCGTCGGAGCAGTAGACATAGAACCAGCCGTCTTCGCCCTGTATCACGGAAGGATCCGGGAAAGCGCTGTCAATGACCGGGTTGGTGTAGGAGCTGTGGATTTCGGCTTCCGCTTCAGGGACGGTCTCCGTATCGAAATAGATGTGTTTGCATCCTGTCAGGGAGAAGGCCGCTGCGGCAAGGATCAGAATGTATGCAAGTGTCTTTTTCATGATGACATTCCATTTAAGTTATTTCAACGGGGTCCCTTTGGCCGGCTTGGCGAAGAGGGCGCCGTTGGCGTTTTCTACCTTGCTCCCGTCCGCGTTGCGGAACCAGAAATACATGTTCTTGATGGTCCGGTCTTCCGGCACCTTGAAATAGGAGCGGGGATAGAAATAATACTTGTATTGGGAGTAACTGACGTTGTGCATCCGGGCTGCATCCTCATCGACCGTGATCTCATCACCGTTGTCGAGGATCACTTTGCCGCAGAGATAGACATCCGTCACGCCGTTCAGCACGGAGACGACGTCTCCGGCCTGGGTGGAGAAGTTGAGGCAGAGCAGGTCTTCGTAGCCGAAGATGGAAGGGGTCGTCGAGGTGAGCGGCGGGATGGCGTAGTCGATCAGGTCTCCGTCGCCTTCCAGGGTCATCTTGGCCTTGATCGGGGAAGCATAGCGGTTGCCCCAATCCGGGTCGTCCTGGAGGCCTTTCTCCATCGTGCCGTACATGGTCGCGAACCAGAAGGAGATCCGCTCCGGACCGGTCTTGACCTTGAGGGTCACGTCAATGATGGTATGATTATCGTTGTCTTCTCCGAGGTTGAAGAGGTCATCGGACTTAAAGACCACCCATTCCATGTCGTAGAAGTTGCCCATCGTGCCGAACTTGGCCATGAGGGCTTCCGGCCAGGGGGCTTTGGAGATCGTTTCCTTGTCAGCGTCGGTGACAAAGGACATGGTGCCGTCCACGATTTCCTGACCGGCCCAACGGCCCGTCGTCGTGCCGCTCCACCAGCTGGTCTTGGTCAGGCCGTCGGTGGAGTAGGTTGCTGTAGCACTTTCCTTTGCGTTCCACTCCTTGGGGAGGAGGACTGCAAAGATCCAGGGAGTATTGTTATGCCCGGTGCCGTTGGCCATGTCGAGCAGGACGTGGATCTCTTCCACGTGGTCCGTGGTCGGGTGCGCCGGCAGGATGATTTCCTTGACCTTGACGGTGCAGGCGAAAATCAACGCGGCGGCGGCGAGGATGGCGACGGCAGGTTTTATGGTTTTCTGGATATTCATAAGGCGTCTGTTTTATTCCGTTGCACTTTTGAACTGAAGCTCGTAGCTGACTTCCTGGCAGCCGAGCCGGAAGGAATAGTAGAATTTGCCGACAGAGTAGATGGCCAGGATCTGGTCGTTGGATTTCTGGCGGATCGTCCAGGGCATCCGGGAGTTGTCAAAATAGGCCTCGACCTTGCCGGAAGGGGTGCCTTCGGGATAGATCTCGAAAGGGAAGTTTTCTTTGATTTCCACGGCGGAGATCAAACCGTCCGTCCGGTAAATATCCATTGTGAATCCTTCGAAGTACTCTGGGAACTCGTTTTGGATTTCCAGGCCGGCAGTGTTGTTGGGATCCTTCTGGAGGACCCGGCTGAGTGTCATGTGGCGGACTCCGTCGGGCGCTTCCGCCTGTTCGGAGGGGAATTCGGCTCCAGAGAGATCGATCTCGGCCGACGGGATGAGGTCACATCCCGCGAAGACAAGCGCGGAAAGCGCAAGAATGAGGGTAATATGATGTTTCATCTCCATTTAGCGTTTGAGGTTGGGATTGAGTCTCTTCTCACGGACCGGGTACGGCAGGTAGAGATCCGTGGTCGTGAAAGCGCCGGAACCGACGTGTGCGTGACCGGGCGCCGTATAGCCGAGGAAGTTGACGACCGTCTTGTTGACGGGATCGTACGCCTTACGGGTACGCAGCATGTCGAACCAGGTCTGGTTCTCGTAGCAAAGTTCCCAGACGCGCTCCTTGTATACCGTGTCGAAATCCAGGCTGGCGGGGGCTGTCGCACCGGCGAAGGCCCGTCCGTGGACTTGCTGGAAAGCGGCGATGGCATCGGCATCCGTGGTGTTTCCTCCATCGGCCATCACCTTGGCTTCAGCCATGACCAGCAGGATATCTGCATAGCGGATCAGGATGTAGTCCAATCCGTACTGGCCGTTGGCCAGGCCGCTCGGATCATAATACTTGGTGATGTATTTCCGTCCGGTGTGGACCGTTTCTCCCTTGTAGGTCGTGAAGGTGTCGGTAAAGAAGGCGTTGGCACGGGCATCCGAGGGCTCGAAACCGTCCAGGAACTCGACGGTCGGTGCCAGGGCGTCTGCATTGTTGATGTTGTCGGCGACTTTGGGATTCGTGATCGGCAGCAGGCAGGCGGAAACGGAGTTGCTGGCATGCTGGCCTTCCCGCTGGATGGCGAAGATGATCTCACCGCTGTTCTCCTTGGCCGGGTCGCTCAGGTCCGCGTAGCTCCCGAGGCTGAACGCCTTGCTCGCGACGACTTCCTTCGCCTTGGCGTAGGCCTTGGCATAGCAGTCCGTCTGCTGGAGCGGGTATCCGGCCATCGTCAGGTACACTTTGGCCAGCAGGCTTTTGATCGCTCCCTTGCTGACATGGCCGTCATTGCGGCTCCATGCCATCTTTTCTGCCAGGGTCTCGGCGTGTTCCAGGTCGGAGGTGATCCCTTCGAAGACGGTCTGTTCCGAATCCGGGGCGAGATCGGTGCCTGCCGTTCCGGTGGTCGGCGTCGTCTTGTACGGCACGGGACCGAAGAGGGTCACGAGACGGTAATAGTAATAGGCGCGAAGGAAATACACTTCTGCGAGCAGGGCGCTGCGCGTGTCTTCAGAGACGCTCTCCGCCGTACTGCCTTCTATTCCCTTGATCGTGCTGTTGCAATTCTCGATGGACTTGTAGTAGCCTTTCCAGAAGTTCGAGTTATATCCGTCGACGGTTGGGTCCAGCGGGAGGAGGAAACCCATGTCCCGGTAGTTGGTGGCGGTCAGACGGTCGGAATAGCCGGTCATTCCTTCCAGGTAGATATGTCCGTTCATGCCCAAGCCGATCATCCCCTGGAACATGCAGGGCAGTCCCTGGATATAATCTGAAGTGGAAGTGCCATAGCAGCCGTTGACGGCTTTCTGCATCTCTTCCTGGGTCGTATAGTAGTTGTCCGGAGATTCGAAGGTCTGGGGATTTTCCTTCAAGAAATCCGTGCAGGACGGGGCCATCATCAATGCAATGGCTCCCAGAGCGATATATATAATATTCCGTTTCATACGCTTAGAAAGTAAGTCTGAGGTTTCCGGTAACGGTCATAGGTCTCGGATAGGCGTACCAATCGGAGCCGAGGCTCCCGCCGCCCCATCCGGATTCCGGATCATAGCCGCCTTTGTATCCCGTGAAGAGGAATACATTCTCGGCGGTGACGCCGAGCTGGCATCCCTTGAAGAACCGGGCATTGCGGAGCAGGCTTTGCTTGAGGTCGTAGCTCAGGCTGACGGTACGCAGTCTCACGAAGTCACCCTTGTAAAGGTCGAAATCATCGGGCTGACTCTTGTAGTACTCGTGTGCGGCCGTCGTCAGGGCCGGCCACATGGTGTTCTGGTTGTCCGGTGTCCATGAGTTGAGGATGTCCGGCGTCATGTTGGTCTGGGCGCGGGAACTTTGCAGCAGATGGCTGGTGTAGGAGTAGACCTTGAAATCAAGCAGGGACCCCAGGTCAAACATGAAGGTGAGTCCCTTCCAATGGAAGGTGTTGACCAGGGACAGTTCATAGCGCGGGATCGAGGTGCCGGCATAGACGCGGTCATTGTCGTCGATGACGCCGTCATCGTTGACATCACGGTATTTGATCTGGCCGGGGACGCGTCCGTAACGGGCGGCTTCCGCCACTTCGTCGAGCCGCCAGGTCCCGATGCGGTTGAAGGCGTAGATCGTACCCCATTCGTAGCCCTCATAGACGCGGCCGCCGAAGGCGTCGATATATTGGCCTTCTTCCAGCTGGAGGTCGATGCAGCGGGTCCGGTTGGTCGAGAAAATGAAATCGGTATCCCACTTGAAATCAGGACGGTCGATGTTGTGCGAGTTGATGGTCAGCTCGAAACCGACGTTCTGGAGGGTGCCGATGTTGCCCATGGATGAATCATAGCCGGTGGTCCAGGGGACGGGCATGTCGTAGAGCAGGCGGCGGTTGTTCTTGAGATACCAGTCGGCAATGACCTGGACCCGGTTGTTCCAGAGCCCGAGATCGACACCCGCGTCAAACTGTTCGGTGGATTCCCAGGTCAGGTCTCCGTTGCCGAGGTTGTTGAGGATGACGAAGGGGGTCAGCGTATTGTGGAACACGCCGGTGCCGGACTTGAACTGGGCCAGGGACTTGTAGCTTCCGATGGTGGAATTGCCGACGACGCCGTAGCTGAGGCGGAATTTCATCGTGTCGAAGACTTTGCGGGCCGGCTCGAACCAAGGCTCCTGGGCGACATCCCAGGCAAAGGAGGCTGCCGGGAAGAAACCGTATTTGTGATTGGCTCCGAAGACGGAAGCGCCGTCGGCGCGGAGCGTCAGGCCGAAGATATAACGTCCCAGCAGGACCTGGTTGGTCCTGAAATAGAAGGAATTCATCGACTGGTGGTCATAATTCGACTTGGGCTTGACCAACTCGGTACCGGTCTCCATATTGTTCCACATGAAGGACTCCGTCGGGATATTGGAAGCATTGGCCTTGGCCATGCTGAAGCCGTAGTCATACCAGGAGGCTCCGAGCACGAAGTTGGATTTGAGCGCCTTGTTGAAGAAGGAATGCTCGTAAGTCAGGTAATCTTCATTGGTCCAACGGGTGATGTCCTGATGCTCGATGGATGCGTTGTTGAAAGCTTCAGACCAGTTGTTCAATCCTTTCTTGACGAAATAATTGTAACGGCGTGAGCGGACATTGTAGGATCCGTTGACCGTCAGGGTCAGTCCTTCTGCCAGATGGAAGTCAAGTCCGCCGTTCATCAGGATGTGGTTGTTCGTACAGATGTCCGTGATGTAGTTGAGCTGGGTGATGGGATTGTCCTTCGGTTCGGCGGAGCTGAAATAGTCATTCCAGCGTCCGGGCGTTCCGTCGGGATAGACGACCGGGATGATCGGTGTCATCTCGTAGACAGTCCGCGATGCGCCGTTGGCCATACTCCATTCATTATCATTGGCATTCCAGGCCTCGTGGCCTGCCATGGCAGAGACATTGAGATCGAGCCAAGGCTTGACTTGAGAATGGATTTTGAGGTTGCCGGTCATGTGGTTCTGCCAGGTGGTCTTGAGGATACCCTGAAGGTCTGAATAGCTGAGGGAGGCATAGAACTGGGTCTTTTCGTTACCCTGGGAGAAGGAAAGCGAGTTGGTAGTGACGAGGGCCGTGCGGTATCCTTCGCTCTGCCAGTCCGTGTCATAGCGGGGCGTGGCGATCAGCAAGCCTTGGTCATCGGTCCGGTAGCTTCCGTCCGCATTCATCTCATAAATGAACAGCTTCTCGTTGGGGGTGAGCAGGTGAGGCATGATCTCGCCGTCATACTCATAGGCCATCTTCACCATCTGCATGTACTGCTCGGAGTTCATGAAGTTGATCCGGCGCGCCAGGAAGTTGACACCGGTCTTGGTGTCGAAGGTAACGGTAGCGTCACCGCTGCGGCCTTGTTTGGTCGTGATCATGATGACACCGTTGGAACCGCGGGAACCGTAGATGGAAGTCGCAGCCGCATCCTTGAGGACGTCGATCTTCTCCACGTCGGAGGAGTTGATGACGGCGGGATCGACATCGACGACACCGTCCACGACATAGATCGGAGCCTTGCTGGAGTTGAGGGAACCGATACCGCGGACCGTGATCTGGGTGTAACCGCCCGGACGTCCGGAAGTGGAGACGACGTTGACGCCGGCCATCTTGCCGGCCATGCTCTGGGCGATGGCGATGGCGGAGCCGCGCTCGTTGAGTTGTTCGTTCTTGACGGAAGCGACCGAGGAGGAAAGCTCCTTACGGATCAGGGTACCGTAACCGACGACGACCACGTCGTCCAAGGTCTCGTAATCAGTCCTGAGCAGGATGGAATAAGCGTTGCGTCCGTCCACGGGGATCTCCTGGGTCTTGAATCCGATGGAGGAGCAGACCAGGGTGGATCCTGCGGGGGCGTTGAGCCGGAAACGGCCATCCGCATCCGTGACGGTGCCGTCCTGGGTGCCTTTGATCTGGATGCCGGCGCCGATGACGGGCTCACCGTTTTCGTCGGTGATGCGCCCGCTGACGGTGCGGGTGCCCGGTTTTTGCTGGGGCGTCGGAGTGGTACCGGGCGTCAGGATGATGTTGCGTCCTTCGACTCTCGGGGTAACGCCGATCGTCTGGAAGGCCCGGTGAAGAACGACGGTTGCAGGCTCATTCTGGGCCTGGACTGCGACAGTTTGGTTGAGATTGATCTCGTTCTCGTTGTAGACAAACAGGTAATCTGTCTGCTGCTCAACGGCTCGGATCAACTCAGCGACCGTGATCCTGCCGTTGTTGAGCGTGACGTTTTTCCGTCCGACCGTTTGGGCGGACAGGGCAAGCGTCACCGCGACGAGGAGCACGGAGGAAACCAATTTTTTGAAAACTGATTGCATCGCTTTTGATAGTTTTAGTGTGAATGGAATAAAGTATTTAGGATTAAGATTGAATCAGGATGCTGATGCCTTCGGGCGTATCTTCGAAATCATAGGTGAAACGATGTCCGACCTGGAGCACCTTCAGGATGTGCTCGTATCCGTCGTTGGCCCGGAACTTTCCGGTGTATCTGTGGTCAAGCTGGCGGCAGGCTGAGGTGTCGAAGCGGATGCCGTAATAATCGGACAGGCGCTGGAGGATTTCTCCCAGGGTTTCGTTCTCGAAAGCGAGGATGCCCTCTTTCCAGAGGAAGGCATTGTCTCGGATCGCGGTTTTGACGATTCGCCCTTCGCAGAGGGTTGCCTGGACGCCCGGGGTCAGCGAAGTGAGCGCTTGTCCCTCCCGGTCCAGGATTTCGATGGCGCCGGATGCCAAGGCGACCTCCCAACGCTCGCCGCCTTCGGATGCATTGAGATTGAATTCTGTACCTAAGACTTTGATACTCAGGTTGTCGGTGTGTACCAGGAAGGGGCGTTTCTCGTCCCGGGCCACGGAGAAATAGGCTTCTCCGTCCAGGTACACTTCCCGCCGCCCCTCTCTGCCTGAGGGAAGGATGCGGAGGGTGCTGTTGGCGTTGAGCGCAACGGCCGTTCCGTCTGCCAGACGGAGATCGACCGTCTTGCCGGCAGGTGCCGTCACGGCTTCGACCGCCAGTTGCTCCGGCGGAGCGGGACGGGTGTTCCGATAGAGGGCGGACCCCAGGATGAAAAGGGCCAGGCTGGCAGCGCATGACAGGATATAACCCCATGCGCGCGGCATTCGGGAGGGTCTCCGGGCTGGGGCCTTTTCCCCTTCCTCCCAGAGCATCCGATCCTGCAGGAAACGCATCGACTGGTATCTGGCGAGGTGTTCGTCGCTTTCGCGGATCCACTCGTAAACCTCCCGGCGTTCCTCTTCCGTGACATCCCCCTGGGTGTATCTTTGCAATAGTCTCAAGTCCATGGACCAATGTTTTGGTGACTATGATAATACACGCGGGGGAGGCTTTCCCCTAGTGGAAAAAGAGAGAAAATGTCAGATCAAGCGTCGATATAGTCCTTGAGCGCAATGCGCAGCTGTCTGAGCGCTTTGGAGATGTGGTATTCGACGCCTTTCTCGGAAATGTCGAACCGGGCTGCGATTTCAGCATAGCTCTTCTCTTCGTTCCTGTTGAGCAGGAAGATCTCGCGCGTGCGTTCCGGCATCCTTTCCAGCGTGGCGTGGATGATCGCGTGGATCTCGTGGGAGAAAACGCTTTGCTCGGTACTCCGGTTCAAGGCGCTGATGCGCAGGTCCAATTCACCTTCCTGCCAGGAGCCGGCGCTGGTTTCAGCCCAGCGCTTCTTTTCCCTTTCCAGGTAATTCAGGCATTTGTTGCGGAGAATGGTAAACAGGAACTGCGGGGCATGGGCTTCCCGTTTCGGATCCAAGTCGCGCCAGACCGTGACCATCGCTTCGGAAGCAAGGTCCTCTGCAACGGCTGGATCATGTACATACGACTTGACGAAAAGATAGGCCCGCGGATAATACCGGGCATAAAATGCGCGATAATCTATCATTCCTCAGCAGGTTGAAGCCTGCCGGGATGATGGATTCGTTTTCGTGTTTCTCATGCCTTAGTCCCAGTTTTGGTCAGTAGTATCCGCAAAGATAGTCATTAATCTGAAAACAGAAATCAACGGACACCCCACATCGAAGGCTCCGGCCCCATCTTCAAGACCAGTTTCCCACCGGCGGCGATGTCGCTGAAATCCAGCCAGGGGGTGTCCAGGGTCTTTCCGTTGAGGGTGGCGGACTGGATGTAGAGCTTGTCGGGACCGTTGCCCTCAGCCACGACCGTGAACGTCTTGCCGGAAGCATAGGCCGGATCCGTCCGGATCTCGATCCGGTCGAAGACGGGACTGGTGATTTCCATCTTCGTGTCGCCGGGGCAGATCGGGTGCAGGCCGGAGGCCGCCAGCACGTACCAGGCGCTCATCTGGCCGCAGTCATCATTGCCGACCAGTCCCGTGGTCGGATTGTCCGAATACGCGTGGGAGCAGATGAAGCGGGTCCATTTCTGGGTATTCCAGGGCTGTCCCAGCTCATTGAAGAGGAAGGGGACGAAATGGACCGGCTCGTTGGCATGGTTGTAATAGGGGTTCCACAACATATGCTCGGGCGTCTGCTCGAAGAAGGCTTCCAGGTCGGCAAGGACCTTCTCGCGGCCGCCCATCAGTTCCACCATCCCCGGAATGTCGTGCGGGACGAACCAGCCTTGCTGGTAGGGATCGCACTCGATGCTGCCCAGCCACTCTTGGGTGCGGGCGCCTTCCGGCCAGGGGCCCCAGGATCCGTCTGCAAGGCGGGGGCGGAACCAGTGCGCCTCCTCGCTGTCGAAGATCAGGCGATAGGCCTGACCGCGTGCATAGCCGGTCCGGGCGGCAAGCGTGTCGCCGAGCGCTTCGGCGTAGCGGCCCAGGCACCAGTCGGCGTATCCGTATTCCAGCGTCTCGGAGATGCTGAGCCCGCCCGGCGTCCAGCCCAGCGGCTGGTTGGGCGAACGGTCACTGCTGTTGACGGCATAGGCCAGGGCCTTGGCCGTATCGAAGCGGCGGATGCCCTTGGCGTAAGCGTCGGCGATGACCGGGAGGGCCGGATTGCCGATCATGCAGCCGGAATAGGCATTAAGGAACTCCCAGCGCTCGAAATACTCCCTGCCACTCTGCTCCGCCATTGTGACGAGGGAAGCGATGATGTCATCCACGACCTGCGGGTTGATCAGGGTTTGGAGCGGCATCTGGCTGCGGAAGACGTCCCAGCCGCTGAAGATGGTGCGTTTGGTGAAGGACGGATCGGATTCGTGAACCTTATAATCGCCGCCCACATAGCGTCCGTCGCAGTCGGCGTAGATCCGAGGGTCGATCATCGTATGGTACAGGGCCGTGTAGAAGACGGTTTTGTCGGCTTCCGACCCGCCGCTGACGCTTATCTTGGACAATTCAGAATCCCACTGGGCGCGGGCTTCCTTGCAGACGCAGTCAAAGCCCTTGACGCGGATTTCTTGCTCGAAATTGCTCCGGGCTCCTTCGAGATCGACGAAGGAGATGCCGACTTTCAGGACGGACTGTTCCCCCTCGCGGGTCGGAAATTCGCTGAAGAAGCCCAGATGCGCGCCGCGCAGGCTGTCGGCGTCGCGGATGACGGCCGCCTGGGCCACATTCTCCAGGTAAGGAAGGCTGACGACCTCCTTGCGCTTGCGCACCTGCCCTTCCGGAATGTCCGCGCTCCAGAAGCCGGTCTTGCCGAAGGGACGGTCCAGCTCCGCATGGAAATAGACCGTATAGCGGGCCTGCCCGTCTCCGTTGCCCCAGCCGCCCGTTTCAGGCGTGCAGCGCATCCAGCCTTCGATCGTATGGTCGTCCACGATCCGTACTTCCTGCTCTTCAGAAGCGCCGGCGACCCTTCGCGCCAGATCAATCTGGATGCGGGACAGTTCGCTCTGGGGCCAGGTGAAACGCAGGATGCCGCAGTGCGGCGTGGCCGAGCACTCGACCTGGATGCCGTAGTCGCTCAGCAAGACGCTGTAATAACCCGGCGTGGCCTGTTCCGAGGCCTTGTCATAGATGGAACGCCATCCCCGGATGGAACCGTCTTCCTTGCCGGCGATGGTGTGCAGGGGACCGGTCGTCGGCATCATCAGGAAATTGCCCAGGTCGCCGAACCAGCCAACTCCGCTCATCTGGGTCATCGCAAAACCTTCGATGGTCTTCATCTCGCCGCTGTAACCGGGTGCATTGTCGCCGCCGGTGATGGTGTTGGGACTGACCTGGACCATGCCGAAGGGTGTCGTGGCGCCGGGGAAGGTCTTGCCGAGCCCGTGATAGACGCCGGCCGCATCGGTGCTGGTGCTGGCGCCGATGAAAGGATTCACGTAATCGACAGGGGATTTTTCGGCCGTCGTCCGGCAGGAGGCCAGTGCCAGGACCAAAACCAGGGAGAAGAGATGGGGATGTCTCATAAGGTGGTTATAATGAATGTTTTAAATCCGAATCGGGGGAGGGAGGTCTCCCAGCGGGTACAGCCCGCCTCCGTGCGGAAGCCGGGGCGGTCGGTTACTTCGCCGCGCAGATTGACTTCACGGACCTGGGCCGCCGTCAGATGCAGCTGCAAAGTCTTTGCCGAAGCGTCTCCGGAGGCATTGTAAAGCCGCAGTAAACAACCTTCCGGCAAGGCCTGGAGGGAACTGAGCAGGTAGCCGGTGCCGCTGAGGTCCAGCAGGCTCTGCTTTCCGTATTGTCCGGGAAGGACCGTGAACGCTTCGTTCCAGGAGAGATTCTGTTCCTGGATGCGGGCTTCGTCCCAGCGGCCTTCGTGGGGGATGATGGCGCAACTCAGGTGCGTAGGACCGTCCAGTCGGTAGTCCCGGCCCCAGAGCCCGTTGCCTGAATACTGGACGGTCAGGGCCAGCGGATAGCCGGGGCCGCAGGTGTAGGAGGTCGTATGGTCGCTCAGCAGGGCCAGGCTATGCCCGTCGCTGCCGCAGAGATCTACCCAGTCCAGGATGACATTGTGCTTGATGTCGTCCCAGCGCTCAAAAAACGTATCTTCCAAGGCGCTTTGGCAGACGTCGAAAGGGGCGTCCTTGCTGAGCGCCGGCCTGTCCATCTCGACCGGGAAGAGCAGCTTGAGATGGCCGCGCGTATCGTAGAAGGCCCGGTGCGGGTTGTCGTAGGCATCCTGCTGGGCGAAGGCTCCGATCCCGACGTTGCGCTCCCAGTCGATTTCCAGGTCAAACTGGATGAGAGGACTGTCTTCGGAAATCCGGATGACTTCGGTGAACGGAGTGTCGGCAATGAAACCGCGGACCGTGATGCGTGTCTCCAATCCTTCTGCGCTGCAGACCTGGATCGTGGCCGGAGCCTCGCTGGAGGAGTGGTCGCACCCTTCCTCGTAAAAATGTCCGCGGAGCACGCCGAGGGCCTCACCGGTCCGGACCCATTCCCGTCCGTCGCGGGTACGGAGGCTGGTGACGGCACCGCCCTGGTCGGGCGAAAGCGTCAGGGTGTAGCGGCCGGTCCGGATGGTGACAGGGCCCGTTCCGGGACCGTAGATCGTCGTTTCCGGCTGGATCCGGGTCTCTTTTCCGTCCAGGCGGGCATGGACCGGCAGGATCCCGGTAGCCGGTACCGTGACTTTCAGGATGGCACAGCCGTCCTGGATGTAGTAGGGGATTTCCTGTCCGTCCGCATCTTCGATCCGGAAACGTTCGGGCCAGCCCCGGTGGATCCGGATCCGGGCCAGGCCGGTCCGGGGGAAGGGGGCCGTGTTGACGATGCCCCACGAACGGGTCTTGAACTCTTTGCCGTCCGGGACCGCAAGGGCTGCGAGCACTTCGTCGCAGTTCTGCTCGGCAGCTTCGGTCCACAAGGCGACGTTGTCGGCCCAGGAACCGCGGTTGTTGAGCCGGTTGTAAGGGACGATCCAGCAGTCGTGATGCTGCGAGAGCATCAGCGTGCGCCAGGCTTCGTCAAGGCGGGCCTGATCGGGCCTTTTCCCTCCGGAGAGGCTGAGCAGGGCGGCGGTTTTCTCCGTGGCCAGAAGCTTGTTTTCCGCATGGCGGACCTGTCGGGAGAGACGTTGCAGGACCTGTGCACCCCAGACCAGGCCGGGACGGACGTCCTCTTGGGACATCCGGTAGGTCTCGTGGACGGCACCGGCGGGCTCCTGCTCGAAGTAGGCGCGCCAGGTAGTATAGCGGTAGTCTTTCTCCTCCATGACGGGCTCCATGCCCAGCCAGGGGCCGAAATGCCAGCCCGCGTCCTGGTAGGTCATCCCGACGGGGCGCCTGATGCCGGCGCGGCGGCAGGCCTTCCAGTATTCGTTATAGCGGCCGTTGGCCTTGGTCTCCCAGACCTTTTCACTCAACTCCTCGCAGGCGTAGCGCGGGACAGCCAGGAGCGTGCTGCCCTCCGGCCCGGTCCACTCGACGATCCCCTTTCCGAAGGGAGCGCTGTAGCCGCCCCAGCAGGTGTTGGGGCATTTGAGTGAAGCGTATTTGAATCCCAGGCTGCCCAGGATGCCGGGAAGGGCGGAGGTGAAGCAGGGCTCCTCGACGGCGTAGGTGAGGAATTCCGCGTCCGGGAAGTGTTCGCGGATCTTGTCCATCCCGTATTGCAACTGGCGGATGATGCTTTCGCCGTAGATGTTGTACATGTAGGGCTGGGCGTAGGCCGGATTGGTGAACTCGACCCGATCCGTGGAAGCCAGGGCCTTGAAGCGTGCCAGGGCGGCCGGTGTCCGTACGGCGACGGAATCCCAGGTCTCCGGCTCGATTTCCAGGCAGATGCTCCAGCCTGGGTGGGCTTCCAGCTGGTCGGCCATGAAGTCCGTGTAGGTATCCAGGGGATAGTGGCCGTAAACTCCTCCGTGGAATCCGTCCACGAAAGCGACTTTCCGTCCTTGCGCAAAAGACGGGACTGGCAGCAGGCAGCCAATCAGAATGAGGAGAAGCAGCAGTTTTCTGGTGTTCATATCTTTTCCAGTCTGATGGAACGGGTGACGGGCGTGTTGATCGAGTAGATGGTCCGGACGATATCCTCCATCTGCCGCTGCCAGACCTGCCGGATCTCAGGATAACGGCTCTTCTTGTACCAGTAGTCGGAGTAGGCGACGAACCAGTTGGTCTTGGCTTCCTTTTCTACCATTTCCACAGATTTCCAGTCGTCCTTGAAGAGCTGGTCGGTGCCCCGGAACATGTTGTACTCCATCCAGACGTATTCCCGCAGATGCTTTTCGATCTCGAAACGCTCTTCATTGAGGTACATGACGGCGCTGGCCTGGCGGTACTGGGGGGTATTGGTCAGGACGGCCATGTTGATCCCTTGCGAAAGATCCCGGGATGAGAATTCCGCGATGGGCTCGTCGTCAATGATCAGGCGATATTGCCCGGAGGGCAGGTGACGTACGCGGAGTCGTTCCTGGTTGAATTCTTCTTCAAAAGGGATCAGTTTCATCGCATCCCGCTGGGAGTGGATATTGCCCCAGCCGTGCTCGGAGATGGAGTCACAGGGATAGGGGAGTGCTTCTGCCAGGTAGTCGAAGGAGATGCTTCCGTCCTGCTTCCGCACATTCGTGATCTGGCAGTTTTCGCTGAGACGGACCTTGCGGGTGACGGCATCCAGGTCGATGTCCGCCACTTTCTTGCCGGCGAGTCCCTGGGCCTTGAGGAAAAGATAGGCCATCACCATCTGTCCGTCCTTGTCGGGGTGGATCCGGTCCTGGGGGCAGAAGGAGTAGCTGGAGTCGGCTGCCTGGACCGAACGGGCGATCTCGAGCATCGGTGTGTTGAAATCCACGAATCCCCAGCTTTTTTCATCAGCAGCCTGCTTCTGGGCGGCAATGAGTTTCCGGATCGCATCGTTTTTGCCGGGCAGGTTGCCAGCCTCGATGGCGGCCGTTTCGTCGAACGGAGATCCGCCGATCATCACGACCGGGGTGCCGGCCGGGAGTGTATCAAGTTTGGCGAGGATCCCGTCGAAGGAAGAGAGTGATGCCTCAATCTTGGCACGGCTCAGGGAGTCCGCCTTTTCCTGGTCGTAGACGCCCCAATAGCCCGTGTCGTTCATGCCGAAGGTCAGGGTGACATAGGTAGGAGAACGGCGCGCCACGTCCCAATCCCAGCGCTCCAGGATGCTGCGGGCCTCGTCTCCTCCTACCCCGCAGTTGAGGAGCGTAACCGGCATCCCGGGGAAACGGGTCATGTAGTAGAGCCAGATGTAGGAGTGGTAGTGCCCGCCATGGGTGATGCTGTCGCCGACCAGGGCGACCACTTCGCCCGGCCTGAAGACGGGGATGGTCTGCTGGGCAGAAAGAGGGGACAGGAACAGGACTAGGCTGAGAATGGGAACAAGGATTCTTTTCATCGCTTTCTTTTTTACAAATTTAACGAAAATAGTCCGGCCGCGGATTGTACAATCCTTGCAAAATGGTACAATATCCGGCTCTGCGGACGCGCGCGCGGGCAAAATCAGAAAAATTATGTTTAACTTGCCGCTGAAATAGAAATCGTATTGCCTTATGGATTTGTTGAGAATGCTGCGGATGCTGGTCCCTGTCGTGTTCCTGGCGATGCTTCCGCCTTTTACGGTCTGTTGTGATGAAAAAACTCCCGCTGAGGAGCAGAAAGAGGAGCCCCAGGAAAAAGTGATCCAGCTGGATCCCCTGATCGCCAAGCAGATCATCCAGGACGAGGCCGGCGTGACGGCCGGTGACGGGATGTATTCCATCGCACTTCCCGACGGGCGCAGCATCTTCCTGATGGGGGACTCCTATACCGGGAAGGTGACGGCCGGCGCCCGGAGTATGGGCGACCACATGTTCCGCAATACCTACCAGGTCTATGACAAAGGCAGAGTCACGGCGATCACGACGGGCAGTGACCATTCGGCCGCTGTACCGGCGGATTATCCGGATGAACGCCGGTGGTATTGGCCGGGCCACGGTTTCGTGGCCGGCAATACGCTGTACATTTTCCAGCTTCTGATGTACCAGGGCGGGGATGGCATGTGGGGCTTCCGCTACCAGGAAACGCATGTGTTGGAATACAGCCTGCCCGATATCAAGCTGATCCGGGACTACAAGGTACCTTATAACGGAACTACTGAGGCCGTTTACGGCGCCGCGGCGCTCAATGACGGAGACTGGATCTATATCTATGCCCAGCACGAAGTCGCCAATTCGTGGGTCTCCCAGGCCCTGTGTGCCCGCGCCAAGCTCTCCGAGCTGGGTACCCGCTGGGAATATTACACCGGGAAGGGCTGGAGCACTGACAGCAAGGACGCCGTCCCGATGGAGGGCCTCTCTACGATCATGGTTTCCTCGCAGTTCAACGTCTTCAAACTCCGCGGCAAGTATGTCCTGCTGACCCAGCACAAGATGTTGGGGGACGGGCGGATCTTCACGGCGGTGTCCGATACGCCATACGGGCCCTGGAAGAATCTCAAGGAGATCTACAAGACGCCTGAGCTGGCCCGCTCCTCCTGGTTTACCTACAATGCGATGGCGCATCCTCAGTTCGAACGCGACGGGGAGATCCTGGTCTCCTTCAATGTCAATACACCGGACTTCTCCGAACAGTTCAGCAACGTGGAGAGTTACCGGCCCCGTTTCTTCTGGTATCCGGTCGAATCTATCCTGCCATGAGGCGGTCCTGTTCCGTTTCAGTTCTGATCGGGATCCTGCTTCTTTTGCCGGTATGGGCACGTGGCGGGGTTGAGGTCCGTAACTATACCATCCGTGACGGGCTGTCCGACAGTTCTCCCAGAAGCCTGGTACAAGATTCCGACGGCGTCCTATGGATCGGCAGCTGGAATGGTGTAGACTGTTTTGGCGGGAGTGAGTTCAAACCTGTCAGGGATGAGAACGGCACCTCGTTCGGGACCGTCCTCGATCTGGCTGAGGCGGAGCAAGGATGCTTTTGGATCTGCAGCAATCTGGGAATCCACCGCCTGAATCTCCGGGATGGCAGCTCGCGTTCGTTCCAGATCGGTTATGAACGGTCTCCCCAGATGTTGGAAGTTTACGCGATGGGCGTTTCTCCGGAACATCGTTTTTTTGTATCGGCCTTAAACTGGGGGATCTGCTACTACAGTCCGGAGCAGGACGACATGGTCTCCTTCAACATTGCCGGAGTCAGTACGGGAGATATCCGCAAAATCATTTGCCTGGGTGAAGATAAGTTGTTGCTGCACAAGGGATCCGGCAGGGTCGAAGCGGTTTCATACCAATTCGACAAAGGCACGATAGAAGCGAAGAAGACCCTGCTGCCTCTGGACGGGATCGCGTTCTCGGGACTGTTTCAGATCGACGGTGGTGTGGCGCTGGTCAGCAACGACGGTGAATTATGGGCGCTGGATGCTGAAACGCTGGAAGTGTCGCGCAGGGTCCGCTTGCCGGAGGGTTCATTCTCCGCCGGAGCCGGGAAACCGGGTTCTCCGCTCGCAGCCGTGTCCTTGCGCGGGATACAGACCGTCGAGGTCAACCTGGAGACGGGACAGGTGCGGAAGATCGATGCCTTGGACGGGAAATACGTCAGCTGCCTCCTGTATGGCATGGAGGATATCCTTTGGGCGGGTATCGACAGCGGCGGACTGCTGTCCGTGGTCAGAAGGGAGGAAGGGATGAGCCGTATCATGAACCGCGACATTTTCGGAGACAAGGTGAGCAAGGTTTCGTCTTTCCATGAAGCAGCGGACGGGAGGATCCTGGTCGCCACGGAAGGAAGCGGATTGTTCTGGCTGGAGCCTGACGGGTCGGTCGGTAAAAGGCTGGGAAAGAGCGACGGCTTGGGAAGCAACAAGGTCAACGCAATGGCGCCGGGCCTCGGAGATGATATCCTGATCGGAGAAGAGTGGGCGAGAGTCGATGTCCTTTCTCAGGGGCGGATCCGGCGTATCCTTTCTTCGGACGAACGGCTCAGCAACGTGTTTGCCATCTGCCGGGATGAGCGGAATGACTGCTGGTATCTGGGGATTTATGGTACCGGTCTGGTCCGGCTCCGGGCACGCAGGGCTCCTTCGGGAGATTATATCGTCACGGACCTGAAAGATTGGTTTACGGACAATCCCGATGTGTTTGCCGCCAAATTGGCCATGTCCCTGCTCGTGACCGAGGATGACCGCCTGATCGTAGGGACCCTCTCGGAAGGGTGCCTGATCTTTGACCTGAAGACGGAGCAGTTCCTGGAGCAGCGCTATTGTGAGGAACCTGTCCTGTGCCTGTATCCGGACGAAGATGGCTCTCTTTGGATCGGTACGGGCGGGCGGGGCCTCCTGCATGTCAGGAAGGAAGCGTCCGGCGAGGAGGTGTCAGAGTGGTATGGCCGGGAATGCGGACTGAAAGACCTTTCCATCCATGCGATCCTGAAAGACAAGACAGGGAAGATTTGGGCCAGTACCAATGCCGGAATCTTCTGCCTGGATCCGGGAGACCGTTCCGTGGTGAGTTTCTATGACATGCTTACGCTGCAGAGCAATGAGTTTTCCAATTCATCCTGTCTGGCGGCTTCCGACGGGACCTTCCTGTTCGGGGGCGTGGATGGGCTCAACCGTTTCGATCCGTTGAAATTGGAAAAACGCACTTTCGAGCCGGATATCCTGTTTACATCCTTTACGTTGATACAGGATCCCGGCCGTTTTGTCCCCTACCGCGATGACATCGTCCTCCGGCACGACGAGAATTATTTCAGCATCCGCTATTCGGCCGTGGAGTATATCGAAAATGTCAACTGTGAGTACGCCTACCGGCTGGTGGGCTTCGAGGACAATTGGATCTATCAGGAGAAAGCGGCCCCGGTGACCTATTCCAACCTCCGTCCCGGGAAGTATCGTTTCGAAGTGCGCTGCACCAACGGCGACAAGCGCTGGAGCCCGCGGGTGTCTTCCCTGAACATCACCATCCGCTATCCCTGGTGGAACACCTGGTGGGCCTATATCCTCTATGCCTGCCTGTTCGCAGCCATGGCCTGGGGGATCAACCTGCTGGTCCGCCGGCGCATGAAGCGGAAGCAGGAAATGGAGATGGAGATCCTTCGGAAGGAGCACGAAAACGAAACCTACGAGGCCAAGCTCCGTTTCTTCACCAACATTGCCCATGAGTTCGGCACGCCGCTTACCTTGATCAGCGGAGCGGGCGAACAGTTGCTGGACGATTGCCGCCTGGAGAGCCGTCCGACCCGCTACGTGCAGATCATCAAGGACAATGCGGACCGGATGCAACGCCTCATCAAGGAACTGATGGACTTCCGAAAGGTGGATACGGGTCATTATACGCCTGTTTACAGCCGTTTCGACGTGGCAGACCTGGTCCGTCGCATCGTGGAAGGCTATGCGGCCGCAGCCGAGAAAAACGGGATTCTCCAGGAGCTGTCCCTGCCGTCCGGCCCGCTGGAGATCATCAGCGACTATTCCGCGGTCGAAAAAATCGTCCACAACCTGCTTTCCAACGCCTATAAATACACGCCGGAAGGCGGCCGGATCGGAGTCGGCCTGATGGCGGAAGCGCCGTCTTCCGTCCGGATCACGGTGTCCAACTCGGGCAAGGGCATCAAGCCGGAGGATCTGCCCAAGGTTTTCGACCGTTTCGTCGTGCTGGAGAATCTGGAGAGCGAGGCGAAGTCGGGCCGTATCGTGCGGAACGGTGTAGGCCTGGCATTGGTCCACTCCCTGGTCCAGATGCTGGGCGGCAGCATTTCCGTCTCCAGCGAGCGGAAGAAATCTACGGAGTTCCTGGTGGTCCTGCCTTCAGCGGAAGACCGGAAGGACGCCCTGGAGGCAACACCCATCGGCGCTTCTTTCTCGCTTCCGGAAGAGGTGCCGGGACCCGCAGAGGCGGCCCCCTCCGGGATGAGCATCCTGATCGTGGACGACGAAAAACCCATCCGTGACCTTGTCAGCGAGATCTTGTCCGACCGCTATGAGGTCTTGCAGGCCAGCAATGGCAAGGAAGCGGTCGAACTGATCAGTCACGGCTTGCCGGACCTGGTTATCACGGATATCGCCATGCCCGAGATGAACGGGATCGAGCTTTGCCGCTACTTGAAGGAGAACGAAATCACCCGTAACATCCCCATCGTCTTCCTGTCCTTCCTTTCCGACATCCAGAACGAGATCGGCAGCTACGAGACCGGCGGGGAGGCCTTCATTCCCAAGCCATTCTATCCCAGGCACCTGACGGCCGTGGTCAACAAGATTCTCTCCGGCCGGGAGTCTTTGAAGTCCTATTATGGCTCGGTGATGTCCAATTCCGACTTGCTCAACGAGAAAGTCGTGATGAAGGGGGACCGGGAGTTCATTGTCAAGATGACCGGCATCGTGGAGTCGGACCTCTCCAACGAGGCCCTCTCGCCGGCCATCCTTTGCGACCGGATGCATGTCAGCAAGGCGCAGCTCTACCGTAAACTGAATGAACTCGTCGGGATGTCTCCCGTCGAGTTCATCCGCTCGATCCGGCTCGAGCACGCCGCCCGTCTGTTGAAGACCACGGACCTGACCGTCCAGGAGATCATGTACGAGGTGGGATTCAACAATAAGTCTTATTTCTACCGGGAGTTCGGCAAGGTATATGGCCTGTCTCCCCGGGCTTACCGGATGGAGGCGCTGCACAAAGACAACGCCTGATCCGGGATCACTTCCAATAGGGAATCTGTCTGCTTTTGGCCGGGACTCCGCCGGCTACGGACGGCCATCCGCCTGTCCAGGACAGGTTGCTGAGCATCAGGCGCCGTCCTTTATCCTGCTCGTTCTGGACATAGGCGTGATAGAGGACCCAGTCCTGTCCCTTGTCGTCGGTCAGGATCTGTGAGCAATGGCCGGGACTGATGAAACCGTTGCCTGCCGAAAGGAAGAAATCGACGGGGGCGGTTTTCACGTCCTTGCCGGCCTTGTTGAGATACGGGCCGAGCAGCTGGTCGGCGCGGGCGCAGCCCAGCTTGTAATGGTCATTGTATCCGGTACCGCCTTCGGAGACAAACAGGTAGTATTTGCCGTCCTTCTTGTGGATCATCGCTCCTTCGAGACCGTATCCGTCCGTACCGGCCAGGTGGACTTTCTCGGCCCCGTCCCTGACGCTCAGTCCGTCTGCGCTCAGTTCGATGGCCCAGATGCCGAAGTAAGAGCCCCAGATCAGGTAATTCTTGCCGTTTTCAGCATAGAAGCAAGGGTCGATTGAGCACTGGACGCCGATTTCGCCTCCGAGAAAGACTTTCCCTTTGTCCGTCCAGGGACCGGTCGGGCGGTCTGCCGTTGCGGCGCCGATACCCCATTGCCATTCCTTGCCGGAAAAGTCTTTGGGCGTGTAGGAATAGTACAAGACATACTTGTTGCCGATCCGGGCGATCTCGGGCGCCCAGAGATTGCCGCCCGAACTGCCGTCCAGCCGGGGACGCGTCGCGCCGCTGAAGACTTGCCCGGACTGGGACCAGTTGACCAGGTCCTTGGATTTGACGATGGGCAGGCCCTTGACGGACTCGTCGCTGGCGTAGAGGTAGAAGGTTCCGTCACTGTCCCGGATGACGCTGGGATCCGGTAGGATCAGGTTCGAAACCGGGTTGTTGTAGGTCGTGGGGGGTGTTTCCTGGGACGGCTCTTCTTTTTGACTGTTCCCTTCGCAGGAGACGAGCGGGATCAGTGTGCAAAGCATCACGGCGCAAGAAAGAATCAACGTTTTTTTCATGATCAGTCAGGTTTTAAGTAGCGCAGCCCGGACCAGAGGCCGGGCTACGCGTCAGTTGTAAAGATCCGGATTATTCAGAAGCCTGAAAGACGTCGTATCCGTCGCCATCATCGCCTTTCGCGGTCTTGGTCCCGTCTGCATTGGTAAACCAAACGCGCACGGCTTCGATTTCGGCGTTCTCGCCCACTCCGAAATAGGATTTGGGATAGATGTACTTAAAATAGGTCTCATCTCCGGTACGGGTCATCAGGACCTTCTGCCCCTGGTGCTCAGAGCCGTCCTTGAGGGTGCACACTCCGTTCAGATAGACCTGGTCCTCTCCGTACAGTTCGGTCCGGACCACCTGGCCTTTTGAATCGGTAATGGCGGAAGCGAAATCAATGGATACGTAATCCCCGAAGCGGAAGGTCTGGGGCGTAGTGGAGACAAAATGCAGGATCGTATAATCATCATAACCGCTGCCCCCCGTCACTTCGATGATCTCCGGTTGCCCTTTGTCAAGATCATAGGAAATGATGTACTCTCCGGCATTGGCGTCGTTGAATCCGTTGTCGTCAAGGCAGGTGGCAAAGGCCGAGAAGAACTTGATGTTCGTGGGACCGGTCTTGAAGGAGATCGTCACATCGGCATTGGTGTCGGGATGGGCCCCGGCGCCGTTGACATCGATGACGGTCGATCCCCGGAGGACAATCCACTCGACGGGGCCGGTATTGCCGAGGACGCCGTACTTGGAAAGCATGGCGG
>CAMOTB010000019.1 GCA_946625485.1 uncultured Bacteroidales bacterium | reverse complement strand
AGGTCGACGGCGGACTGGCCGCCCTGGAGGCCAAGAAAAAGCCTGAGCGTACGGAGCGCATCGTGCCCGCCGGCGCCCAGAGCCTCCAAAACTTCTACGAGCGCTGCACCGCCTGCCAGCTCTGCGTCAGCACCTGTCCGAACGAGGTCTTGCGCCCTTCGACGGACCTGCAGCACCTGATGCAGCCGGAGGCTTCCTACGAGAAGGGCTACTGCCGTCCGGAATGTACGAAATGTTCGGAGGTATGCCCCGCCGGTGCGATCCTCCCCATCACGCCGGAAGAAAAAACCGCCATTCACATCGGCACAGCCGTCGTGGACTATGACCTGTGCGTGGTGAACCGTGACGGCGTGAGCTGCGGCAACTGCGCCCGCCACTGCCCGGCCGAGGCGATCAAGATGGTCCCGATCGACCCCAACGACCGCTATTCCCTGAGGACACCTGCCGTCCTCGAAGACAAGTGCATCGGTTGCGGCGCCTGCGAATATCTTTGCCCGTCGCGCCCGTTCAGCGCGATCCATGTCAACGGTTTAAAAGTACACAGAAATGGATAGAAGAGCATTTTTGAAAGCGGCCGGTGCCGGAGCCGCCACCCTCGGTGTCAGCGCCTGCAAGGAAAAGGCCCAGTCCGCCGGGCTCAACACCAACCCGGCCGACCAGGGTCCCGGCGCCATGGAGATGCGCACCAACCCCAACAGCGGCGACGTCGTCTCGATCCTCGGCTACGGCTGCATGCGCTGGAAGATGAAAAAGGACGAATCGGGACACGACGTCGTTGACCAGGACAACGTCAACGAGCTGGTGGACTATGCCATTGCCCACGGTGTCAACTATTTCGACACATCCCCCGTCTATCTCCAGGGACAGAGTGAGGCTGCGGCGGCCAAGGCCCTGCTGCGCCATCCCCGGGAGAAATACCTGATCGCCACCAAGATGTCCAACTTCCAGAATGCGACCCGCGAAGCCTCCCTGGCCATGTACCGCCATTCCTTCGAGGTATTCCAGACGGATGTCATGGACTATTACCTCCTCCATTCCCTCAGCGGGGAGTCCGAGTTCAAGCGCCGCTTCCTGGACAACGGGATGATCGACTTCCTGATGGCCGAGCGTGAAGCGGGCCACATCCGAAACCTGGGATTCTCTTTCCACGGACCGGTCGCCGGCTTCGACTACATGATGAGCCTGCACGAGAAGTACCATTGGGATTTCGTCCAGATCCAGATGAACTATGTGGACTGGCACCACGCCCAGGGGCGCAACGTCAACGCCAATTACCTCTATGACGAACTGGACAAGCGCGGCATCCCGGTCGTGATCATGGAGCCCCTGCTGGGCGGACGCCTGAGCAGCGTTCCGGGTCCTGTCGCCGAGCAGCTCAAGGAGCGCGCACCGGGCAAGACCGTGGCCTCCTGGGCTTTCCGCTTCTGCGGGACCTATCCCCGGGTGCTGACGGCCCTGAGCGGCATGACCTACATGGAGCACCTGACGGACAACTGCGATACGTTCTGCCACTTCCAGCCCCTCAACCAGGAGGAACTGGATTTCCTGGAGCAGATGGCCCTGCTGATCCGGGACTTCCCGCTGATCAACTGCACGGCGTGCAACTACTGCATGCCTTGCCCCTACGGCATCGACATCCCGGGTATCTTCCTGATTTACAACGATGCGGTCAACGGCGGCCTCGTCGCCGAAAGTGCGGAGCAGTCCGACTTCAAGCGGCTCAAACGGCGTTACCTCGCCCTCTACAACAAGTCCGTCGAGACCATCCGCCAGGCAGATCATTGCATCTCCTGCGGCCAGTGCCAGCCGCATTGCCCGCAGAATATCCGGATCCCGCGCGAACTGGCCCGCATCGATGCTTATGTCGAAAAACTGAAACAGGGTACCCTCTAAGCCTTATGAAACCCATCCGGACGCTTCTATCGGCAGGCACAATGCTTGCAGTCTTTTCATGCACTATGGAAAATCCGCTTTTGACTGAATCCAAGCTCCCCTACGGAGCCCCACCCTTTGACCAGATCCGCAACGAGCATTATATGCCGGCCTTCGAGCAGGCCCTCGCGGAAGCGAAGGCCGGGATCGATGCCATCGTCGCCAATCCCGATGCGCCGGACTTTGCCAACACCATCGAAGCCCTCGAGAACAACGGACGCACCCTGGACCGCATATCCGGCATCTTTTACAACCTGCTGGAGGCCGATACGGACGACGAGATGCAACAGATCGCCGAGGATCTCTCCCCCAAGATGACGGAATACGAGATGTACGTCTCCCTCAACGAGCCCCTTTTCACCCGGATCAAGACCGTCTGGGAACAGCGGGACAGTCTCGGTCTCGCCCCGGATCAGTACAAACTGCTTGACGATACCTACAAGGAGTTTGCCCGGAGCGGCGCCAACCTCTCCCCTGCCGACAAGGAGACTTATGGCAAATACGTCGAGCAACTTTCCCTGCTGAGCCTCCAGTACGGCAAAAACGTGCTGGCGGCGACCAACGCCTATACGCTCAACGTCACGGACGAGAGCCGGCTGGCCGGCCTGCCGGACTTTGTCAGGGAAGCGGCCGCGGAGACGGCCAAGGCGAAAGGACAGGAAGGCTGGACCTTCGACCTGTCCTATCCGAGCTATGCCCCGTTCATGAAATACAGCACGGACCGGGCGTTGAAACGGGAACTGTACCTGGCCTACAACACCAAGGCCGCAGGCGGCGACAACGACAACCTGGAGATCGTCCGCCAAATCGCAGATCTGCGGATCAAGGTTGCCAATATCCTGGGATACAAAACTTTTGCAGACTATGCCATCGAAGACCGCATGGCCAAATCCCCGGCCACGGTCAATGCCTTCATCCAGCAGTTGCTGGTCCCTTCCCTGCCGGTCGCCCGGGAGGAGGTCGCCAGGATCCTGGCCTATGCCCGTGAAAACGGATTCGACGACACGGTCCTTCAGCCCTGGGATTTCAGCTATTGGTCCGAGCGCTACAAGGATGCGCATTACGCGCTCAACGATACCTTGCTCAAGCCCTATTTCCGCTTGGAGGACTGCATCGACGCGGTCTTCGGCCTGGCCGGAAAGCTTTACGGCCTCCGGTTTGAAGAGCGGAGCGACATCCCCGGCTACCACAAGGACGTCCGGGTTTACGATGTCAAGGACGGAGACGGCTCCCACCTCGCGCTCTTCTACGTGGATTTCTTCCCGCGCGAAAGCAAGCGCGGCGGTGCCTGGATGACGGAATTCCGCGGACAGAGCATCGTCAACGGCGTGGAGGAACGTCCCCTGATCAGCCTGGTGACCAACTTCACCAAACCCACTTCCCAGGATCCGTCCCTGCTGACGCACGACGAGCTGACCACCCTGCTGCATGAATTCGGCCATTCCCTGCACGGGATGATGGCCCAAGGCCGTTACGGCTCCCAGACCGGCACCAACGTGGCCCGTGACTTCGTCGAACTCCCTTCGCAGATCATGGAAAACTGGGCCTACGAGCCGGAGTTCCTCCAGACCTTCGCGCGCCACTACCGGACCGGAGAGCCCCTGCCCGCCGAACTGATTGCCAAGGTCGAAGCGGCCAAGAATTATCTTGCCGCCTACAGCCAGGTACGGCAGCTGCAATTCGGCATCCTGGACATGGCCTGGCATAGCCTGGAAGCACTTCCGGAAGCCGACACCCGCCATTTCGAGAAGGCGGTGCTCGCCCCCACGGCGGTCATGCCGGACGTGCCGGAATGCTGCATCTCCACTTCATTCAGCCACATCTTCTCGGGCGGATATAGCGCCGGATACTATTCCTATAAATGGGCCGAAGTCCTGGAAGCCGACGCCTTCAGCCTCTTCAAGGAGAAGGGCATCTTCAACCGCGAAGTGGCCCGCTCGTTCCGGGACAACATCCTCTCCAAGGGCAGTACCGAGGACGAAGCCGTCTTGTACCGCAAGTTCCGCGGGCACGACCCGCAGCCCGAGGCCCTGCTGGAAAAGTTGGGGATCATCAGCGCTAAATAGTTAAGAATCATGAAATTATCCAGACTTATACTTTTCCTTGTCCTGGCCTTGCCGCTGGCGAGTGCCTGTGACGGAATCAAACGGGAGGATCCGGAGAAACTGGATCCGGAGACGGCGACCCGCCACGGAGTCAACTATTTCGCCGCCAACTGCATGTCGCTCTACTACCTGTGGTCCGAAGAGATCGACGGGGAACTGACCCGCTGGCTCAGACAGGATATCAATGCCGATCCGATCGAAAAGGTCCGCCAGATCCGCTACAAGAAGGATGGCAAGGACTACGACCGCTGGACGGAGGTGACGGACAGCTACGAGGACATGGCTTCCAGCGTGGAAGGGGTTTCGACGACCTATGGCTGCGACATCGTGCTGATGCGTCTGGATAAAACCTATATCTGCGCCGTCGTAACGGTCGTCTATGCCGACAGTCCCGCGGCGAAAGCCGGGCTGAAGCGGGGCGACGTGATCTCCGAGATCAACGGGACCCGCATGACCGACAGCAATTACTACAGCCTGGTGACCGATGGTTTCCTCTACAGTCCCAGTTGCAAGATCACCCTCTATGACCCGGCTGCCGGGCAGGCCGGACAGTCCGTCTCCATGACGGCCGTCCGGATGTATGAAGACCCGGTGGTCCATCATTCGATCTTCAACGTCGGAGACAAGAAAGTCGGATATCTCGTTTTCACCAGCTTCACCCTGGACGCCATCGACAAGCTGGTGGACGTTTGCGAGGGTTTCAAGCAGGCAGGCGTCTCGGAACTTATCCTGGACCTGCGCTACAATGGCGGAGGCTATGTCACAACCGAGGAAGTACTGGCCTCGATGCTGGCCCCGGAGGCCAACGTGGCGGCCGGGGACCTGCTGGAGCAGGAGGTGTTCAACTCCGCCTTCACGGATTATTATATCAAGGAATATGGCGAAGATGCCCTGAAGACCTTCTTCAAGACCCAGTTCAGCTGGGGTGACGGCGTGATTAAGAACAGTTGCGACACACGGGGCAGCCATCTGGACCTGAACCACCTCTACGCCATCATCGACGAAGGGACGGCATCGGCTTCGGAGAGCCTGCTGGTCTGCCTGATGCCCTATCTGGACATCACCCTGATCGGGCAGAAGAGCCACGGGAAATTCTGTACCGGCATCATGTACGGCGCCCAGGAATGGTACGATGACTACAAGGACGAGATGTCTTCAGAAATGTATGCTTACAGGAAATATGTCGAGGACTGGGGCTTGTACGTCATGATCGGACGCTACGCGGACCGGAACGGCAACTGCCCGGCGATGCCGGACGGCCTGACCCCGGATTACGAAGCCGAAGACCGTCCCGACCTGGGATACGGCTTCGGAGACGAGCGTGACCCGATGCTCCGCCAGGCCCTGATCCTGGCCGGACGCACAGACCTGCAGGCTGCGGGCGTTTCGGCCCGCACGGTTGCTCCGTCCCCCATCCGGATGTCCCGCCAGATCGTCAAGCCGGCCTTCGGCAAGCGGGTCCTCACCCTCCCCGCCGGGCGGGAGTAGGATCAGAGCGGATGGCAAAAAAGAAAGGGGCGGCTCTCGAGGCCGGCCCCTTTCTCATTATGTTGTCAAGTCCATTACCAGAGGTAATTGTCACAGAAATCCATGTAAGCCGCCATGTCCGCGGACCAGCCGGTCTTCTTCATGCCGACGAAATGGAAAGACTCCTGACCGTTGTCCCTGACAATGGTGACGTCCATCTCCAGGGAATCCGCCTTATATCCGGTAGCGGTGTTGACACCGTCGGTGACGACTTTCCCGCTGATCGTAGCAGACTTCGTGTGTTTGCCCCACTGCTTACCGGCAGTCGTATAGGCGCCATAGCTGCCATAGAGACCTTCGATGTAAGGATTCCAGGCCTTGTCCGGCTCCTCGGCGGCCACGTTGTCCGCCTTGAAAGTCTGGGCCTTGATATCTACGCTGACGGGCATCTGAACGGCATACAGACGCTGCCAGTGACGACCGGCCGTATTCATGTCAATCAGAGTGACCCAGGCGCGGTCAGACTCGTCGTCCGTCGTATTGGTGATCAACACGGCATAGACGGAAAGGGTGTCAGTCGCGTCGGCGGGATTGAGCGCAAACCCGACGAACTTGCCGTCGATCTGATGGACGGCCGTCATCTCAGGTTCGCCGACCTTGTAGGTCTCGCAGGAGAACAAGCTGCACAGCATCGCCGTAAAGGCGAAAAGGGTAACTATTTTTTTCATATCTTCTGTCTCCTATATTACTTGTGCCACCACATCTTCACATTCACCTCGACCGGAGTCGGAGAATTGGGGTTGTAGTCAGCGGAAGTCTTGGAATAAATGAAACGGACCGGATAACCGGAAGTCAGGACACCGTGATAGTCAGTGATCGTCTCGCCACGGGTCGGGTAACCGGTACGGTTGATATCGAACCAGGACTCGATCGGCATGCAACGGACGTTGGAAGCCCACTTCTGGTTGATGATCTGCTCGACCATTTTCTCGACGGAACCGGCTTCGAAAGCGTACGGGCCCGCCAGGAGCGCTGCGACTGTCGCAGCATTGATCGTGATGGAACTGTTGGCGGCGACACGGCCGAAGGCAGCCTCGACGGCAGCTTCGTAGGCCTCCTGCGCCTTGTCAGCGTTGTTCAGGCGGGCATAAGCCTCAGCCTGCAGGAAGAGAGCCTCATCAACCGTGCTGAAGAACACGGGATCGGTCGCGCCCAGGGCCAGGCGGCTGGTTTCCGTGGGATCACCGACCATACCATATTCCGTACCGGCAACACCGGAAGCCGGATTGTTGTCAAAATAGTACGGCAGGCGGGGATCGCTCATATCCAGCACATTGAAGATATCGCTGCAGCAACGGATGTTGTTGGTCGTATTGAGCTGACGACGGTCACTCTCATACAAGGGAGAAGACTTGTCGGCCGCATCCGAGAAATTGTTGAAGGCCGCATCCTCCTCCAGGAAGTTGTCCTCGGCAAGCAGGGACTGGATCTTGGACTTGTTGGCGTCGAAATCACGCATCAAGACCTTCAGGTAGAGGGTGTTGACAAACTGGAACCAGGCATCGGTATCGCCCTTGAAGATCATGTCGCTGGAGACGGTGGTATTGGCGACCTCGTCAGCGGCAACCGCATCGGCATCCATCTTGCGGATATCCTCGAGGATACCGACGATCGTGGCCTGCATGTCCTTGCCGGAGTCGAAATGAGGAGTCTGGCTGGGGGTGACATAACCTTCGGTGTAAGCCACCTCGTCATACAGGCTGGTCAACAGATAGAGGCTATAGGCCAGCGTAGCCTTGGCTTCCAGGGTGAAGTTGGAGGCATTCTCCGCTTCTTCCGCCTTTTCGATCACCTCGTGGAGGGTCGGGAGTACGCGGGAATAGAAATAAGACCAGGGACCGACGAACGTTGAGTTGGTCACATCGTTGGTCATGATGGTGTAGTACTGGTTGGTCGTACTGCACTGGACTACGTACTGTGACCAGAAGTAGCCGTACAACGACAGGTCATAGCCGACCTTGGCAGCCATGTTGAGCTGAGCGGAAGGGAGCAGGAGCTTCATGTCCGCCTCAGAGACATAATTCGGATTCGTGTTGATATCCAACCACTTCTGGCAACCGGTTGCTACAAGCGCCAGGGAAGCGACGGCAATGATGAAAAATCTTTTCATAATCATTCCTCCTTTAATTTAGAAGACCAGCTTCACATTGGCACCTACCGTACGGACGGAAGGCGCGGAGTAATACTCACCGTACTGGGAAGTCAGATCGTTACCGTAGTTGGTGTTGTCCGGATCGATCAGGCCCTGTTTGGGAGTCCACATCAGGAGATTACGTCCGACCAGACCGACGGAGACGGAAGAAAGCCAGCTGATATTCTGGAACCATCTCTCAGGCATGCGGTAGGTCAGGTTGAGCTCGCGCAGCTTGATGTAGGTCTTGTCGAGGAGTTCCTCGCGGTACTGGACGTAGTTATAGTTGGGATAGTAGGCACCGTTGACGTTGTACTGGGTCGTGACGGGGAGGTTGTTCTCCTTGTATCCGCCACCGGCGACGGCGACGACGGAGTGCGGCCACACCCAGGGATCACGCAGGTTGTACATCGTCTCCTCGGCGTTACCGTCGAACAGGACGATACCCTTCGTAGCGGAATACATCAGGCCGCCCTTGCGGTAGTCGAAGCTGGCTCCGAAGGAAAGGTTCTTGTAACGGAGGTTGGTGTTCAGACCCATCATGAAGTCGGGATCGGCCTTGCCCAGCGTCTCATACTTCGTATTGTCATAGGTCGGAAGACCGGTAGCGGCATTGACGATGGTGTAGCCGTAGTAAGGGCTGTTCTTGTCTTCGACCGTATTGATCTTGTAATCCACCCAGGTGGCGATGGACTCGCCGACGATGGACTTGAGCTGGGGACCGGAGGACAGGCCATAGATGCTATACTCGGTCACGTCATCCCAGAGGGCTTCCACCTTGTTGACGTTCTTGGAGAAGGTGTAGGCGACATCCCACTCGAAATCCTTGGTCCGGACCGGGACGAGTCCGACCGTCAGCTCGACACCGCGGTTGCGGATCTTACCGACGTTACGGACGGCGGAGGTATAACCGGACTCGGGAGCGAGGGTCGCGGACACGATCTGATTCTCCGTAACCTTGTCATAGAACGCGAGGTCGAAGTTCAAGCGGTTGTTGAAGAAGCGGGCGTCGATACCCAGCTCGGCCTCCGTGGAGATCTCGGGCATGAGGGTCGTGTTAGGGACGCGGGTGCTCCGGATCAGGCCGACATAGCTGTTGAGCGGGAAAGTCAGGCTTCCGAAGGAGAAAGCGCCGGAACCCAGGGTGTAGTACGAAGACGTATAATAGGTAGGCGCATCATTACCGGTCTTTCCGTAACCGCCGCGGAGTTTGAGGAAACTCAGCACGTCGCTCTTCATCGTCGGGAAGAGGTCCGTCAGGATCACGGAAGCGTTGGCACCCCAGTAGAAGAAGGAGTTCTTGTCGACCGGGAGCGTGGAGGACCAGTCATTACGGGCGGAGAGGGTGAGATAGACCGCATCCCTCCAGCCGAAGTCCACCTGGCCATAAGCACCGACCAGACGACGCATCGAACGGCTGGCACCGGCCTGCGGGATCGCGCCGCTGGTGTTCAGGAAACTGGCCCAACCATCGACGGCCAGGCCGCTGAGCGTACCGGAAAGGCTCTGGGAAGCACGCTGGTTGGCGTTGACACCTGCCACGCCGTGGATGGACCAGTCCTCACCGATCCGATAGTCGGCGTTGAGGAACACGTTGCCATCCAGCTGGGAAGAGCGGACCGCATACTGCTCGAAAGTACCGGGCTCGACAGAGGCACCCTCGCTGTCTGCATAAGAGCCGGGATTGAAGGTCCAGAGGTTGTTGAACTCTTTCTCGATATAGTTGGTCACATCGAGACCGCCGCGGGCGATGAGCTGGAGACCCTTGATGATCTGGAGACCGAACTCGGCATTGCCATAAACGCGGTCATCCGTATAGTCGCCCCAGTTGTTGTCCAGGATCCACCAGGGGTTCTGGGCATACGGGGTATAGAAGTTGTCGGCGTTGTTATAGACATCGTGCCAGTCCCGGAGATCGGCATAATCCACGTTGACGGGATACTGGAGGATGTCCTGGTAAATGGTCGAGCCATCCATGCCCTGACCGGTCATGCCGTTGTGGATCTCCTTGCGGATGTAGTTCATCGCATAGTTGAGCCAAGCGAGACCGTCCTTGATCTTCGTGTTGCCGCGGAAGGAGAAGTTGTGACGCTTGTAGATGTCGCTGTTGCCGGGCAGGATACCGTTGGAATAGATGTTTCCGTAGGAGACGATGAAGCCCGTGGACTTGCTGCCGCCCTGGAGCGTAATGGTGTTGTTGGTCTCGATGCCGGTCGAATAGAAGTTCTTGAGCGAATTGGGTTTGTACTCGAACTTCGTGTAGGAAGGATCGGCGCCGTTGTTCCAGGAAGCACCCGGACGCCACTCGACTTCACGGCCGTCCAGCAGGTTACCCCAGGAACCATTCTCGGTAGGAGAATAGTTGGCGAAGACGTTGGCACCGTCGTAGTCATAGAACCAGCCCTGTCCGAACTTGTTCTGAAGCTGAGGGATACGGAGGACGCTGCTGGCCTGGACCGAACCGTCGAACGTCACCTTGACAGCCTCGTTCTGGTGGCCGCGCTTGGTGGTGATGAGGACGGCGCCGTTACCGGCACGGGAACCGTAGAGAGCCGTAGCGGAAGCGCCCTTCAGGATGGTGATTGACTCGATATCCTCAGGGTTGATATCTGCGGCCTGGTTACCGAAGTCAATGGAATTGTCCAGCGCCTGGACACCCATCGTAGAGTTGGACATCGGGATACCGTCCACGACATAGAGCGGGGAGTTGCTCGAGAAGGACGAGTAACCGCGGACGATGACTTTCTGGGAAGTACCGGTCGCACCGGCGGAAGAAATCTGGACACCCGCCACTTTACCGGACAGTCCGGAAAGAGCGTCGGCGGCATGACCCTTGGTGATTTCGTCCGAACGGACGGTCGTGGATGCGTAGCCGAGGGTCTTCTCCTGGCGGGTCATGCCCGTCGCGGTGACCACGACCTCATCCAGGCCGATGGAGTCTTCCACCATCTGGACATTGATCGTCGGTTTGCCGTCATACGCGACAAGGACATCACGCATACCGAAGAAATTGAATTTGACGGCATCTCCTTCGCGGACGGCGAGGGTATATTCACCCTTTGCATCCGTGACCGTGCCGACGTTCGTACCCTCGATGTACACGTAGACTCCCGGGAGCGGTGCTCCCGAAGGGTCGGTTACGGTACCGGATACTTGTGTCTGGGCGAATGCGGCACTGGCCGCCGCCAACAAGACACTGATCGTAAGTACGAGTTTCTTGAACATTTTGTAATGAATTAGGTTAATAAAACAGTGTTTTGTTCTCTTGTTTTGGGTCCGGCATCATAAAACGGTCGTTTATTATGATGCACTTTGACAAACAAAGGTTGCAAACAAATACCAAAAATGCAAATCCAAAAAAAAGACTGAAATAGTGACAGTTGCGCGCGATTCTATACCATTTTTGTTTTTATTTACCAGCGGAAAAGTGCGATCTTAATACAAATTGTCAAAAATTTGCCCGAAAATCTTACAAAAAGAAATCTAAAAAATTTAATAAGATTTTTATTTCTCTCTCAAATCTTCCCTGAGATAACGCCGCAAGGTGTTTTCGTGTATCCCGAGTCGCCCCGCAACCTCTTTCATTTTTAAACCGGATCCTATCCACTGTTCAATCTCGTCCCGCTTTAAGCGGTAGAGGCTTTTTTTCTTCGACCGGCCGGGCGGACGCCCCAGCTGAATCCCTTTTAAACGCTTGGCAGCCAACGCCTCCCGCGTCCGCTGGGAGATCAGGTTTCGCTCTATTTCTGCCGCCAGGGCGAAACAGAATGCAATGATCTTGGCATTGATGCTGTCCGACAAGTCGAAGTTGTCCTTGATGGAGTGGATGGCGATCCCCTTGGACGAACAGGTGTTCAGGATGGCCATCACCATCATCATGTTGCGGCCGAGACGGGAGATCTCCGTACAGAGCAGCAGGTCCCCTTTTTTCATCCGCCTGAGAAGGTTTCCGAGGCTGCGTTTCTCTACGCTGCAGGTACCTGAAACGGCCTCCACGCACCACTTGTCAACGTTTAGTCCGTGTTGGGAGCAGTAATTCTTGATTTCATATTCCTGTCCCTCGATGGTCTGCGTTTCCGTACTGACCCTGATGTAAGCATAAATCATAAGTGTCGTTGTTTTGATCCGGGCGCGGGGAACGGCCATTTCCGTGCCCGGCGACTACTAATAAACGACCGTTATCTGATGTACTGACGTTTTGCCGAAAGAACTGTTTATTAACCTAATTACAAAAAAATGTTCAAAAAATTCGTACTTACGATCAGTGTCCTGCTGGCAGCTGCCGGAGCAGTCTTCGCCCAGGACATCAAGGTATCGGGTACTGTGACGGACGAGTCCGGTCTTCCTGTCACCGGAGCCAATGTCGTGCTCCTCAACAACAAGACCGTCTATTCGCTCACAGGTCCCGCCGGAGAATTTGAATTGACCGTTCCCTCATCCGGAACGCTGATGTTCTCCTGCCTTGGCTATGAAAATGTTTCCGTTCCCGTCAACGGGAGAACGAAACTGAATGTCGTCCTCAAGGAAGACAAGCAGCTTCTGGACGAGACCGTCGTGGTCGCTTACGGAACCCAGAAAGCCAAAACTGTCACGGCTGCCGTTTCGACCATCAAGTCCGACGTGCTGAAAGATGCTCCGAACGTGAGCTTCGATGCCATGCTGCAGGGACAGGCGGCCGGTGTGCAGGTTTCTACGCCGAACGCCGGTGCCGGTGCCAGTTCCAAGGTCTTGATCCGCGGCGTCAGTTCCATCTCCGCCGGCACGGACCCGTTGTATATCGTCGACGGCGTTCCTATCCTGAACTCGGTCGTCAACAACAGCTACACCGATGCCAGCGCCCTTGCGGACATCAACCCGGCTGACATTCTCTCCATCGACGTGCTCAAGGATGCTGCGGCGACCGCCTTGTACGGTTCCCGCGCCGCCAGCGGCGTCGTCATCATCACGACCAAGCAAGGCCGGAAGGGTGAAGCCAAAGTCACTTATGACATGAACTTCGGTATCGCCACGCCCACCAAGACTTTCAAGATGATGGATGCCCAGACCTATACGGACTTCAAGAACCTCGCAGTGGCCAACCGTTACGGCACCGACGAGCGCAATCTCGGCATCGCCACCACCTTCGGCAAGAAGGCTTTCAACCTGATGACCGACGGAAAGGGCAACACGGTCGACACCGACTGGGGCAAGCTCATCTACAAGAACGGCCAGGTGATGAATCATACGGTCGCCATCTCCGGCGGTACCGACAAGACCCAGTACTATGTCTCCGCCAACTACAGCAGCAACGGCGGCATCATCATCGGCGACAATTACCGCAGAGCCGGTATCAAAGCCAACGCCACGACCCAGGTCAACAACTGGCTGAAGATCGGACTGAGCGCCCAGTACACCAACTCGGCCACGCAGGTCTATGACGCTTCCCGCCAGGACGGAGTCTTCGCAGCAGCGGGTCTCCCCCGTATGGCCATCGTCATCCCGCCGTCGCTCACTCCTTACAACGATGACGGCTCCTACTACACGCGCAACAGCGGCCAGTACATCGGACAGGGCGGCATCACGGCCAGCATCACCTATCCCAACCCGATGGCCTGCGCCGAGAACTTCAACAAGATCGGTACGACGCGCATGATCGCCAGCGGGTTCGTCGAGCTGACCCCGGTCAAGAACCTCACGCTCAAGAGCCAGTACGGTATCGACTACCTGACCGAGGAAGAAGAGACCTTCTGGAGCCCGAACTACGGCCAGGGCGCCCAGTATCCCGGCTACGCGTTCAACGCATTCTCCAACAGCACCAACTGGACCTGGACGAACACGGCTGACTACAACCTCATCCTGGGCGACCATTCCTTCAATTTCCTGGCCGGTATGGAGGCCAACGAGGAGGGTTACAACTTCGAGGAAATCGTCGCCAACACGATCCTGAACCCCGCCTACACCGGCATCAAGGCCGGCTATTCGACCAACGAGGCTTACGGCGCGCTCGGATCCCGTTCCATCATCTCCTACTTCGGACGTATCAATTATGATTACAAGTCCAAGTACATGCTTTCCCTGAACTTCCGCCGGGACGGTCTCTCCGCCCTCGGCACCAACAACAAGTGGGGTAACTTCTGGGGCGTTTCCGCCGCATGGCGCGTCTCCGAGGAAGACTTCTTCGCTCCCCTGCGTGCCACGATCGACGAGTTCAAGATCAAGGCCAGCTATGGTATCGTCGGTAACTCCGAGATCGGCTACTACAGCGCCCAGACCTACTACAGCGATGCCGTGTACGGCGGATCTCCCGCCCTCGGTCTCGACAACATCGGTGACGCCAGCCTGGCTTGGGAGAATTCGGCCAAACTCGATGTCGGATTCAGCCTCGGCCTGTGGAACCGTGTCACCATCGACTTCGACTACTACCGGACCCAGTCCAACAACCTGGTGTTCGCCGTCCCTCAGGGCCCTTCCACCGGTATCGGCTCCCTGACCACCAATGCCGGTTCCCTTGAGAACAAGGGTATCGAGCTCACCATCGGCGCCACCGTCATCAAGACCCGCGACTTCAGTTGGGAGAGCAACTTCAACTTCACGACCGCCCACAACAAGGTCCTGGAGCTGGCGGAAGGTGTGGATGAGATCCTCGGAAGCAGCGAATCCAACATCACCCTGCCCGGTTATTCCATCGGTCAGCTCTACCTGTATCCGACCGGAGGCATCGATCCCGCGACCGGCGGACGTATCTTCTACGGCCCCAACGGAGAGAAGACCATCTTCTCCTATCCTTATGGCTGGTATCTGGAGGACGGCACCGAATTCATGGGTGATTTCGTCCAGGTCCGTGCCGGAAACACCATCCCGACCTACTTCGGCGGATGGACCAACACGTTCCGCTACAAGGCCTTCGACCTCAACCTCATGCTGCAGTATTCCGGCGGCAACTACATCTACAACGGTAATACGGCCACCGGTTCCGACTACCGCTGGTGGAACAACTTCGCGGAAGTCGGCGAGAAGAGCTGGAAGAAAGCGGGCGACAATGCCAAGTATGCGAAACCGGTCTACGGTGACAACTACTCCAACGGTTCCGCCATGGATATCACCGACTGGATCGAGCGCGGCGACTACCTGCGCCTGAAGAACCTCAGTCTCGGATATACCTTCCGCGCCGCCAAGGCCAAGGCTGGTTTCAGTGCCATCCGCGTGTACGGACAGGTCCAGAACGCCTTCGTGCTGACCGCCTATACCGGTCTGGATCCCGAGATCACTTCCTCTTATTCCACGGCTCCGGTCACATCCGGCGGCTACGACAAGAATACCCTGACCCAGGCGCGTACCTGGACCCTCGGTGCCCAACTGACTTTCTAACTTTAAGGAAAGAAGATTATGAAGAATATATTCAAACTTTTGGTCGTTCTGGCAACGGTCGCTTCCCTGACCGCTTGTTCCAAGGAGTTCATCAACAAGGATAAGCCTTTGTCGATGACAGAACCCATCATCTTTGCCGATGCCGACTATATCCAGTCCGCACTGCTGGGCTGCTACGATATATTCAAAAGCAGCAACCCCACGTTCATGGGTGGCCTGGGCGTCGTCGTATTTGACAGCCGGGGCGATGATATCGTCAACGTCTCCAACCCGGTCACGATGTCCGACACCTACGAAATGCTGGTCCTGGGTGCGACGCAGGAAAACGGACGCATCTGGAATTATGCTTACGCCACAATCAACACCTGCAACATCTTCATTGAAAACATGGAGAAATATGAGTGCAAGGAAGTTGTCGGCGAGAAGCTGTACAACCAATATGTAGCCGAAGCGAAATTCCTGCGCGCCTACAGTTACTATGTCCTGGCGAATCTCTATTCCGAGCCCTACTCCCGGAATCCCGAGGCCACGGCCGTGCCGCTCCGCATCACGGCTCTCACTTCCGCCGGCAACAACGACTGCCCCGCTTCCCCGATCAAGGACATCTATGACCAGATCCTGAATGACTGTATCCCGGGAGACCTGGCGAATGCGCCCGGCACTTACGACGGAGTCACCCGTGCTTCCAAGGCTGCCGCCAACCTGCTCCGGATGAGAGTCTATATGGCAGAGCAGGACTGGGACAAGGCCATCACCGAAGGCAATGCCATCACCGGTTATTCCCTGGTCTCGGACGTCACCAAACTGTACGGCACCGACACGCATGACAATACGGAAATGATTTTCGCCCTCCCCAATTCCACGCAGGACAAGCCCAACACGCAGATGAGCTGCGCCGAGTATTTCAGTCCTTCGGCCACCTGCGCCTGGATTGACACGGAAGCCGGCATCGTCTCCGATCCTCTTTACAGCCAGGCTGCCGACCAGCGGATCTCGAAGCTGATTTCCGAGGAAGACAACAACGGGCACGTGTATTCCAAGAAATACATGGATTACGGCGGACATCTTGACTGGCTCCCGCTGATGCGCTATGCAGAGGTGAAACTCAACCTGGCCGAGTGCTACGCCAACAAGGCTGACGGTGCCACCCAGGCCAAATCCAATCTCAGCGACGTCCGACGCCGCTCCATCGCGGCATCGGAAGACGGTCTCGACATCAACAACCTCACCGGAGGTGCCATCAAGACCGCCGTGTACAACGAGCGCCGGCTTGAATTCATCTGTGAAGGCATCCGCGGCATCGACATCATCCGTCGTGGAGAGAGCTTTGTCAAGAAGAATTCTTTCGTCGACGTGTCGGTTGATCCCGGAACGTCCAACTACACCTGGCCGATCCCGGATACCGAGAAGAAATTCAACAAGGCCCTTAAAAATCAATGACCATGAAGAAAGTTTTATATATCGCGGCTTCCGCCCTGGTGCTCCTTTTCACGGCTTGCACCGACAAGAGGGACATCGACATCGAGACCTACGGCGGAAAGGGTTTGGAGTTCGTTCATTTTGAGAATGCAGATGACTCCTGGGTGATTGCTTCGGATGACGAGTCTTTCGACTACGACATCACCGTCGCCTGCACCTACAAGCATGAGCAGGACGTCACCTATACCGTTTCCGTCGGAGAAAACACGACCGGCGTGGAAGGCAAGGATTTCAGCATCCCCGTCAAGAGCGTGACCATCAAAGCCGGACAGTACCTGGGAACCGTCCCGGTCAAAGTCCTTTACGACACGGTCGGAGAAGGCTTTATCCTGGAACTGGTCCTCGTTGTCGATGACGCTTTGATCGATCCCATCTACGGTGCGGCCTCCACCATCACGGTGGCCACTGACAAGATTACCATCGACTGGGATTGGCTGGTCGGCAACTGGAATGCCCAGGATACCGAAGGTGATCCGTATGTGATGGCTGTCAGCAAGAAAGACGAAAACACGGCCATTTTCACCAACCTGTGGGGCATGGGTTCCTCCATCGAGGGTACCGTTGATTTCGACGCAAAGACCGTCGCCTTCAAGGGACCGTTCAATCTGGGCGAGGCATACAACGGCGATCTGATGGTCGCTCATTTCGACGAAGCCACCGAGAAATACGATGACGGCATCTTCTATGCGACGCTGTCCCCGCTCGGTATCACGATCACCGGTATGGGATACTATCTCGTCGGAGGTGACTATGACGGCTACGACTTCGGTACCGACACGACCAAGATGACCCGTTAATCCCTCTGGATTCAATGAAACAGGCTGACCGGATCTGCCGGTCAGCCTGTTTTTTTATTCTCCCAGGAGAGGCTACTCTTGCGCCCCGCCCGCGAGATCGAGGATCTCGGAGGTGATCTTGGCCTGGCGGGACTTATTGTATTCGAGGGAGAGTTCCTGGAGCAGGTCCTCGGCATTGTCGGAGGCCGTCTGCATCGCGACGGTGCGGGCGGCGTGCTCAGCGGCGGCCGCATCCAGCAGGACCGTATAGACCTTCAATTTGAGGGTCTTGGGCAGGAGGGTTTCCAGGAGTTCCTCCTTGCCCGGTTCGACGATGTATTCGTCGAACGACGGCTCCCCTTCCCCGGACGGGGCCGCGGAGAGCGGAAGATAGACTTCGCACACGGGACGGTGGACCGCCGTGCTGACGAAATGGTTGTAGAGGAGCTCCACACGGTCGGTACGGCCCTCCAGGAAGTCCTGCACCAACTGCACAGAAAGTCCGGCGGCCGTCTCGTAGTCCGGCTTGGCGGAGAGCTCCGTGTAGTCTTGCGGCGAAGGATAGCCTTCCCTGCGCATCGCCTCGGCCATCTTGCGACCGATAGAGAAAACCGTGATTTCTTCCACGCCCTGCGCACGGAGGGCAGCGATACGCGAGCGTACCTCCCGGATAATATTGGCGTTGAAACTGCCGCAGAGCGAGGAGTTGGAGGCCAGACACACCAGCGTCACATGGCGGAGCGGACGCTCGGCGGCATAACGTCCGTCAGGACGGACGTATTTCAGGAGTTCGTCCAGGGTGCGCTGCAAGGACTGCTCATAGGGCAACATCCCCTCGATCGCCGCCTGCGCCTTGTGAAGCTTGGCCGAAGCGACCATCTTCATCGCAGAAGTGATCTTGAGCGTACTCTTGACGGACTGGATGCGTCCCTTGATTTCCTTGAGCGAAGCCATCGTGCAGCAGGTGTTACATGGAAGCGATCACTTCCGCCGCCGTCTTTTCGAGCACGGCGGTCAGCGCATCATCCAACTTACCGGCCGCCAGCGCATCGACGACATCCTGATGGGAGGCGTGCATGCGGTCGAGGAAAAGGGTCTGGAACTCGCGGACACGGTCCTGGGCGATGTCTTTCATCAAGGCATGCGTACCGCAATACAGGATCGCTACCTGGTCGCCGACCGGCATCGGCGAATATTGGGGCTGGATCAGCAGCTCCCGGTTCTTGCGACCCTTGTCGAGGGTCATTGCAGTGATGGCGTCCATATCGCTGCTGAACTTGGAGAAAGACTCCAGCTCTTCGTACTGCGCCTGATCGATCTTAAGACTGCCGGCCACCTTTTTCATGCTCTTGACCTGGGCGCTGCCGCCGACGCGCGACACCGAGATACCGACGTTGACCGCCGGGCGCTGGCCCTGGTTGAAGAGCGCAGACTCCAGATAGATCTGGCCGTCCGTGATCGAGATGACGTTGGTCGGGATGTAGGCCGACACGTCGCCGGCCTGCGTCTCGATGATGGGCAGGGCGGTCAGCGAGCCTCCGGCCTTCACCTTGCCCCGGAGCGAATCCGGGAGGTCGTTCATCTGCTCGGCGACCTCCTGCTGGGCGATGATCTTGGCAGCACGCTCCAGCAAGCGCGAATGGAGGTAGAACACGTCGCCCGGATAGGCCTCGCGGCCCGAGGGACGGCGCAGGATCAGCGACACTTCACGGTAAGCGACGGCCTGCTTGGACAGGTCGTCATAGACCACCAGGGCATGACGGCCCGTGTCGCGGAAGTATTCGCCGACAGCAGCCCCGGCGAAAGGGGCATAATACTGAAGGGCAGCCGGATCGGCAGCCGTCGCAGCCACGACGATCGTATAGTCCATCGCTCCCATGCGGCGCAGGGTCTCAACGATCGAAGCGACCGTCGAACCTTTCTGGCCGATGGCGACATAGATGCAATAGACCGGCTTGCCGGCCTTGTAGTTGTCCCGCTGGTTGATGATCGTGTCAATGGCAATGGCGGTCTTGCCGGTCTGGCGGTCGCCGATGATCAGCTCACGCTGGCCGCGGCCGATCGGAATCATGGCGTCAATGGCCTTGAGGCCGGTCTGGAGGGGTTCGCTCACCGGCTGGCGATAGATAACGCCCGGAGCCTTACGCTCGAGCGGCATCTCGAGAAGCTCTCCGGAAATGGCACCCAGTCCGTCCAGCGGATTGCCCAGGGGATCCACCACGCGTCCGAGCATCTGCTCGCCGACCCGGATGGAGGCGATGCGGCCGGTCCGGCGGACCGACATGCCTTCCTTGACCTGGTCGGTGGGACCCATCAGGACGGCGCCGACATTGTCTTCCTCGAGGTTCATCACAACGGCCATCACACCGTTTTCGAACTCCAGGAGTTCGCCGGCTTCCGCTTCGGCAAGCCCATAGATACGGGCTACGCCGTCACTGACTTGAAGGACGGTGCCGATCTCTTCCAGTCCGATGGTCTCTTTGATATCTTTCAGCTGATTCAGAAGGACTTCTGAAATCTCGCTGGCTTTGAGGTTTTGTGCCATTGCTACACGATTCGTTTGTTCTTTTCAATCAATTGACGCCGGATGTCCTCCAACTGACGGGACACGCTGGCATCGAGGCGGCGATCATCCACTTCGAGGACGAAACCGCCGATCAGGGCCGGATCCACTTCGGTGAGAAACTCCACCTGTCCGCCGACCTTGTCCCGGACGAAAGCCTCGATCTTCGCTTGGAGAGCCGGGCTGTCCACCGCCGTCTTGAGACGGACGAGATGGATATCGTGGCGCTCCTCGTAGAGGCGGATGAAACTGTGGAAGATCCGCTTGACCTCCGGCATCCGCCCGTTCTTGATCAGCAGGGCTGAGAAATGCTGCAGGTCCTCGCAAAGCGGCTGAGGAGCCGCATCAGGATCCGCCAGCAGGGCCTTGACCTGGGCATATACCTCTTCCCCGTGGCCGGTCTCGGTCACGTATTTCAGCAGGGCTAAGGCATATCGCCTGGCTATCGGTCCCGTATCCATATCAGTTGGCTTTCGTCGTACCGGTGACTTCACCGACCATCTTTTCGATCAGGCGGAGCTGCGCTTCTTCCGTGGACAGATTCTCGCGGAGGACCTTTTCCGCGACATCGACCGAGAGGTTGGCCACCTCGGAGCGGATGTCGCGCAAGGCACTTTCCTTCTCCGCTGCAATCTGGGTGCGGGCTTGCTGGATCAGCTTGGAGGCCTCGTCGCGGGCCTGTTCCTTGGCAGCAGCGATCATCGAGTCGCGGGCCTCGGCGGCTTCTTTCAGGATCTGGGCCTGCTCCCGACGGGTCTGCTCGATGAGCTGGGCCTGGCGTTCAGAGAGCTGGGAGAGCGCCTTTTCCGCTTCGCGGGCCTTGGCGATGCTTTCGTTGATCCGGTCACTGCGCTTGTCCACCATCCCGGTGATGACAGGGAAGCCCCACTTGGCCAGCACGAAGAAGACGATGCCGAAAATCAGCGTCATCCACACCAGCAGGCCGAAGTCAGGAGTTACGAGCGACATGGTTACTTGAGGACAATCAGCAGACAGACCAGGATGGCAAACAGGCACGCACCCTCGACCAGGGCGGCCACGATGATACCGGTCAGACGGTAATGTCCGGCCTGTTCGGGCTGACGGGCGCCGGCCTCCAGGGAGGAACTACCGATCTTGCCGATACCGATGGCAGCGGCAATCGCAGCGACGGCGGCGCCGATGGCGGCTCCAGCCTTTCCGAGGGCCGCTCCGGCGGCTGCTTGAAGAATCATTGCTAACAACATAATCGTAAGGTTTTAAAGTTTATTGTTTTTCCGTTTCAGGATGCTGCCGTGACAGTCCGATGAAGACGGCCGAGAGCATCGTAAATACATAGGCCTGCAGGAAGGCGACCAGCAGTTCCAGGATATCGAGGAACACGCCGAAGAGAATGGCGATCACGCTCAGGCCGGCATTCAGGCCGATTCCGAGCTTGGCCGTCAGGAAAATGACGGCGATCACGCCCAGGATCATGATGTGACCGGCCAGGATATTGGCAAAAAGCCGGATCATCAGCGAGAACGGCTTGGTGAACATGCCGATGATCTCGATCAGGGGCATCAGCGGCAGGGGGACTTTCAGCCAGGTCGGCACTTCGGGCCAGAAAATATCCTTCCAATAGTGCTTATTGCCGAACAGGTTGACAGCCAGGAAGGTACACATCGCCAGGACGAAGGTGACGGCAATGTTTCCGGTAATGTTGGCTCCGCCCGGGAAGAAGGGCACAATGCCCATCAGGTTGTTGACGAAAATGAAGAAGAAAGCGGTCAGCAGATAGGGCGAATAGCGCTTGTAATCCTTGCCGACACATTCCTTGATGATGTCGTCCTCGACCATCGTGACCATCATTTCCATCAGGCCGGCAAAGCCCTTGGGCGCCTCTTCGACGGCGTCGTGCTTCTTGTACCAACGGGCCGTGAGCAAGACCAGCAGGACGAGCACCAGGCTGTTGATCATCAGGCTCAGGACGTTCTTGGTAACGGACAGGTCGATGGGACGGATCTCCGCACCGGAAGCGTCTCTTTCTACGATCTTTCCGCTGTATTTCTCGGAGGTGGAGAGATAGAAACCTTCGTGGCTTCCTTCCTCCAAATGTTTCGAACTGAAACAGTGCCAGCCGGACTGGCGGCTGTAAAGGATGACGGGCAGCGGAATACTGACCGGATGTCCGTTGACCGTCGTGATATGCCACTCGTAAGCATCTCCGATATGGCCGAAGATATACTCCTGGACGTCCAGTTCGCCCTCCTCCGCCTCCTGTGCACGCAGGGACACAGGGAGCAGGGCAAGCAGGAGCACCAGTATGTATTTCCAGCCTTTCATCTTTCTATGCAAGCCGTTACGATATTGTCTTTCACTTTCACGAAACCCGAAGCAATCTCCAGTTCTTTGTCCTCGCCTGCGATGCGGTAGCGGATCACGCCGCCGACCAGCGCCGAAATGATCGGTGCATGACCGGGCAGGACGACGAAGCGTCCCAGCATGCCGGGCAGTTCGACCTGCTCCACCTGGCAGGAGAGCAGCTCGCGTTCGGGAGAGAGGACTTGGAGGGTGATCGGCATGTTACTGGGCGGCTGAAAGGATTTGCTCCGCTTTCTTGCGGGCATCATCGATCGTACCGACAAGCAGGAAAGCCTGCTCCGGCAGATCATCGACTTCACCGTCGAGGATGGCGTTGAATCCCTTGATCGTGTCTTCGATGTCCACCATCAGGCCGGGACAGCCGTTGAAGACGGACGACACATGGAAGGGCTGGGACAGGAAACGCTGCACCTTGCGGGCGCGGTTGACCGTCAGCTTGTCCTCATCGGAGAGTTCGTCCATGCCAAGGATGGCGATGATATCTTGCAATTCCTTGTATTTCTGCAGGATCTGCTTGACCCGCTGGGCACAGTCGTAATGGGCTTGTCCGACCACGTTGGGATCCAGGATGCGGGAGGTGGACTCGAGCGGATCCACAGCCGGGTAGATGCCCAGCGAAGCGATCTTCCGGTTCAGCACCGTCGTGGCATCCAGGTGGGAGAAGGTCGTAGCCGGGGCCGGATCCGTCAGGTCGTCGGCCGGCACATAGACGGCCTGGACCGAAGTGATGGATCCATTCTTGGTCGAAGTGATGCGCTCCTGCATCTGACCCATCTCCGTGGCCAGCGTAGGCTGATAACCGACGGCGGAAGGCATGCGCCCGAGCAGGGCGGAGACTTCACTGCCGGCCTGGGTGAAACGGAAGATGTTGTCCACGAAGAAGAGGATGTCCTTGGGATCGTCGGGGTTTGCGCTGTCGCGGAAGGATTCCGCCAGGGTCAAGCCACTGAGAGCCACGGAGCTACGGGCGCCCGGCGGTTCATTCATCTGGCCGAAGACCATCGCGACCTGGGAGGTCTCGAGCTGGGGCCGGTCAATCTTGGAAAGGTCCCATTTGCCTTCTTCCATGCTTTCGTTGAACGCTTCACCGTATTTGATCACATCGGACTCGATCATTTCGCGGAGCAGGTCGTTGCCCTCACGGGTACGTTCGCCGACACCGGCGAAGATGGAGAAGCCGTTGTGTTTCTTGGCGATGTTGTTGATGAGTTCCTTGATCAGCACCGTCTTGCCGACACCCGCGCCGCCGAAAAGGCCGATCTTGCCGCCCTTCAGATAGGGTTCCAGCAGATCGATGACCTTGATGCCGGTGAAAAGGACTTCCTGCGAAGTGGTCAGCTCCTCGAATTTCGGAGGCTCGCGGTGGATGGGAAGGGTATTGCTGCGGTCCAGTTCGCCGAGGCCGTCGATCGGATCGCCGGTGACATTCATCACGCGTCCGCGAATCTGCGCGCCGACCGGCATGGAGATAGGTGCTTTGGTATCAACGGCTTCCATTCCACGTTTCAAGCCATCGGTGGAGTCCATGGCGACGCAGCGGACGGTGTCCTCGCCGATGTGCTGCTGGACTTCAATGATGAGAGTGCGGCCATTGGCGCGCAATACGCTCAGGGCTTCGTGGATCCGGGGCAGTTCCGCTCCGGGCTCCAAATTGAAATGCACGTCCACGACGGGGCCGATGATCTGGGAAATATGTCCGACAAGGTTTGCCATGCTTTCTGGGGTTCAGGTTGGTTTATCTGCGCTCCCGACGGGTCGGGGCGAGGGGGTTTTCGCTGCGGATGTCCTGGGCGCCGAACTCCTCGACGGCACCGAACAAGGCCAGCGCTTTTTCGAAGGAATAGCGGTTCATGAACATCGTCTCGGAAGTCTGGAACGCCGAGAGATACGCTTCGTCGATCGCATCTTCGAAGATCTCAGGATCTTCCGTATCCCGGTTTCCGGCCACGCCGGTGAGCTGTTCCACATCATCAAAGTCCTTGACCATCACAAGGATGGGACGGTCGCCGCCCGGGAGGGCTATGTCGCCCAGGGGATTCTGGAAAAAGACATTGTATTCGGCGGAAGTGACTTTCTGCGCTTCCTTTTCCTTGATCGGCTCCACGCGGCAGCGGTCGAGCGCGGCCAGGGAGCAGCAACCCAGGATGTTGTGGTCAAGATAGCTGTTGGCGCCGTTCATGAAACGATAGGCGAAACCCTGCTCAAGCTCTTCCAGGTCCGAAGGCCAGACGAAGAGAACCGTGTTGTAGGAGAAACGGATATCGGCATTGCGGGCGATCATCGAGCCGGAAATCTCGACGGCGGACTTGCGGAGGTTGACGAAGACGTTGTTGACGATCTCCACGCCGGCACCGACCGTTCCCCGAATGGCACCGTCCGGTGCATTGACAAAAGCGCAGTTGCGGATCTCGACCTCACTCTGGCAATTGTCCAGGAAGATAATGGCAGTCTGGGCAGTCTTGGTGGTTTCGTCCAGTTTCTCACCGCCCTTGCCTTCCGTACCGAGAGGCTGCATAGCCGGCGTTTCGACGCCTTCGGGTTTACCTTCTCCGTCAGGATTGTAAGCGATGGAATGGCCCCGGTCGAAGAGAAGGCCGTCCAGGGTCACCTTGGCACCGGGACGACGGACCTTGATCTGAAGGGTTCCCTTGCCGGACTGGGTCTCGTTGGAAGCCGCGGAGGGACAGACCGTGGTCTTGTATTTCAGGACGTCGCGCTCCGTGAAATCGGCATTGTAGCCGCCCAGGATCGTAACCGGCTTTTCGACAATAATGTTACCGCTGCGGAGCGTACCGAAGTAATTGCCTTCGGAGACCAGGATGAGGGCGCCTTCGGGAGCGACGTCAAGGGCTTTCTGGATATTCTTGAAAGGATCCTCCCGGGTGCCCTCGGCGCGGTTGGAACCGGAAGAGAGGCTGACATAGAACTTCGGCGCGGAAGATAAGGCCGTCCGGTTCGATGCGGAGGAATTCTTGTCCGAGGAGGATTCTCCGCGGATGGCGGACACGGCGTCATGATAGGTGTCCGTGATCGCTTCCTTGACCCTTTGGCCGAACTTCTTGACGGACTCGCCGGCATTGTTCTGAGCCTGAAGAGGCTGGGCAAAGGCTGCCAGGGCGAGGATCAGCGTCAGGATATAGGCGAAATGTTTTGTTCTCATACAAACGGCTGATTAAGGATTCGGGCTTTCTCCCGAAAGTAAGCAAATTTAAGCATTTATCCGCTAAAATACCAACTTTCACCCACCGGTCAAAAACACCTTCTGATGTTCATGAAATCCATCGCTTCCTTTCTTTCAAGCTCAAATCCACTGAAGAACGCTTCAAGGAGCCTGCCAGTTTTTTGCTTTCAGACACATTGGCACCCAAAATAAGCCTAATTGCAAAGTGATTTCTGCTATCATATCAATCTTCCCTCCGCCCACCGGTATCCTACCCGACCGCACAAAAAGCGTCCGATCCGTGCGGTCCAGGCACATTTCACCACTCGACCGCACGAAAAAGGGCCGATCCGTGCGGTCGACTCCGCTGCCTTTCAGTTATACTCGGATATCGTCGGCGGAACTCAACCTCTCTCAGTCGCATTCACTTCTCCACGCATCCCTGCCTAATCCGACCCAGCAGTAAAAACCACTGCTGCCGATGGCGCAAAAAAAGTTCCACCGGCAGCAAAAACGCCCCAAAACGCTCCCGATGGCACCCACTTCCACCCCATCGGCAGCACCGGCGGTCGCAGAAGCGTTGGAGCTCGCGCAGCGAGCGAGGGCGCCGGCAGGCGCCGTGACGGAGCGGCAGCGAGATGTCGAAGACATCGAAGCAGCGGAGGCACCGGCGGAGCGCAGCGCAGCCGCAGTCCCCTGGGGGTGCAGGGGGATGGATTCTGTCGGAGCGCAGCGACGGGGAGGGGTTTGGGGAGTCCTCTCCCCAATGAATGATAGCCGTAGGCAGCTGACGTTCTTTGGTTTGTGCCCGCCGACCGGGCACAAACGAAACGACCCGGGCCAGTTTCTCTGGTCCGGGTCGTCAAAGAACGGCAGCTGCCTACTCTCCCACCTGGTGGGGCAGTACCATCGGCGATG
>CAMOTB010000018.1 GCA_946625485.1 uncultured Bacteroidales bacterium | reverse complement strand
CATCGGGCGCTTCGTAGGGCTCGCCATTTGGATGTTTTCTCTGTTTCATCATGACCTATGGTTTAGAATTGATTTTCCGGACTTAAACTCCAATGGCCAAGATAGATGCATCCCCGGAGAAATACATGAGTAATTTTACTCAATCTTGCGGAATGAGTAAGTAAAAAGGTAATCAAAATGCTTTATATCACTATTTTTCATCATCTTTGTATAAGCACTTGACCCATGATGAGTAGAGTAACATACCCAAGGGGGCTCGCCCTCCTTCTGCTGCTGACCGTTCTCACCGGAGCCTGCCGGAAACAGATCTCCGAGGACGTAGGGCAAGCCGTGCGCAGCAATTTGGATAAAGCGGAAACCATGGTTTCCCTATCACAATATGAGGATGCAGCCCGTTACGGGTTCGAAGCCCTCGCGGCGGCAGAAGCGTCCTCCGACAAGTACGCGAAACAGCTCGCCTGCGAGACACACACGGTCCTTTCCCGTATCTATCTGCAAGCCCTGCAGGATTCCCTGGCCTGGGAACACGCCTGCACGGCGGAGCACCAGGCCCTGCAGATTCCCAATGATTCCCTGCTTGCCACGGCCCTGTTCCTGAAAGGACAGGTCTGCTCCTATGCCGGGATCTCCATCGAGACCGCCCGCGACGACGAGGGGCTTGAGTACACCTTGCGCGCACTCGCCATTGCGGAAAAGGCCGGATATCCGAACATCGCCACCAGCGCCCGCTATCAGCTGTCGGAACTGTATGTCAACAAGAACCGGTGGAATGTCCGGCTGGATCCGGCCCTGTATGAAAAAGCCGGCTTCTGGCTGGATCAGGCGGAGCAATCCGACCCGCAAGTCCCTTCCGTCCGCTCCATGCGTTATCACTTCCGCTATCTGCGCCAGGGCAACCGAACGGCGGAATCAATCGATTATTGCAACAAGATGCTCGAACTGGCGGCCCCGGACAACCATCTGCTCCGTCAGCAGATGCAGGACCATCTGACCAACATGTATCTCCAGCTGGGACAGATCGACAAAGCAATGGCATCCCACCAGGCCTTCTCCTACGAGATGCAGCAGTATATCCGGCAGAAAGAGGACAAGACCATGCAGGAACTCCGCGTCCTGCATGAAGTGGAGATGAAAGACCGGCAGATCAAGATGCGGACCGCGCTGGTCGCCCTGCTGATCGCCTTGCTGACACTCACCCTGGGCATCATCTTCCTGACCGTCCGTCTCAACCGCAAGATCACCCGTCAGAACAAGAAGATCAAAGCCGTCTCACGAAGCCGGGAGATGCTGTTCGCCGTCATTGCCAAGGACCTGAACGACCCGGACATGGACACGATCCAGGATAAGAAGGTGCTTGAATTCTTCCGGAAATGGCCTTCGATGGAAGAGAAGGACATCATCCGCGAGAGCGCCGAGCTTACCGCCGGAGAAGATGCGCTCGACCCGGCCGTGACCCGCTACGTCACGGATCTGATGCTGTCCCGCAAGCGGGCCCTGTCGGAGATCGGCCTGTCGGCGCGGGAGATGGAGATCATCTCGCTCAGCAAGGAAGGACTGACGGACAAGCAGATCGCCGAGCGTCTCTTCCTCAGTCCCCGCACGGTAAGCAACCACAAGGCGCACATATACGCCAAGTTGGACGTAAAGAGCAACACCGAAATGCTCAGCAAGATCCAGGAACTGGGCCTTTAAGCAGGTTTATTCTGCAAGATTGGGCAGAAATGCTTATTTTTGTCGGAACAAATCTTTTGCTATGTCCCTGAAATGCGGTATCGTGGGGCTTCCGAATGTCGGAAAATCCACTCTTTTCAATTGTATAAGCTCCGGCAAGGCCCAGAGCGCCAACTTCCCTTTCTGCACGATCGAGCCGAACCTCGGCTCCACCAATGTCCCGGACCGGCGTCTGGACACGCTGGTTGAAATCTGCCACCCCAAGAGCGTCGTCCCGGCTACGGTCGATATCGTGGACATCGCAGGCCTGGTGAAGGGCGCCAGCCACGGCGAAGGCCTGGGCAACCAGTTCCTCGCGAACATCCGCGAATGTGACGCGATCCTGCATGTCCTGCGCTGCTTCGACGACGGCAACGTCGTCCATGTGGACGGCAGCGTAGATCCTGTGCGCGACAAGGAAGTCGTGGACCTGGAGCTGCAAATCAAAGACCTGGAAGTCGTCAACGCCCGCCTGGCCAAGGTGGAAAAGGCCGGCAAGATGGGCGGCGACAAGGATGCGAAGAAGCTGGCCGAACTGCTGCTTCGCTACAAGGCTGCCCTGGAGCAGGGCAAATCCTGCCGCAGCGTCGAGCTGGTCAACGAAGAGGAAGAGGCCCTTGCGCGAGACCTGTTCCTACTGACGAACAAGCCGGTGATGTACGTCTGCAACGTGGACGATGCGTCCGCCGTCAACGGCAACAAGTACGTGGATGCCGTGCGGGAGGCCGTCAAGGACGAGCAGGCGGAGATCCTGATCATTTCGGCCAAGACAGAGGCGGAAATCGCCGAAATGGACGATTACGACGACCGCCAGATGTTCCTGGAGGAAATGGGCTTGCAAGAGTCCGGCGTCGTGCGCCTGATCCAGGGCGCCTACCATCTGCTGGGCCTCCAGACCTTCTTCACCGCCGGTGCGGACGAATGCCGGGCCTGGACGATCCGCAAGGGTGACAAGGCGCCGAAAGCCGCGGGCGTCATCCATACGGACTTCGAGCGCGGCTTTATCCGGGCGGAGGTCATCAAGTATGAAGACTACGTGCAATACCGGACGGAGGCGGCCGTGCGCGCCGCCGGCAAGATGGGTATAGAGGGCAAAGACTACGTCGTCCAGGACGGCGACATCATGCATTTCCTCTTCAACGTCTGACGTTTCTTTTTTACCGGGATAACTCTTAGCCGGTGGGCAAGCTCCAATGCAGCAGTAGTCCATCCTCGCTGCGCTGCGGCTGCGTTACTGCTGCATTGGAGCTTGCCCGCCGGCAACTGATAGCTGCAAAAAAAAGCGTCCTCCTTTTCCGGGAGGACGCTTCATTTTTTTATGCGCGCGAACGACTAGTAGAAGCGGGCGCGGTTGTCTTTGACGTCAGCCAGATCCATCATCACAGGAAGGATCATCTGGGACGTGTACTGGTTCTTCTGATTCTGATAGTTCTTGGCATCATCCTCCGTGTAGAAAGAGCCGGTATCGCGACCTGTCACCTTGAACACATAGGTACCGATGGCACCCTGGACCGGACCGCAGATCTTGCCCTCCGGAGCGGCACTCGCAGCACCCATGAACGCAGGATCCAGACCCTGGCCGCGCATGGAAGCGAAAGTGATGTCCTCCTGGGTGTTGACCGTCGTGCCAAGCGCCTCGGCGATGGCCTGCAGGTCGTTCAGACCCTTGATCTTCTCAGCCACCTCGGCGGTCTTCTTCTCACCCAGCTTCTCAGCATACAGCTGCTGACGGATGGACGGGGCAACCTCCTCGACGGTCGCAAAACCTTCCTTGTGGATATCCTTGACCGTAACGATGAAGAAATAGTTGTTGTTGACCGTGATGATGTTGGAGACCTTGCCGGGCTTGTTGTCGAAGATCCAGCGGGTCACTTCCTTGGCATTGTCGATCGCACCGTAAGCAGATGTGCTCTCCAGGACTTTGTTCATCGGATGGGAATAGACACCCATCGTATCAACGGCGGCCTTGTAGTTGGCATAGCTGCCGTTGGCGATCGTGGCGAACTTGTTGGCCTGGCTGTAATATTTATTGAAAGTCTCCTTGCTGGCCAGGGCGGTCTTCTCGAAGAGGGCGACCTGCTTCATCTCGACGGGCTCGGACTTGGTGACGACCTCGGCGAGAATCTGGCCATAATTGAGCGTGTTGAAGAGCTTCGGAGTGTTGACCGGCTCGTCAAACAGGCCTTCCAGACCGGGGATGAGCTCCGAACGGGTCATGCGCATGGGCTCGTTGAGACGAAGGGCGGTCAGCAGGGAATCCGTGATCTCAGTCGCGCTCTGGGCACCGGTCACGCGGACCGTGATGCTCTCGGAACGGGGAGCGACGGCCATGACGCGGGCACCATAGAAGGTGTTGCCCTCGGAAAGCATCTGGGAAACGTCACCGGCCTTGGCAGCGTCGACGAAATCGGAGACGGCCTTGGAGACGGTTGCCAGCTCACCGGCCTTGTACCAGTATTCGGAATAAGCGCGGTCGGAATTCTTGGTCAGGAAGTTCTTGACGTTGGAAGTCGTGGCAAACTCCTCATAAAGCTCGGACATGGCATTGCTCGTAGCGGCAATATCCTCGTCGGAAGGCTTGACCTCGAAGACGACGTACTCAGCATCGCGGCTGGCCGGCTGCTTGAAGAACTTCTTGTGGTCGGCATAGAACTTCTTGATCTCGGCGCCGGAGACAACCACCGTGGAATCCTCGACGAAGCCGTAGGGGACCATCACGAACTCGACATTGGTCGTGTTGTTGTTGTCGGCGATCGCGCGCTGGAGCATCAGAGGGTTCTGGATGTCACTGTTCGTGAACAGGGAACCGTACTTCGCATAGTACTGCTGGTTCTGGACCGTGTTCTGGAGATAGTTCCAGTAGGTCTTGAGACGGCCGGAGGGGTCGGAATCAACCTCATTGACAAACTGCACGAGTGCAGTGGGATCGTACTCGCCGTCCCGGTTGATGAAGTTGTAGTTCTGGGAAAGGACCGGGGAAACCATGTCGCCGGTGGTCAGCGCCAGCATCTCCTGCTTGCCGACGTTCAGGCCGGCCGCGCGGGCATTCTTGAGGAACAGGTACTTGTCCACCAGGTTCTGCCAGGCAGAGTTGCGGATCTGCTCCTGTTGCTGCTCGTCCTTGACGGACGTGCCGGACATGATCTCGCTGACCGTGGAGAACTTCTCCACTTCTTCCTGGAAATCGGTGTAGGATATGGACTTTCCATTGATCTGACCCACATCATATTTGGAAGACATCGAACTGAGCGCAGACTCGAGCGTCGTCGGATCGATGATGAAAGACAAGAGGGCCAGGGCGATAATGATAGAAATCAAAACGCCGAATTTTACGCGAATATTCTGTAGAACCGCCATTGTATTGATAGATTATAATTAATTATCAAATTGATATTGGGGTGCGAAGATAGCAATTTTCCCGCAAATCAGCATTATTTTTTAAGAAATGGACCTATAAAATTGATGGAGTCGACCAAAACGGCCGTCGTATCCTGGACGACGACGCTGTAGCTGTTGAACGGCTTGTGGATAATGGCATTGCGGGCCTTGTCGTCGGAACGCATGCCGTAACCCTGCATGAAACCGTCCGGCGAATACATCCGGATATAACAGTCCGTGTATATCTGGTGGGAACGCTGGTCCCAGTAGATCGTATCGGTCTCCATCGTCTCCCGCTTGATGATATTCTGGACGGAAACATTGCCGAAGGCCTGCCATTCTTCCCCGTTCGAACTCTTGTACAGGATGTGCCGCGCCTGGTCCGAAAGCAGGATCGTCTCCAGCAACCCCTCGTCGGTGTAGCTGTAGACGGCAAAACCTTCGGGAAACAGTTCGGTCGCCGTCGTATCGTTCTCGTAGCGGAGCATCTTGTCCGCCTCGATCCGCATGACGACAACCCCGTTCTTGGTCTGGACGGCGAACATGTCATCCACCGTCTGCATCGGCAGGCCGGACAGGTCCGTTTTCTCTACCTTCTTTTTATCCTTGCCCACCCAGAGATAAACAACGAAAGCAACCGCGGCTGCGGTTGCTATCGCTGTCAATATTTTCCAGATGGGTTTCAAAATCTTACTTCTGGGTCCGTACGGTCGTGGTAGCGCGCATGCCACCGCAGGAGACCGTGTAGCTCTGACCAGCGGTCACGTCGTACATGAAGGCTTCCGCGGTCTGAGGGAAGTAGCGGCTGCAAGAAGCGATACGCTCGTTGCACTCGGAGGACAGGCTCGGATCAGCGGCCTTGGCCTTCTGGTAGTAATCGACGGCCACCCAGTACGGGGCGCGACGCTCGATCTCATTTCCGCCGCAGGAAGTGGCGGCCCAGATGTTGCCGATCAGCATGTAGCACTCACCCTTGACGGCCGGATTCAGCTCGGCGGCCTTGACGGCGGCGTCGAAAGCCTTGCCCTTCATGTTGTTCTTGTAGCAGAACTTGGCGAGCTCGTTGTAATAGTCACCGTCGATGGAAGTATCGGACTCGGGATAGGCGATGGCCTGCTCGAGGTAGCTGATCGCTTCGTCGATGTTGCCGCGGGAAGAGTTGAGCCTGTACAGGAAATAAGCGGACTTGTAGGAAGGCTCATTCTTGTGCATGGAGGTGACGGCCTTCAGGAACAGGTCGTTGTCCGTGCAGCCCTCGGTGTTGTTGAGCATGCTCACGATGTTGGAAACCAGGGCAATGTCGTCCGGATTGGCCTCATAACGGGGCGTGAAGAGCGCCAGGAGGTTCTCGCAGCTGGCCACCTTACTGGTGATGAACAGGCCTTCCAGGTCGCCCTTGACCTTGGCGTTCTGCTCAGCCTCGATCTCGGTCTTGGCCTTCATGTTGTTCAGGATTTCCAGGTTGCGCTGATAGGTGTTGATCACGTCCTCGGCGGTGATGTCGCCGTTCTGGAACAGCTCGATCGCAGCGTTGAGATCAAACAGCAGGATGGAGGACTTGGTCGCACCCTTGTTCGCCTCGATGATCGTATTGTATCCTTCGTAGAGCACCTTCGGGTCCTTTATATAGTTATTCATATCGATACCCTTGTTGTTGAGCGCTGTCGCCGCATATTTGGGATAGAACTCGATACGGGTGTCATGGAGGGTCATCAGCGTGTCGATGAGCGCTTTCCGGTACGCCTCATCCTTGGCGTTCTTGGCGATGAGACGGCGCATCAGCGTGGTACCGTCCACCAGCATCGTCTGGTTGGCGGTAGGCGGGCAGATGTGGTAAGCCTGACGCCAGTTGGGGAGTGCGTCATCGTAATTCTTCTGCTTGAAATACTCCTTGTAATAAGAAAGATAGGTGATGCAGTTGGCGCTGTCCGCGCCATACTTGCCTTGGGCAAAAACGTCCGTTCCTGCCAGAACCATCGAAAGGGTTAAAACTGCGAATACTAACTTTTTCATATCTTTCAAAAATATTTTGTTTCAATCAATGATACTGATTCTTCATGAACCATATATCGAAGGCGTTGAGCCCGACCGTCAAACCTATGTACCGCTCCCGGACCAAGTTGGACTTCAAACTTCCCCGCTGTCCAAGATCCACACTGATTGACAATCCGTTATTCATCTTGGTATTCTGGTTGCTGATCGGCAGCGTGATACCAAACGTCAGTCCTGCGGAGTTGATCTTATTGCCATCCAGCAAAAAATATTCCGAACCGTAATAAAGGCCCGCTTTATAGGATAGGCGACGCAAGTAATAACGCACATCATTGGCATTCGGAATGATCTCGAAACCACCCCGGAAGGACTGGGAAGCGGTGGTGGTGAACACCGCGCCGGACGTATTGGCAAAACCGGCGACCTTGTCCATGCCCGTGCGGGTCCAGTCGCTGCGGGTATAGTCCAACTCCGCACGCCAGCGCTCACCGCTGCGCAGGGATACGCCGACGGCCAGTTCGCCGGCCAGGCTGGCCTTGTTTTTGGAGAAATCGTTGATCTCGTTGCGAAGCGTATCGCTCACCAGGGATCCCGTCGAAATCTTGTAATCCCGGACTGAGCCCTTCAGGTTCGTGCCCAGGGTGTACGTGGCACCCAGGCCGAGCGTCAGCCGTCCTATCGGCTGTTCGTACTGGAGACCCAGTTTGCCGGTGTGTCCGCGCAGGACCATCTCATAGCCGCTGCTAACCCCGTTGTAACCGCTGACCGAATAGCTTACCACCGTGGTTTTCTGCATCTTGCCGAAATAGAAGATGTATTCTGCGCCCAGCGACAGGCGCTTCCAGAGCGTCACGCCGGCACCGCCGAAAACCTGGTAGAGACCGCCCGAACCGGCGGAAGTCTTGGAGACGTCTCCGACTTTTCCGATCAGGTTGGGATCCGTCTCATAGGAAGAGAACTGGTAACCCAGACCGCTGTACGGGGCGATACCCAGCATCATGGCGGAGTGGTGATAGATCGGGAAAGACATGACCAGATCGTTCAGATTGGTCAGGTTGGCTCCGCTGCGTAAGTCTTGCTGGCGGTAGATCCGATCCGTATGATTCATGCTGAAATCCACCATGAAAGCGAGCGAATCACGGGCCGTCAACGCGGCCGGATTCATATAGTTGATCACTTTCCGGTTGCGCGAGGCAACCCCCGTGCCGCCCATGGCCTTATGATAAGCCGTACCCTGATGAAGGACATCCCCGACTCCGAAGATGGAATAAGGCGTGTGTGCGCTGCCCGCACCCGTCTGCGCCCGCATCGGAACGCCGGCCAGGCAGGAGAGGACAACCATCCATATAGCAAGTTTAACTGTCTTTTTCTCTGACATATCCATCAGTTATTAGAGCCAGCCCTATCAAAACAAGGTTACAAACTACAAAGATGGAGTTTTTCATTTTCTTAACAAAATAAATTGCATCTCCACCGGTGAATATAACCACGTTATCCGGCTTTCTGTCTATGTAGGACTGTATTTCAAATATGATGCCCGAAATGATGCCCGACTCGATGGAAGACTGCAAGGAGTCTCCCAGCGGCAGGATTTCCGCCGGCGTATCAAGCAGGGGCAGGGAACGGGAATAGCGGTTCAATGCCTTGAAACGGGTCCGGCAGCCCAGGGAAATGTTGCCCCCCTCGTACCGTCCTTCCGCATCAAGGTAATCGATGGTCAGGGTCGTTCCCAAATCCACCACCGTACAGGCCTTTCCCCGGAACAGATGGGACGCGGCCAGCAGCGCGGCGGCCCGGTCATAAGAGAGGTATGCCGGGAATCCATAGCGGGAAGCCGTCAACGGATGGGCAGGATCCAGGATCACGAGCTGATGACACAAAGTTTCCAGAAGGTGCTGATCCTGAGCCGATAACTCGTAAACGGAAGCAATCACCATGACGCCCGGTTTCTCTTTTTCGATCAGGCCGGTGATGAATTCCATCTTCCTTTCCCCCTGATAGCGGAAAGTCTTGCCGAGCGTCATTTCCTCAACCCAAGCCGCTTTCAGGGCCGTATTGCCTATTTCAACAATCAGGTTCAATTCGTTTTCACAATAAGGGGTCCAAAGATAGCAATTATTGCAACTTACTCAAAATGCCGTATGCCTTTTGCATCGTATCCACACCCCGGGCGACGATCTTAAGTTTGCCCTCGCTCTGCTTCAGGGTGAAGATGTTTTCGTTTTTCGTAATCCGCTCCAGCACCTTGGTAAACACCGGAGACTTGAAATACGGTGACATTTGGTTGAAAATGAAGAACGCGATAAACAAGCCGTTCTTGATGATGATCTTTTCGAAACCGAGCCGGGCGCCCAGGTTGCGCACCTTCACGACATAGAAAAGATTTTCGAGTTCCTCCGGCATCTTGCCGAAACGGTCCTCGATCTGGGCATGCATGCGCTCCACTTCCTTGTCGGACATCATCGAATCCAGCTGTTTGTATATCCGGATCTTCTCGGCGGTCACATCCATGTAACTGTCCGGAATCAGGGCAGGCTGGTCCGTCTCGATCGTACATTCTTCCACATATTTATCCCGCAACTTCCGGGTATCGATGCCGGTCTCCATGCCCAGTTCTTCCATCGCCTCGGCGAGAATCTTCTGGTAGGTCTCGTAACCCATTTCGGAGATATATCCGCTCTGTTCGGCGCCCAGCAGGTTGCCGGCGCCCCGGATATCCAGATCCTGCATGGCGATATTGAATCCGCTCCCCAGGTCGGAAAACTCCTCGATGGCCTTCAGGCGGCGCCGCGCTTCATCGGTGATCGTGATCAGCGGCGGGACAATCAGGTAACAGAATGCCCGCCGGTTGGAACGGCCTACCCGGCCCCGGAGTTGGTGCAGGTCGCTCAGGCCTATGTTCTGGGCCTGGTTGATGATGATCGTATTGGCATTCGGGATATCCAGGCCATTCTCGATGATCGTCGTGCAAAGCAGCATGTCATAATCCCCGCGCATAAACTCGAGGATCTTGTTTTCCAGCGACTTGGCTTCCATCTGACCGTGCGCGATGCAGATTCTCATATCCGGCACGATCCGGTGGAGGATATCGTAAATGGATTGCAGTTCCTCCACCTTGTTGTGCAGGAAGAAGATCTGCCCTCCGCGGTTCAATTCATAATTGATAATGCTCTTCAGTTCCGTCTCATTGAAAAGGATGATTTCTGTCTGGACGGGGATGCGGTTGGGCGGAGGCGTATTGATAATGGAAAGGTCGCGCGCTCCCAGCAAGGAGAACTGAAGCGTGCGGGGAATGGGCGTCGCCGTCAAGGTCAGCGTATCTACCGACTCCTTGAACTGGCGGAGTTTCTCCTTGGCCGCTACGCCGAACTTCTGCTCTTCGTCGATGATCAGCAAGCCGAGGTCCTTGAATTCGAAACCCGATCCCAGGATCTTGTGCGTACCGATTACGATATCCAACTGCCCGGTTGCGATACGCTTCTTGATATCGGTCAGTTCCTTCGCCGTCCGCAGGCGGCTTACATAATCCACCGTACAGGGAAGTCCCTGCAGGCGGTTGACAAAGGTGGTGTAATGCTGCAGGCCCAGGATCGTCGTCGGCACCAGGACCGCCACCTGCTTACTGTCGCAGACAGCTTTGAACGCCGCCCGGATGGCCACTTCCGTCTTTCCGAAGCCCACGTCGCCGCACACCAGCCGGTCCATGGGACAATTGTCCTCCATATCGCGCTTGACGGCGGTCGTCGCCAGCTCCTGATCCGGCGTATCCTCATACATGAATGAAGATTCCAATTCCTCCTGCAAATAAGAATCTGGAGAAAAAGCGTATCCCTTGGACGCCTTGCGGCGCGCGTACAACTGGATCAGTTCCTTGGCGATGTCCTTGACACGGGACTTGGCGCCGGACTTGAGATTCTGCCAGGATTTGGACCCGAGTTTGTTGATACGGGGGAGTTCTCCGTCCTTGGAACGGAAGCGGGAAATCTTGTTGAGCGCATGGACGGAAACAAACACCACGTCTCCGTCTTTATAGGTGATTTTTACAACTTCCCGAACGCGGTTCTTATCATCCCTCATCCGGACCAATCCGCCGAAAACACCCACACCATGATCGATATGGACGACGTAATCTCCTATATTCAGCGAATTTAACTCATTGATAGTAAGCTGCTCACTCTTATCTACACTGCGACGGATACTGACCCGGTGGAAACGGTCAAAGATTTCATGATCCGTATAGCAGCAGATTTTATCCTCGGTATCAACAAAACCATTGTGGATATTTTTACCATTTACGAAAGCCGGAAGGATACCACCGTTCTGAAAAAGGATCGACTTGATTCTCTCCAATTGGGTTTCCTTTTCCCCATAAATGAAGACCTTATATCCAGATTCTATCTTTCCGCGGATATCTTCCGTCAGGAGTTCGAAATTCTTATTGAAGGAAGGCTGGGGAGCGATGCTGAAACGGATGACTTCCTCTTTGTCCGAAAATCCCAGCGGTGTATCGATGAATACTCGCTGGAAAGAGCCGAGCCCGCCAAAGAAATCCTTCTCCTTATACATATCGCTCGAGTCCAGCCACACGCAGCTATTCCCCGGCAGGATCTGACTGATGGACACATCGCCTCCCTCATCTCCGGAAACGATGTCCGAAACGATATCGGCCGATTCCGCTTCTTCGACGGAAAGCTGGGTATTGGTATCGAATACATGAATTTTCTCAATCTCATTACCCCAGAAGGAAAGCCGGTAGGGCTGATTGAGCGAATAGGAGAAAATATCGATCAAGGAACCCCGGATGGCAAACTGACCGGGTGCGGATACAAAGTCCACCTTCTCAAACCCCATCTCCGCCAGGCGGGAAAGAATCGTATCAAAAGAGTACTCTTCCCCTACCCTGAGGGTCCAGATGGAATCCTTTATCACTTTCTGGTCCGGAATAAGTTCCTCGAGCGCTTCGGGATAAGTGACGACGACGGTCAGTTCTCCCTTGTTTTCCGATATTTTACCAATGGCGGAAGTCCGCTGTACGCACAGCGAGGATTTGTAATTGCTCCGCTCTATACCTTTGCCGGATGAGGGAAGGAAAAACACCGAATCCCCTTCCAGTAAATGATAAAGATCTGCCGCACAATACTCGGCTGCCTCTTTCGTCGGAAGTACGATCAGGTGTAAACGGTCTTTCGCGACCTGGGAGAATACGAACCACCTTGCGGAAAGGAACAATCCCCCGCAATACACGTCTCCGCCGGCAGTAAGCTTTTTCGCAAGCTTCCCGCTTGCCTGGGCGTTTATCAACATTATGCCTCTTTTTCTGTCGAAAGGCTGTTCATAACCCTGTTGATGATATCAAAAAATCATTTCATAAAAACGGGCGGCTAGTTATCCACCTTTTCCTCGCAGGGCTTCCAACAGTTTTTCAACACTTTTCAATACTTGCAATTTATTATCAGTCAGAGTATCCAATCCCTTATCAACATTTCAACCGCCCTTAAAACATAAAAAATATACCAATAAAAAAGTATATATTTGTATTTAGTAAAGCTATTGAAGATGTCAGAGTTTGACCCCCACAACGCAAGCGGCAACAAAGATAAGGATTTGGACGGAATAATCCGGCCGCAAGGACTGGAAGATTTCACCGGACAGAAAGAAATTGTTTCCAACCTTCATGTTTATATCCAGGCGGCCAAGATGCGCGGTGAAGCGCTGGACCATACGCTCTTCCACGGGCCTCCCGGCCTGGGCAAGACCACCCTGGCCCACATCATCGCCAATGAAATGGGTGTGAACATGAAGATCACATCCGGTCCCGTCCTGGACAAGCCCGGCGACCTGGCCGGCCTGCTCACCTCCCTGGAAGAGGGCGACGTGCTCTTCATCGACGAAATCCACCGCCTTTCCCCGGAAGTAGAGGAATATCTCTATTCCGCCATGGAGGACTACGTGATCGATATCATGATCGACAAAGGCCCCGGAGCCCGTTCCGTGCGGATTTCGCTCAATCCTTTCACCCTGGTTGGAGCCACGACGCGCAGCGGCTTGCTGACCGCTCCCCTGCGCGAACGTTTCGGTATCACTTGTGCCTTGGAGTATTACGATACGGAAGAACTGATCAAGATCGTCAAGCGCAGCGCGCGTATACTCAAGGTTGACATCGAGGAACAAGCTGCCCGCGAGATCGCCCTCCGCAGCCGCGGTACGCCCCGTATCGCCAATTACCTGCTCAAGCGGGTCCGGGATTTCGCCCAGGTGATGGGGGACGGGCATATCGATCTCGGCATTGCCCAATACGCCCTCAACAAACTCAAGATCGATACGCGCGGCCTGGACTCCATCGACAACAAGATCCTGCGTACCATCATTACCACTTTCAAGGGCGGTCCCGTCGGTTCCAATACCATTGCCACGGCGATCAGCGAGGATACGGGTACCTATGAGGAAGTCTATGAACCTTTCCTGATCAAGGAGGGCTTCATCGTCCGGACGCAGCGCGGGCGTGTCGCCACGGACCTGGCCTACCAGCATATGGGCCTGGAAAAGACGCAGGATGTTGGTCTTTTGCTGAATTTTGATTAAAATTGCAGACTAATTGAAAATACTTACAAATCATTCTATCAAATGGCGGATAAACTAATTTCAAAGATTCCTGACGGGCCTTTGGCCGAGAAATGGACCAAACGCAAATCAGAAATTCATCTTGTCAGTCCCAACAACAAAAGAAAGCTTGAAATCATCGTCGTCGGTACCGGCCTCGGAGGTGCTTCTGCAGCTGCTTCCCTCGGTGAGCTCGGTTACAACGTGAAGATCTTCTGCATCAGCGACAGCCCCCGTCGCGCGCACTCCATTGCGGCCCAGGGCGGTATCAACGCTGCCAAAAACTACCAGAACGACAACGATTCGGTCTACAGGCTTTTCTACGACACCATCAAGGGCGGTGACTACCGCGCCCGCGAAGCCAACGTCTATCGTCTGGCTGAAGTGAGTGCTGCGATCATCGACCAGTGCGTTGCCCAGGGCATTCCTTTCGCCCGTGAGTACGGCGGCTATCTGGCCAACCGTTCTTTCGGCGGCGCACAGGTGAGCCGTACCTTCTATGCCCGCGGACAAACCGGCCAGCAGCTGCTGCTCGGTGCGTACGCTTCCCTCAACAAGGAAATTGCTGCCGGTACTGTCAAGTCTTATCCGCGCCATGAGATGCTGGATCTGGTCATCATCAACGGACAGGCCAAGGGTATCATCGCCCGCAACCTGGCGACCGGCAAACTTGAGCGTTTCGGCGCCCACGCCGTCGTGATTGCGACCGGCGGTTACGGCAATACGTACTTCCTCTCTACCAATGCGATGAACAGCAATGGTTCTGCTGCGCTGCAGTGCTACAAGAAAGGCGCGTATTTCGCCAACCCTTGCTTTGCGCAGATCCACCCTACCTGCATTCCCGTCCACGGCGAGCAGCAGTGCAAGCTGACCCTGATGTCCGAGTCCCTGCGTAATGACGGCCGTATCTGGGTGCCCAAGAAACTGGAAGATGTGGCCAAGCTCCGCAAGCATGAGATCAAGCCTTCGCAGATCCCTGAAGAGGACCGCGACTACTATCTCGAGCGCCGCTATCCCGCTTTCGGCAACCTGGTTCCCCGTGACGTGGCTTCCCGCGCTGCGAAGGAGCGCTGCGACGCCGGCTACGGTGTCAATGAGACGGGCCTGGCCGTATTCCTTGACTTCAAGGATGCCATCCAGCGCCTGGGTGAGAAGCGGGTCGCCGAGCGTTATGGCAACCTCTTTGAAATGTATGAGAAGATCACGGCTTCCAGCCCTTGGAAAGAGCCGATGATGATCTATCCGGCCATTCACTATACCATGGGTGGTATCTGGGTCGATTACGATCTGCAGACGACGATCCCCGGCCTGTATGCGATCGGTGAGGCCAACTTCTCCGACCACGGCGGCAACCGTCTCGGCGCCTCCGCCCTGATGCAGGGCCTGGCCGACGGTTACTTCATCCTGCCTGTTACAATCGGCGATTATCTTTCCAAGAAGTTCGCGGAGCCCAAGACCGATATCAACGCCCCTGAGTTTGAAGTGGCTGAGAAAGCCGTTCAGGCCCGTATCGACAAACTCTTCTCCATCAAGGGTAAGGAGACCGTCGATTCCCTGCACAAGCAGCTCGGACACATCATGTGGGAATACGTCGGCATGGCCCGTAACGCCGAAGGGCTCAAGACCGCCATCAAGGAGATCGATGCCCTCAAAGAGCGTTTCTACAAGAATGTCTGCGTACCCGGCAGTCAGTATGAGTTCAACCAGGAGTTGGAGAAAGCCCTCCGGCTCGAGGATTTCTTCGAGATTGGCAAGCTGATGGCCTTCGACGCGCTCAACCGCAACGAGTCTTGCGGCGGACACTTCCGTATCGAGAGCCAGACTGAAGAGGGTGAAGCCAAGCGCGACGACAAGCATTATATGTACGTTGCGGCCTGGGAGTACAAGGGAGAGGGAAAGGAGCCTGAACTCCACAAGGAGCCTCTCAACTACGAGTTTATCGAGGTTAAGACTAGAAACTATAAAGACTAAGACTGATTGCAATGGAATTCAATTTGAAAATATGGCGTCAGAAGAACGCCAAGGATAAGGGACATTTCGAGACTTATCATATTGCCGGGATTGAAGAGGATGCTTCTTTCCTTGAAATGCTCGATATCCTCAATGAGCAGCTGATCCGGGAAGGTTGTGACCCGGTTGCTGTGGACAAGGGTTGCCAGAGCAGTGGTCCCGTGTCTTTCGATCATGATTGCCGCGAGGGTATCTGCGGTGCCTGTTCCCTCTATATTGACGGCCGCGCGCATGGTCCGGACGATCATGTGACGACCTGCCAGCTGTTCATGCGTCATTTCAAGGATGGTGCGACAATCACTGTCGAGCCTTGGCGCAGTGCTGCCTTCCCGGTCATCAAGGACCTGGTGGTGGATCGCGGTGCGTTTGACAAGATCCTGCAGGCCGGCGGCTTCATTTCCGTCCGTACCGGTGCTGCGCAGGATGCCAACAATATCCTGATTTCCCACGAGCGTGCGGAGGAAAGCATGGATGCGGCTGCGTGCGTCGGTTGCGGTGCTTGCGTAGCGACCTGTAAGAACGGTTCTGCGATGCTCTTCGTGGCTGCTCGCGTCAGTTCCCTGGCGCTGCTTCCTCAGGGCCGTCCTGAGGCGAAGAAACGTGCCAAGGCGATGGTGGCCAAGATGGATGAGTTGGGTTTTGGTAACTGCACCAATACCCGTGCTTGCGAGATGGAGTGCCCGAAGGGTATTTCCGTTTCCCACATCGCGCGTCTCAACCGCGAATTCCTGAAAGCCAAATTCAGCGACTAGATTCCTCTGTCAGTTCTTATCAGAGCAAAATAAAAGTTGCAGCACCATTCCCCGAAGGGTTCAGTTTTGGTGCTGCAACTTTTATTTTGCTCTGTTTGAATCTACCAGAGGAAATTGTTGAAAGGATAGCGGCCGGCATGGATTTCGGCCACCATCTTATAGATATCGTTCTTCAACTTATCTATACCGACCTTATTCTTCGCCGAAATAAAGATACACGGCGTCTTCTCCTGCGCAATCCAACTATTCTTCAAATCATCCAAAGAACGGTTATCCTTAGTCGGCGGCGTCAACGAAAACTCATCATACTGCTCATACTCGTACGCATCAATCTTGTTGAAAACCACATAAACAGGCTTATTCGCCGCCCCGATATCACGCAACGTCTGCTCCACCACCTTCATCTGCTCCTCAAAATCCGGATGCGAAATATCCACCACATGCACCAGGATATCCGCCTCCCGCACCTCATCCAAGGTACTCTTGAAAGCCTCGATCAACTGCGTAGGCAACTTACGGATAAAACCGACCGTATCACTCAGTAAGAAAGGCACATTCTCAATCACCACCTTCCGCACCGTCGTATCCAAAGTTGCAAACAACTTATTCTCAGCAAATACATCCGACTTCGCCAGCAGATTCATCAAGGTACTCTTCCCCACATTCGTATATCCCACCAGCGACAAGCGTACCATCTGGCCCCGGTTACTCCGCTGCGTAGCCATCTGCCGGTCCACCTTCTTCAGCTGATCCTTCAGGCGGTTGATCCGCTCCTTTACGATACGCCGGTCTATTTCGATCTGGGTCTCACCCATACCGCCACGCGTACCCATGCCACCCCGCTGCCGCTCCAGGTGCGTCCACATGCCCGCCAGTCGCGGTAACATATAATTATACTGGGCCAGTTCCACCTGCATCTTGGCATATGAAGTCTTTGCCCGCTGTGCGAAGATCTCCAGGATCAGACTCGTCCGGTCAATGACGGAAGTTCCTTGTATAACTTTCTCTACATTACGCTGTTGCATCCCCGTCAATTCATCATCGAAGATGCAATACTTGATACAGTTCTCCTTGCAATAATCCGCTATCTCCTGCAATTTTCCGGAGCGGATATAAGTCGCCTTCTCCGGCTTATCCAGGCGCTGGACAAACTTTCTGTCCCCGACGGCCCCCGCCGTCTCAGCCAGAAACTCCAGCTCATCCAGATACTCCAGTACCTTTCTCTCCTCATCATTCTGCCGGATGATACCGACAAATACGGCTCTCTCTTGCTCTTGCTCCATGCTATTATCTGACCAAAAAAAGGCCATCCCACGGGACGGCCTTCTATGCGTAAGTTTGTGGTTTATCTCAACTGGAAAATCACAGGGAAGGTATAAGTGACCTTCACGGCGCGATCTCTCTGCTTACCGGGAGTCCACTTCGGTGAGCTGGAAACAACGCGGACAGCTTCCTTATCCAGAGAAGCATCCACACCACGGAGGACCTTCACACCGGATACGCTTCCGTCCGGATTGACCGTAAACTGAAGCACCACACGGCCCTGTACGCCATTTTCCTTCGCAATTTCAGGATAAACAAGCTTGGAGTTAACCCACTTGGAGAACTCATTGGCGTCTCCACCCTGGAACTTCGGCTTGTGCTCCACCAGCTGGAACGGGATGGCTTCTTCCTCTACGTGTTCTTCCTCCACCTGCTCGACATAGTCCTGGATCTCGACACCCATGTTGGCGTTATCCTCGAGGTTCATGAACATGTTATCATCGACCTTCATATCATCGTCCACGATGTCGATCTGGTCGGACAGAAGGGGAATCTTCGGTGCCTCGGGCGGCGGGGGAGGAGTCTCCTGGGTAATAGGAACCATTTCCTCGACCTCCACTTCCTGGTTGACATCCATCAGGTCGGAGACCTTCTTTTCCTTCGTGCTGTAAGAGAATGCTCCCCATACAGCAAGCAAAGCAAGGATCATTCCGATCTCTGCAAAGAGAAGTCTCTTGTTCTCAAGACTTGCCTTCTGTGATTTTTTAATTTCCATATTCTAATTTGGTTTTATCCTTTTTACGAGTCTCAAAGATAGAAATAAATAATTTCAAATCCAATTTTTTAATTTAATAGTTGTAGATTTGCGAAAAATTAGCTTTACCATGGTCTCCTACTACAACGAAGACATCCGATTCAACCTGAAAGATAAGCGACTCAACAACCGGTGGTTGAAAATGGTTGTGGAGAGCGAAATCAAGAAACTGGGACCTTTGTCCATCATTTTCTGTTCTGATAACTACATTCTGGATGTCAATATGAAATATCTTCAGCACGATTATTTCACGGATATCATCACCTTTGATTACTGTGAGAAGAACGTGGTTTCGGGAGACCTTTTCATCAGCATCGACAGCGTCCGTGAGAATGCGGTCCACTATGGAACCCGCTTCGAAGACGAACTCGACCGCGTGATGGTCCACGGCGTCCTCCATCTCCTGGGTTATGACGATCATACGGAGGAAGACATTGCCGTCATGCGGGAGAAGGAAAATTATTATGTTAAGATGAAGCGTTCGCTCCAAGCCTAGACCTTTCCGATGCGATACGATGTCATAGTAGTAGGCGGCGGCCATGCCGGATGCGAAGCGGCGATGGCGGCTGCGCGGATGGGGTCGTCTGTCCTGCTCGTGACGATGGACATGCTGGGCTTTGCCAAGATGTCCTGCAATCCTGCCATCGGTGGTATCGCCAAAGGTCAGATCGTCCGGGAGATCGACGCACTGGGTGGATACACTGGAATCGTGACGGATGCCTCGACGCTCCAGTTCCGCATGCTCAACCGTTCCAAGGGACCGGCCATGTGGAGTCCGCGGGCGCAGTGTGATAAAATCCAGTTTTCGCTGAATTGGCGTAAAATTCTCGAAAGTAATTGTAAATTAGATATTTACGCAGACACAGTTACCTCTCTTCTTTTTGAGAATTCAAGAATCTCGGGCGTCTGTACGACGACAGGCGCGATATTCAAATCTCAGACAGTTATTCTGACGACTGGAACATTCCTTAGTGGCAAGCTCTTTATCGGCCGGACGGTTTTCGAAGGGGGCCGTATCGGTGAACTCTCTTCGCACGGACTGACCGAGCAGCTCGTTTCCCTCGGGATTCGGACGGACCGGATGAAGACCGGTACTCCCCCGCGTATCGATATCTCCTCGGTTGACACGGATCGTCTCCTTCGCCAGGAAGGCGATGCGCATCCCGACAAGTTTTCCTTCCTTCCGTTTTGTTCCTCGGTCCAGAATGGGACGCCGCAGATGTACTGTTATATCTTGCATACGAATCCTCAGGTGCATGATATCCTTCGTTCCGGATTCGAGGATTCCCCGCTCTTCAACGGACTGATCATCGGACGGGGTCCCCGCTATTGTCCCAGCATCGAGGATAAACTCCGTGTTTTCCCGGATAACGATCATCACCAGCTTTTCCTTGAGCCGGAAGGTCGCCATACCAACGAGTATTACCTTCAGGGCTTTTCTTCTTCCCTACCTCTTCAGACCCAGATGGATGCCCTCCATCAGATCGAAGGTCTCGAGCGGGTCAAGATTTTCCGTCCGGCCTATGCTGTCGAATACGATTACTTCGATCCTACCCAGTTGAAGGCATCGCTCGAATTAAAGGATATCGAAAACCTCTTTTTCGCGGGTCAGATCAATGGTACGACGGGTTACGAGGAAGCGGCAGCGCAGGGCCTCATCGCAGGGATCAACGCCCATCTCAAATGTGTCGGAAAGGAGCCTTTCGTCCTGCGACGGGACGAAGCTTATATAGGCGTGCTCATCGATGACCTGATCACGAAGGGAGTGGATGAACCTTATCGGATGTTTACCTCTCGTGCCGAATATCGTATTCTCCTGCGCCAGGACAATGCCGACCTCCGTCTGACTGAACGTTCCTACAGGCTCGGTCTTGCCAGTCCAGAACGCTACGAGTTTACTTGTCATAAATACGAGAGCGTGGATCGTCTGATGGATTTCTGCACGAGTGTAAATCTGATATCCAGCCAAGCCAATCCCTATCTCGACAGCATTTCTTCCACGCCGATTTCGGACTCCAAGCGGATCTCGGATTTGGTTTCCCGACCCGAGGTGGAACTTTCATCTTTGCTTAAAATTGTTCCACGTGGAACTAAAGAAAAGCATCATCTGCAGGAATCGTTAACCTGGTCTTTACCCTCCGATATTCCGATTCTCCCGGATCCGCAAAGGGCCGAAACCATTGCATCCGATCTTGTAAAAGAAGTGCTGGACTCCGTTGAAATCAGTCTCAAATACAAAGGTTACATCGAGCGCGAAAGACAGCTTGCTGACAAAGTCATGCGTCTTGAAGAACTCTCGATCCCGGAAGATTTCGATTTCGATAAGGTCGCCGGCCTGACGATCGAGTGTCGTCAGAAGTTGAAAAAATATGGCCCGCGCACCATCGCGCAGGCCTCTCGCATTTCCGGCGTTTCACCGGCAGATATTTCCGTTTTACTGGTTTATTTCGGAAGATAAAGGTTCCACGTGGAACTTTTACATCATTTTCAGTGCCAGTTTGATGATTTCTTCGACCTTGGCACCCGGATTCTTTTTGATGATCGTTTGGATTGCCTTGTTGACGTTGGGCTTGCTGAATCCAAGCATGGTAAGTGCACGGGTGGCTTCCTCGATGGCTTCATTGCTGGTGGCCTGGAAGAGCATGCTGCTATCGCTCGCCGTCCCCTCACCCTTGACGATCTTGTCCTTGAGCTCGAGGATCAGACGCTGTGCGCTCTTGAGTCCGATTCCCTTTACGCTTTTGATCCGGTTGACATCTTCGCTCAGGATGGCTTCCCGCAACTCCTCCGCCGAGAAGGATGACAGCATCATCCGGGCGGAATTGACTCCCACACCGGATACGCTGATGATGAGTTCGAAGAGTTCTCGCTCATCCTTGGTGGCGAACCCGTAATACATCTCGATATCTTCGCGCTGGCGGAAATAGTGATAAATGTAGACTTTCGCCTCTGTCTTTCCCTCGAGCGTCTCGTAGGTCTGGAGGGAAATCTCGATGCGATACCCGATACCGTTGTTGTCCAGGACAACTCGTGTAGGGGTCAATTCCGCGATGGTTCCTTTGATATAATCGATCATTTGAAAAGCTTTTGTTTGATACAAAATTATAGCAATTTCGCATCAAAAGAAAGAAACCTTTGTTAAATTTGCAGCGCGATGACGACCCAAGAAATCAGATCCCAGTTCCCTTCCCTGACGCAGACCGTTTATGGCCGGCCGCTGATCTATCTGGACAATGCGGCGACCAGCCTGCGCCCGCAGTGCGTGATCGACAAATGGGTCGAGATGGCATCCCGCAAGAACGCCAATATCCATCGCGCCGTCCATGCCCTGGCCGTCGAAGCTACCGAAGAATATGAATCGACCCGCGACGCGGTGCGCGCATTTCTCAACGCCGCTTCCAGGGAGGAGATCATCTTCACTTCCGGAACGACGGCTTCGATCAATCTGCTGGCCTACTCATTCGGCGAAGCCTTCATCCAGCCGGGTGACGAGATCCTGATCGCGGAGAGCGAGCACCATTCCGACATCGTTCCCTGGCAACTGATGTGCGAGCGGAAGGGCGCTCGGATCCGTACCATTCCGGTCGATGAAACGGGAAAATTGGACTTGCAAAGACTTCGTGAGAATCTCACGGAAAAAACCAAGTTAACCTGTCTGGCGGAGATTTCCAACGTACTGGGCCTTAAAAACCCGGTAAAAGAGGTTGTAAATATTTGTCATTCAGCGGGTTGTATGGTCCTTGCGGATGGTGCGCAAGGCGTGGTGCATTCCGCGCCGGACGTGCAGGAGACGGGCGTAGACTTCTATGCGTTCTCCGGACACAAGATTTATGCGGCGACCGGCACGGGCGTCCTTTACGGCCGGAGAGAACTGCTGGACCGGATGCCGCCTTACATGGGCGGCGGAGAAATGATCGGGACGGTCCGTTTCGAAAAGACGACCTACGCTCCCCTGCCCGGCAAGTTCGAGGCCGGGACGCAGAACCTCTCTTCCGTTCCGACCCTGAAGCCTGCACTGGACCTGGCGCGGGCCATGCGCAGTCCGGAGATCGAGGCCGAACAGCGTGCGATCTTGGCATACCTGCTCCAGGAACTGGGCGCCGATCCCCGCATCCGCCTTTTTGGCGTGCCCCGGCACCCCGAGGAAAAGGTCCCGCTCTTTTCATTCACCGTCCAGGGCGCGCACCACGAGGATCTGGCATTGATATTGGATAAGCAGGGCGTGGCCGTCCGTTCCGGCCAGATGTGCGCCGAGCCGCTGATGGACCGCTTCGGCGTGACGGGCATGGTGCGGGCCTCCTTTGCACCGTACAATACGCTGGACGAGGCCCGGAAGTTCATCGTGGCGCTGCACCGCGCCATGGATATGTTGGTTTAGAAAGATGAAAACACTGCAAGAAGCAAAAGCCGAAGTAATCGAGGATTTCTCGATGTACGATGAGTGGCTGGACAAATACGAATATTTGATCGACCTGGGCAAGAAGTTGGAAACTTACCCGGAAGGAGAGAAGGTCGATGAAAAACTTATAAAAGGCTGTCAATCAAGAGTTTGGTTGGATTATGAGCTGCGCGACGGCCGTCTTTGGTTCCGCGCCGACAGTGACGCCATCATCACGAAAGGCATCATCTCCCTGCTGATCAGCGTCTATTCCGGCCGCACGCCGGCCGAGATCGCTGCCGATGATTTTTCTTTTATCGACGAGATCGGCCTCAAGGAGAATCTCTCCCCCACCCGCTCCAACGGTCTGGTGTCCATGATTGCCACGATCCGCGCCGTTGCAGCCGAAAACTGTTAGGAAAATGTCAGATACCCGCGAAATACTTACTGCCGAAGACGTCAAGGCGCTCGCTCCCCTGTACGAGGACGTCGTCCTTGCGCTGAAACAGGTCTATGACCCTGAGATCCCGGTCAACATCTACGACCTGGGTCTTATTTATGAACTGAATATCAATAAGAAACATCAGGTTTACATCAAGATGACCTTCACGGCGCCCAACTGCCCCATGGCGGACGAAGTCATTGCCGAAGTCAAGCGCAGCGTGGAGGACGTCAAGGGGATAGAATCTTGCGAAATCGAACTGACTTTCGAGCCGGTCTGGGACCAGAGCATGCTCTCCGACGAAGCGAAAGTCATCCTCGGAATGGACCTCGACTTCGAAGACGAAGCGGACGAACTGTCATGATACGCATCTACCTTTCTCTCGGGACCAACCAGGGCGACCGTCGGGCGCAGCTCCGGCAGGCGCTCCAGAGGCTTGAAAGGGCACTTGGCGTCGCTCCAGCGGCGCTTTCTTCGATTATAGAGACCCCGGCCTGGGGCTTTGTCGGACCGGATTTCCTCAACTGCGTCGTGCGTTTCGACCTGCCGGATCCGCTTCTTCCTCCGGGATCGGAGGGTAAGGACCCCCGGCGCTGGACGCCGACCCGCCTGCTGGATCAGTGCCAGCGTATTGAGCGCGAACTGGGCCGCACCGGCGCTCCCGAATGGGATGCCAATGGCCAGCGCATCTACCACGACCGCCCCATCGACATCGACATCCTCTTCTGGAATACCCGACGCATCCGGACCCGGCGTCTTTCTATCCCCCATCCGCTGATAGCGGAGCGTGATTTCGTGCTGACTCCCCTGCTCGAAATCGCGGATTCGGCGATTCTGCGCGCATTTCCGGAGATATTTGCGACGAAATGATTATTTTTGCATGATTTAACAGCGTTTTATATGACACAGGACGAACTATTCAAGGTACTGGTTGCCCATTGTAAAGAGTATGGTTTCATCTTCCCTTCCAGCGAGATCTACGATGGACTCGCCGCCGTGTACGACTACGGCCAGATGGGTGTGGAACTGAAGAATAACATCAAGCAGTACTGGTGGAATGCGATGACCCGCCTCAACGAGAATATCGTGGGCATCGATTCCTGCATCTTCATGCACCCCCGCATCTGGGAGGCCTCCGGCCACGTGAGTGCCTTCAACGACCCTCTCATCGACAACAAGGACTCCAAGAAGCGTTATCGCGCCGATGTCCTGATCGAAGACTACCTCGGCAAGATCGAGGAAAAGATTGCCAAGGAGGTGGCCAAGGGCCGCAAGCGTTTCGGCGACAGCTTCGACGAGGCGCAGTTCCGCGCGACCAATCCCAACGTCCTGCGCGAGCAGGCGAAATACGACGAGGTGCACAACCGCTATGTCAAGGCTGAGCAGGCTTCGGATTTCGCTGAATACCGCCAGATCATCATCGACTGCGGCATCGTCTGCCCGATCAGCGGTACCTGCAACTGGACCGACGTGCGCCAGTTCAACCTGATGTTCTCGACCTCGATAGGCAGCACCTCCGAGGGCGCCAACACGATTTATCTGCGTCCGGAGACGGCCCAGGGCATTTTTGTCAATTATCTGAACGTCCAGAAGACCGGACGCATGAAGATCCCCTTCGGTATCGCCCAGATCGGCAAGGCCTTCCGCAACGAGATCGTCGCCCGCCAGTTCATCTTCCGCATGCGCGAATTCGAGCAGATGGAGATGCAGTTCTTCATCAAGCCCGGCACCGAGCTCGAGTGGTTCAAGAACTGGAAGGAAAAGCGCATGGCCTGGCACGTCAATCTCGGCATGGGCGCCGAGAACTATCGTTTCCACGACCATGAGAAACTGGCCCACTACGCCAATGCGGCCACCGATATCGAGTTCCAGTTCCCCTTCGGGTTCAAGGAATTGGAGGGCATCCATTCCCGCACCGACTTTGACCTCGGCAACCATCAGAAGTTCTCCGGCAAGAAGATCCAGTATTTCGATCCGGAAACGGGCGAGAGCTTCGTTCCTTACGTGATTGAGACCTCCATCGGCGTGGACCGGACCGTGCTGGCCGTGCTGTCACATGCCTACAAGGAGGAAAAACTGGAGAATGGCGAGACCCGCGTCGTCCTGTCCATCCCTCCGGCACTCGCGCCGGTCAAGGCTGCGGTCCTGCCGCTCGTCAAGAAAGACGGCCTGCCGGAAGTCGCCCAGCAGATCATGGATGACCTGAAATATGACTTCAACTGCCAATATGACGAGAAGGACTCGATCGGAAAGCGTTATCGCCGTCAGGATGCCATCGGTACGCCGTACTGCATTACGGTTGATCACGATACCCTTGAGGACCATTGTGTTACGGTCCGTGACCGCGATACGATGACCCAGGAGCGGATCCCGATCGCCGAGTTGCGTTCGCTGATCGACAAGAAGGTTAATCTCAACAATCTGTTGCGAAATCTCTGATTGTGTCTTTTTTAGACACAATTGTATGATTTTTGTAGTAAAAAAGGAAAGTTTTATCTGATTGTATCATGGATGGACTTTCCTTTTTTTATGATCCTAAGTTGCTGGGAAACAGTTTCTTTAAGGAAGATGGATACTACTTCTGTTATTGTAAACAGGGTGAACTTTCTTTCACGTTTTTAAATTCATTGTTTACTTTTTCGACAGGAGATGCGTTGATTATCGGAAACTACCAGCAGAATTTCTCGGTTGTAAGCGTCTCCGACGGAATTGATTTCATCGGTGTTTTCGTTACCCGGGCGCGTCTGGCATCCATGGGTGTCGGCAAGTATGCCACGGACGCGGGAAGAAAAGTCAGTCTGTTTTTCCATCCGGTGGTTCATATGAGCGAGGAGCGGTCCCAGGCGGTGCTCCAGTCTTTCGAATACCTCCGGTCGCGGATGGAGACCAAGATGTCTTATCACTATGAGGATGCGGTCGGACTGGCTTTTTCCAGATTGATCCTGGACTTGTCCGAGGGCCAGATGGAGCGCTATATCACACAGGAAGAACCGGATGCCAGCGAGAAAATGTTCAAGCGATTTCTCCAGTTGGTGGAGGAGGGAAACTACAAGTTGCACCGCGATGTCGCCTGGTATGCCGGACAACTTTGCATCACGCCGAAACACCTCTCACATTGTGTCAAGACGGCCAGCGGCCAGAATGTCAAGTACTGGATCGACGGCGCCTGCATCCACAGCCTGGTCGAAGACTTGAAAACCAAGCCCGCCACGCAAATCTGCAAAGAATACGGTTTCTCCTCCCTTTCCTATCTGAGCCGCTACGTCAAGCGCCTTATCGGCGTCTCCCCCCGCCTTGTCAAGTGAAACAT
>CAMOTB010000017.1 GCA_946625485.1 uncultured Bacteroidales bacterium | reverse complement strand
GCCGGCGTACCCACGCAACGCCATATCCTAGGCCTCGGTTACGCATTCAACATTTGACCCACATGGACAAGACACTCCGATTCTTATCATTCGTTATCATCCTAGCTGTCAACCTCTGTTTGGAGATGCCGGCCCTAGCCCAGTTCTCAGCCCAACGGCGGGATAGCGTTTTGACAGTAACCCCCCCGACGGTGACACGGTCATTTCCTTTGCACCCCGCTTCGTGGACTGCTGTTACACTCGTCTTTGTATTATGAAAAAAGCCGCCATTCTACTTGTCTCTTGTTTTGTTTTTGTTGCGTGCCCTGCCGAGCGTTATTGGTCCTTTTGTTCTTATAATCTGACAAAACAAGATCTATTTTTTGTTTACGATTTTTTCCTTATGATGATGCTATTACTCCAGGTAAGAATTATTGCCGCTGCATCAAAGCCCTTGATTCTGCTCGTTTCGTAGAGTCAGGACGAATCGAAAGGACCCTGAAGGATTCTGCGCATATCTATCTTATTGATGCACAGAAAGAATCACTTCCATCAAATTGGCACTCGCTCTCAAAGAAAGACATTGAGCTTATCAAGGAAGAATCATTCGTTGCGAGAATGACTGTACAACGTTCAGAAATCAAATCATGGGAAGATTTATATTGGAACTTCCCATCTGGCAGAACAATCATTTATTACAACGGCTATAACTTTGGCTTGTAAGAGGTTTCTTTACCCAATACATTGCGGCCTCTGCCCTTTCTGGTTTACCGAAAGACTAAAAAGAATGAGTGGCATTAAATCGAAATAACATGAAATCAATTCCTATCGCTTCTCTTTTCTTATTCTTATTCTTTTCCTTAGCATTGCCCGCCCAGAATGAGAGGTCGTGGGATCAAGGTCGTTTGACTCGTGCTGATTTTATACCGCAGTGTCAAGAGGGACGGTTGGGCGAATTACACTGGGATATTGTTGCTGAAAAAAAGGTGCAAAAACAAGGTAATCTCAGTGTTCACTATTACTCGACAAGGTCTGTCATGGATCCGAAACGGTCATGGGTCAACCCGGACCTGTATAATCAGCAAGTTTTGGATTACCTTCAAACAGAGTTTGACTGGGTAGAGTCAAACAGGCGTAGTTTGCAATCACAGTGGGGGCATACGATTGGAAGGAATCTCTATGAAATGAAACACGAATTGCGAAAAGCAACGGAGACATATCGCAGGGACTGTAATGACGGTTATAATACTGTGGCAGTTTCTGACTATAAAAAGAAGATAGAGGACCTAGATTCTCAGTTTTCAACAAATACGGATTCTCTGTTTTCTCATGTACAGGCAAAATATCTGACAAATAATCAAACAGGACTGTTTTTAGGCTTTAACAATGAATGGAGCCGGGTGTTTGCAAATGAACCTGTATGGATCCCGCTTTTAACCGTTGGCATTAATGGTCAATATAAGAGACTATTTCTGGAATTTGAAATACTGATGAACTTTGGGACCCATAAAAGTCCCCGGGTAAACTATCATGACTTGGAACTAGCCTATGATTGGGCCCCGTCCGATGCTTTCGGTGCTTTAGAATGGTGCTTGCGGGGTGGTTATCAAATTATAAACCATCGACGTCTTTCCATTTATCCTTTCGTTGGGGTAAAAAAAGAGTCTCTGTTTCAATACATCAAGCCTGTAGATGAAACAAACAGTAAAACAACGTCTAGTTGGATTGAAGGATTTGGCGGGCAGTTCGGACTGGCATTTAACTGTCAAATGCGACGTGACTTATTCCTTTCTACAAAGAGAGAGTCGTATTACGAGACAAAACTTGTTTTTAAACTGTTTGGAGACATGATTCAATTCCAAAGTATTGGCCCAGTATGGTCAATAAATGCTGGAGTGGCTATTAACCTATGTGATTATCTGTAACCGTTATGAATTCAATCAACCAGATAAAATTTCATTTTCAAAACGCGGTACAGACACTTTTAAGTTTGGCAGATGAAACCTGCCTCAATACTTTACCGGATAAAATTGTTTTTATTAAGTGCTATTCGTTACGCTCTCCGTTGCTTCACAGTGAAGACCGAGTTTTTTATGAACTGAAGTGTTTACAAAAAAGGGCTTTTTACAGCTCTGAATATATCATAAAAGATATTCATAAGTTGGGACTAAAAGGCAAAACTGTATCATGGGCCGATCTTACCTTGTATTATGCGAGTTTTAAAGAAACCATAATCTTAGTCAATTTGTTATATTCAGATTCAGACACTCCAACCGAATACCATGTTTCAATTAGAAGAACAGGGCATAATCTCCTTGAAAACAGATTTAATTTGAATGATTATGTTGAAGAATTAAAAAAACGGCTGTTGACAGCCAAATAATAACTCAGAATAGGACGTTAATGGACATTATCTTAAAATAGCGCAGTCTAAGACGATATTTGGATTTATGACTACCATGATCCCGGCAGACGAACGACACTTTTGGCCACAGGGCCACGTTTTTGTCGTTTGGGGTACCATTCAAAGTGGGGTCAAACGACACTTTTTGCCTTGTAAAGCTGATTTTGCTTTCGCTAAACCGGGATTCGCCGCAATCTATCGTTTTGGACAGCCTTCGATCAATGCTAGTTTAGTAACGCGTAAAATATAACACAGACAAATATGAACAAACTATCCCGCATCCTCGCATGGGTGGCCATTCCACTAGCCACCATGATTCTCTGTCCCCCTGCCCACGCGCAGGATTTCCCCGATAACGGGCTGGACTGCACCAGTATCGCGGCCGGAATGGGCGCGACGACCGACGGGTCGGTCATCACTTCACACACTTGTGACGGCAAGTCGCGCACCTGGGCGACGATCGAGCCCGGCGGCAAGCACAAGAAAGGCGAGACCGTCGAGATCTGGAAGGGAACGCGCAAGACCGCTTCCCCGACAGACACGACTGGACTGCGCTTGGCCGGCACCATTCCCCAGGTCAAACGTACTTACACCTACCTCAACACCGCCTATCCGAGCCTCAACGAGAAGCAGCTGGCCATCGGTGAGACCACCTTCAGCGGGCCTGACACCCTGCGCAGCAGCAACGGCATGTTCCTCGTCGAGGAGCTTTGCCGCATCGCCCTCCAGCGCTGCGACAACGCCCGTGACGCCATCGAACTCATGGGAGCGCTGATCGCCGAATACGGCTATATCGACGGCGGCGAATGCCTCACGGTCGCCGACAAGAACGAAGTCTGGTTTTTCGAAGTCGTCGGTCCCGGCAAGGGCGAGAAAGGCGGAGCCTGGGCGGCCCAGCGTGTCCCCGACGGGGAAATCGGCGTCTCGGCCAACATCCCGCGCATCGGGCGGATCGACCGCAGCGACAAGGACCATTTCATGGCCTCCGACAACGTCGAGGAAGTCGCGCTCAAATACGGCCTCTGGGACGGGCAGAGCGAGTTCTGCTTCTACAAAGCCTACCACGCAGCCTACGGCGGCGGCAAGAACTTCCGTGAGCGCGAGTACTTCATCCTCAATGCCCTGGCCCCGTCGCTGGGACTGCGCTACGACATGGACGAGATGCCCTTCAGCGTCAAGCCGGACAAGAAGGTCAGCGTGCGGGACGTCATGGAACTCCTTCGTTCCACCTACGAAGGGACGGACTTCGACATGTGCCAGAACATCAAGATCAAGATGAAAGCCCCCGGCGACACCGTGGAACGGGAGCAGATCAGTCCCCTGGCCAACCCCTGGATGACGACTACGATGCAGAACACGCTCAACACCATCGCCCCCGGGACGGTCACCTTCCGCCGGACAGTCGCCGTGGCCTGGTGCGCCTATTCGACGGTCATCCAGCTGCGCAACTTCCTGCCGGACGCCGTCGGCGGCATTTGCTGGCTGGCGGTGGACAATCCGGCCCAGAGCCCGCACCTGCCGGTCTTTGCCGGCTGCACGGCTCTCCCGAAGGCCTTGGATCGCTGCGGCCAGAACCGCTACGACCCCGACTGCTTCGTCTGGCAGTTCCGCCGGGCCAACAAACTCGCGACCCTGAGCTGGCAGACGACCAAGAAGGAGTTTCACGAAACGCTGATCGGCGTGGAAGACAAGATCTTCGAGGGTCTTCCGATGGAAAAAACCAAAGCCGAAGAACTCAACGCTTATCTGCAACAGTCCTATGACGCTGCCGCCGAGGCCTGGAACAAGCTGGAAGAGAAATACTGGGTCCAGTTCGGCCGCGGTTTCTGATTTGCGAAAGCCCTTCAAAACCACTATCTTTGTAGGATAGACAACAAAAGACAAAAAATACTATGGTAACATTCAAACTCGATGGCTGCAACCCTTTCGTCAAGCAAGACGACTATGCAGCCTATGTGCAGAAAGCCTTCGAGGCTTTCGACGTCCTCCGCGACGAGACCGGTGAAGGCAACGATTTCCTGGGGTGGAAGACACTCCCCTCCGAAACTCCCGAGTCCCTCATCCAGGCGTGCGAGGACGTCCGTGACGATTGGAAAGAGAAGGGCGTGGAGCTCGTCGTCGTCATCGGTATCGGTGGCTCGTACCTTGGCGCCAAATGCGCCATCGAGGCGCTTAGCCATGCATTCGTGCGTCCCGAGGGCCATCCCCAGGTCGTATTCGCCGGCAACAACCTCTCCGAGGAATATCTCGCCGAATTGATGGATCTCGCCAAACTGCGCTCGACCGCCGTGATCGTGATCTCCAAGTCCGGCACCACCACCGAGCCCGCCGTCGCCTTCCGCATCTTCAAGGAATACCTGGAGCAGACCTACGGCAAACCCGCGGCAGCAGAGCGTATCGTCGCCATCACCGATGCCAAGAAGGGTGCTCTCAAGACCCTCGCGACCCAGGAAGGCTACAAGACCTTCGTCGTCCCGGACAACGTGGGCGGCCGTTTCTCCGTCCTGACTCCGGTCGGACTGGTGCCGATCGCCGTGGCCGGTTATGACATCCGCGCCCTGCTCAAGGGTGCCGCCGAGGAGCGTGAGGCCCTGCTCGTCAAGTCCGCCGACAACGCCGCGATCCAATATGCCGCGATGCGCAACCTTCTCCACAGCGAGTGCGGCAAGGCCGTCGAGATCCTCGTCACCTACAATCCCAAGCTCACCTTCCTCGCCGAATGGTGGAAGCAGCTCTACGGCGAGTCCGAAGGCAAGGACGGCAAGGGTATTTTCCCGGCCTCCGTCGCCAATACGGCCGACCTGCACTCCATGGGCCAGTTCATCCAGGAAGGCAGCCGTGTCATGTTCGAGACCGTCGTCAACGTAGAGAAGAGCCAGCGCGACGTGGTCATCGGCGCTGATTTCCAGAACCTGGACCAACTCAACTACCTCGCCGGCCAGCATGTCAACCACTGCAACGCCATGGCCCAGCTCGGTACCAAGCTCGCCCACATCGACGGCGGTGTCCCCCAGATGGAAGTCAGCATCGAAAAGATCGACGAATCCAATCTCGGCGCCATCTTCTATTTCTTCGAAATGGCCTGCGGCATCAGCGCTTACGTGCTGGGCGTCAACCCCTTCAACCAGCCCGGCGTGGAGGCTTACAAGAAAAACATGTTCGCCCTCCTGCGCAAGCCCGGCTACGAAGATCAGACGGAAGCCATCCTCAAGCGAATCTAAACCCGCACATACCATGAAAAAGACCCTTATCTTACTCGCAAGCGCCGTCCTGATGCTCGGCAGCTGCGCGACTTCGAAATTCGTCCCCGGCACGGCCACGTCCTTCCCCAAGGCGAACCAGCAGGGTAAGACCGGCATCGTCGCCCACCGCGGTTTCTGGAACTGCGAGGCTGCCGGCTACATGGAGAACACCATCGCTTCCCTCAAGGCCGCGCAGGACAACGGACTGTGGGGCAGTGAGTTCGACATCCACATCACCAGCGACGACGTCGTGATCGTCAACCACAATGACAACATCCAGGGCGTCAAGATCGCGGACAACCCCCTCTCCGTCTTCAAGGCCATGACCCACAAGAACGGCGAGCACCCCGCCACGCTGGACGAGTACCTGACCCAGGGCGAGAAGTGCAAGACCACGGTCCTTGTCGTGGAACTCAAGCCCCAGAAGAAACAGGAGCGCGAAGACCTGCTCTGGGAAAAGACCGTTGAGGCACTGAAAGCCCACAATCTGTATGATCCCAGAAGGGTCGCCTTCATCTCCTTCAGCCACCACATCTGCCAGCGGATCGCCAAGGAGGCCCCCGAGTTCATCAACCAGTACCTGGAAGGCGACATCGCCCCCGAAGTCCTGGCCGGCGAAGGCATCAATGGCATCGACTACGAGCAGAAGGTGCTGATCGACAATCCCGACTATGTCCAGGCCGCCCACGACAAGGGCATGACCGTCAACGCCTGGACCGTCAACAAGGACCACAACATGCGTTCGCTGATCTACCTCGGGATCGACGCCCTCACGACCAACGAGCCGCTCCTCGCCCGCAAAGTCCTTGGCGACAGGGAGTTCAAACTAAAGTAAAAAGCCGGGAAGGGGTGCGGCGCGGGAGCGGCTGCATGATGAGAGAGTCCCCTTCCGGAGAGGCGAAATACGCAGAGTTCTCATACGAAGGCAACAGTCCGATGTCCGCAAGGGCGTCGGACGTTGCTTTTCGGGCCAGTTCGGGCGTGTTGTTGTTCTCGCTCAGGTGGCAGAGGAAAAGGTGCGTGAGCTCCTTGTGGTAGAAACGCCGCACGGCGTCGGCACACTCATCGTTGCTCAGATGCCCGTTGCCCCGGCTGATGCGCATCTTGAGGTCGTAGGGATAGGAGCCGTTCATCAGCATGCCCCGGTCATAGTTGGACTCCACAACCACGACATGGGCATGGGAAGCAAAGGAGAGGGCTTCCGGCGTCATCCGTCCCAGGTCGGTCATGATGACGAAAGGCAAGCCCGCCACCCGGATCCCATAGCCCACGGTCTGAGAGGCATCGTGGGGGACGACGAAATAGCGGGCCTCCAGCACGCCGGGAATGATTTCGTTCCAGACATCCCGCACCAGGGAATGACGCACGGCCGCCAGGTGCTCCAGCGTATACGTGTGGTACGACATGGCCGTATGCAGCTCCGGCGTGGCCCAGACCGGCAGTTTCAGGTACTTGCAATAGGAGCCGAGGCTGCGGATGTGGTCCATGTGGTCGTGCGTGACCAGAATTGCCCGGATGCAGGAGAGCGGAATCTTCTCGTTCTGAAGTTCCCGTTTGACGGCGCGCAGGCTGACCCCGGCATCGATCAGCACGGCATCGGTAAAGACGCCCTCTTCTTCCAGGCCCAGGAAATAACAGTTGCCGCAGCTGCCGCTGGAGAAGGACTTGAACTTAACGCTTCTCATCCTCGCAGTACTTGGAAATCACACCGTACGCGTCAGCCACGCCCAACTCGCCGGCCTTGGACAGGTCGATGCACCCTTTCTCCTTGTCTTTCAGATAGATCAGGACCAGGCCCCGGTTGAAATAGGCTTCCCCCATCTGCGGCCAGAGGCGGATCGCCTTGTCATAGTTCTCGATCGAGCGGACCAGTTGGGAAGACAGGCAATAGAGGTTGCCCAGGTTATAATAGAAATACGGGAAGTCGGGAACCAGCGCCGACGCCTCTTCCATGTCGGCGATCGCGTCGGAATAATCGTAGGTATGGCTGACCTGGTCGCTAACACGGGCCCGGATCGCCCCCTTGTCGTCCATCGTCAGCGTCTGGACATTGTTCTGGATCGAAGCGATGAAATCGATCATCTCCGCACGGAGCACACCCCGGTTCATGTTGTAGAACGCACGGTAATAGTCCGCGTAACGGCTCTTCGACACGTCATCCGAAGCCTGTTCGACCGCCTGGTCGAAGTAGTTGAGCGCCTGGGTGAACTGCTTGTTCTGCAACTCATACAACCCCTTGATGAAACTGATCTCGGAAGCCGGCAGGTCCGAGCGGCCGGGACCGTATGCACTGTCTCCCTTGAGGATGTTTTCCAGCTTGCCCGTCAGGACAAAGCCTGGGATCGTGTCGGTATTGGAGATGATCATCGGTACGGACGAGTCCTGGATGAAACGGGCCATCAGCGGATTCTCATAGCGGTTCTTCAAGGCATAATAGGCGTTCTCCCGCTGCGCGGCCAGGCGGAACTTGAAGAGCGGCTTGAGCCGGATGTCGATATCCCGATGCTGGAGCAACTCGTTGTCGAAGTCCTTCTTGGCGAAATCGGCATCCAGGCTGAGCAAGGAGCTGTATTTCTGGGTCGTGTCGGCAAAGGAACCTTCGGCCTGGGCATTCTTGGCCCGATACTCGGCCACCTTGCGCTGGGCGGTCTGGTAGTCCGCCTTGGACTCCCGCATCATCCCGAGCATGTTCTTGACGAAGGAGCGGTTCATATAGGCCTTGGCGAAATCCGGATACAGTTCGATCGTCTTGTCGTAGTCCTCCAGGGCATCTTGCCAGCGCCCCATCTCGATGAAATAGGACGCACGGTTGAAATAGGCCAGGACATTCTTGGGATTGATGTTGATCACGCGATCCATGTCCATCAGGGCCGATTCGAAATCCCCCACCTGCGCATAGATCAGGCTCCGGTTGTAGAGCGTCAGCGCATTGCCCGGTTCATCCTCCAGCACCCGGTTGAAATCCGCCATCGCCGCATTGTAGTCATGCTCCTCATAGTGCATGATCGCCCGGTTGAAGTAAGCGAAAGTATTGTCCGGATCCAGGCTGATCGCATGGTCCATGTCGTCGATGGCCTTTTCGTATTTTCCCTGCGCCGCGTAGAGGCGGCCCCGGCGGATGAATCCTTCCGGCTCGAAGCGGTCCAGCCGGATCGCTTTGTTGTAATCATTGAAGGCCTTGAGCGTATCTCCCAGGAAAAGGTAACTGGCCCCCCGGTTCAGGAAGGCAGAGGGATCCTTGGGCTCCTTCCGGATATAGCGGTCGAAATCCTTGACCGCATCGTCGAAGCGCTGGGCCAGGAAATAGGTGACGCCCCGGCTGAAATACAGGCCGATGAAACCCGGACGCAGTTCGATGGCCCGCTCCAGGTCGGACAGGGCCTCATCATACTTGCCGAAACGGCTCCGGGTGATCGCCCGGTAATGATAGCCGTTGGTAAAGACCGGATTGAGCCGGACGGAAGTGTCGAAGTCCGTCTGGGCACCGCGCAAGTCGCCGAGGTTGTACTTAGCAATCCCCCGGTAAAAGAAAGTCCAGTAGTCCGTCGTGTCCAACCGGGCCAGGATGTTGAAGTTCTCAATCGCCTTGGCGTACTTGCCGTCCTGAAGCGCCGCCCTCCCCCGGTAGGAAAAGACATCCTTGTCGTATTGGGCATGGCAAAACGGCCCGAAAGCGACAAGAATCAAGATAATTGCGAGCGTACGCTTCATAAATTTCCGAATGTGGTCTGAAATTCGTAATTTTGGAGATTGATTCTACAAATATAATCATAAATCAAGCCAACTGTGAATTTCCGCGGAAAATTGTTGCTCCTTTTACTGCTCTCAAGCCTCTTGTTCCCTTCCCGGACAGCGGCGCAGGACCGGGAGTACAAATCCATGGCCGACCTCGCCGCGGAGAAGTTCATCTCCCAGGCGGCGCTCCGGCTGGACGTCGAATTCCTGTCCGGAGACTTCTGCAAGGGGCGCGGCGCCTCACAGGAGGGCTTGGCCGAGGCCGGCATGTGGGCCATACGCCAGTTCGACTCACAGCACCTGATGCCCATGGACGGGACCCTGTGCCAGACCTTCATCGCCGGGGGCCACGTCTGCCACAACATCGTCGGCATGCTGCCGGCCAAGACTCCCTCCTACCTCTCCAACGGCAGCTATGTCATCATCATGGCCCACTACGACAACCTGGGCGTCCTTGACGGCAAAACCTACCCGGGAGCCGACTCCAACGCATCGGGCGTCGCAGTCCTGAACCGCATGGTCCGCCTGTTCCGCTATCTGGCCGACCATGGCACCGGTGTCCCGCAGAACATCATTTTCGCCGCCCTCGACGGCAAGCAGCTCAGCCTGGCCGGAGCCCAGGACCTGTGGAGCCGCATCGCCCTGGGACGTCTGCACGACCCCGTGACCGGAAATGCCATCCGAGCCCGTGACATCTCCACCGTCATCAACCTCGACATTCTCGGAGGCGTATCCGCCCCGCTTACCAAAGGGCAGAAGAACTACCTGATCCTGCTGGGCGGCGGGAAATTCAACAGCCTGCTCCAGAGCACCAATCTCCGCAAGGGGACCGGGCTGCAGATCGGCCTGGACTACTACGGCAGCAAAGGCTTCACCGATCTCTTCCTCAAGCGGGTATCCGACCAGAAGCCTTTCCTGGAGCACGGGATCTACTCGGTCATGTTCACTTCCGGAATCACGATGGACACCAACCGGGAGAGCGACACCCCGGACAAGATCGACTACCCTGTCCTGGAGAAGCGCACGGAGTTGATCTTCCGCTGGACCGAACAACTGTTATATCTCAACCGATAACGATATGAAAGAATTCATGGCGATGCTGCGGCACTATGTCGCACCCTACCGGAAGTATCTCGGCGGCTCCGTCCTGCTGAACATCCTTTCGGCCGTCCTCAACCTGGTCTCTTTCTCGCTGATCATCCCCATCCTCAAGATACTGTTCAACCTCGACGACAAGGTCTACACCTTCATCCCCTGGGATTCCGCCCAGGCCGGAATCGGCGAGAAACTGCTCAACAACGCCTATTGGGCCGTCAGCCAGTTCATGCAGGTGCATGGGGCCTCCCTGACCCTGCTGCTGCTCTGCCTGGCCCTCTGCCTGATGACGGTCTTCAAGACCGCCAGCTATTTCGGCGCCAGCGCCGTGATGGTTCCCATCCGCACCGGCATCGTCAAGGACATCCGGATGGAAATCTACCGCAAGATCCTCAGCCTCCCGCTGGGCTTCTTCTCCGAGGAGCGGAAAGGCGACATCATCGCCCGCATCAGCGGCGACGTCCAGGAGGTGGAGACCTCGATCACGGCTTCCCTCGACATGCTGATCAAGAACCCGATCCTGATCGTCTTCTACTTCGGCGCCCTGATCTTCATCTCCTGGAAGATGACCCTCTTCACCATCCTGTTCGCTCCCCTGATGCTCTGGATCATGGGCCTGATCGGGCGCAAGCTCAAGGCCCAATCCCTGGAAGCCCAGACGCTCTGGAGCGATACGATGTCCCAGGTCGAAGAGACCCTGGGCGGCCTGCGGGTCGTGAAAGCCTTCCTGGCGGAAGACAAGATGGAGAAGCGCTTCGAAGGCGTCACCGGCGCCATGAAAGAGAAAACGGGCCGTGTCATGACGCGCCAGGTCCTGGCCCATCCGGTCAGCGAATGCCTGGGCACGGTCATGATCGCCATCATCCTCTGGTTCGGCGGCACCCTGATCCTGAACGACAAGTCCCCGATCGACGCTCCGACCTTCATCTACTACATGGTGATCCTCTACAGCGTGATCCAGCCGATCAAGGAACTCTCACGCGCCGCCTACGGCATCCCGAAAGGCCTGGCCTCGATGGAGCGCATCAACCGGATCCTGGAGAGCCGCAATGACATCGTCGAGGCGGCCGAACCGGTCCGGATCTCCGAATTCAAGGAAAGCATCCGCTTCGAAGGAGTCGCCTTCCGCTACGGAGACGGGGGCAAGGAGGTGCTGAAGGGCGTCGACCTGACCATTCCCAAGGGCAAGACCATCGCCATCGTCGGTGCATCCGGCGCCGGCAAAACCACGCTCGTGGACCTGATCCCGCGCTTCTATGATCCGGAATCGGGCTGCATCCGCCTCGACGGCGTGGACATCCGGCAGGCCAGCTTGCGGGACCTCCGCGCCCTGATGGGCAATGTCAACCAGGATCCCATCCTCTTCAACGACACCATTTTCAACAACATCGCCTTCGGCGTCGAGGGAGCGACCCGCGAAGAAGTCATCGCCGCCGCCAAGATCGCCAACGCCCACGAATTCATCATGGAGAAAGAGCTGGGCTATGACACCAACATCGGCGACCGCGGCAGCAAGCTCAGCGGCGGCCAGCGCCAGCGCATCAGCATTGCCCGGGCCATCCTGAAGAATCCTCCCATCCTGATCCTCGACGAGGCGACCGCCTCGCTGGACACCGAATCCGAGCGCACCGTACAGGAAGCCCTCGAACGCCTGATGTCCAACCGGACCACCATCGCCATCGCACACCGCCTCTCCACGATCAAGAATGCCGACGAGATCATCGTGATGGACGAAGGGCGCATCGTCGAGCGCGGCCGGCACGAAGAATTGCTGGCCCTCGACGGATACTACAAGAAACTCAACGACATGCAAGCCTTGTAAGATGAAACGCAGCACCGTCATCCTGTTCCGGATCCTGGTGATCCTCTATATTATTGCCCTGGCCATCCTCTGCTTCGGGCATTTCGGAAACCTGCCCCAGATCCACAACAAGATCCTGGGATTGGAGCAGGACAAGGTCTTCCACTTCCTGATGTTCCTGCCCTTCCCCCTGCTGTCCTACTTCGCCCTGGGGAAAAGCCCTTCGGGCCCCTGGAAGGCACTCGGGATCGTCCTGCTCATCTTCCTGGCGGGCTGTCTGATCGCGGCAGCCACGGAAATCGGCCAGGGTTTCCTCCCCTACCGGACTCCCGACTCCAAGGACTTCCTTGCCGATGCGAGCGCCATCGCGCTCAGTTCGCTGACCGTCTTTATCCTGATGCTGGTCACCGGCATCCGAAATTCCCGCACCCGCTCATGAGAAAGACGCTCACCGCCCTTCTGCTGTTCCTCTGCCTGGGTCTTTCCGCCCGGGCCGCTGCGAGCATCCGCCCCGAAGAGTTCAAAACCGCCACGGATTCCCTCTCCCGGATGTACTCCCGCCGGACCACGGTCCAGAACAAGCTGACGCTCAAGAAGGTCGTACGCAAGGGGGATCTGCTGGATTTCCATTTCGACCACTCCCTGGGCGACTTCCCCTGGCGGGAGAAGGACGTTGAGTGGTTCCGGGGGCAGCTGAAGAAAATGCTGCCCTCCGCCTACAGCACCTGCGAGATCGGGGACATCTATTCCAAGGAAAGCAAGATCGAAGAACTGGTCACGCCCCGGCTCAGCACCAAGGGCTGGCCCCAGCCCTACGCCCACACCTACGAAGACCGCAACCTGCGCCGCCTCTTTGTCGAGCGGGAAGGATCGGTCCGATACCCCAAGGGCTTGAGCGGCCGCAACATCGCCCTCTGGCAAAGCCACGGGCGCTATTTCGATGAGGGCGCCGGCCAGTGGAAGTGGCAGCGCGCTCCCCTGCACCGCACGGTCGAGGACATGTACACGCAGAGCTACGTCCTGCCCTTCCTGATCCCGATGCTCGAAAATGCCGGAGCCTATGTCCTGACGCCCCGCGAAAGGGACATCCAGCGCCTGGAGGTCATCATTGACAATGACCCGTCCTTCACCGGAGTACGGGAACTGCCCCTGCGTCAGGTCGGCATCTACAACGAGAAAGGCGATTGGGAAACGGCCGGCCCCGGATTTGCCGATACGGCAGCCGTTTACCTGCTGGACCAGAATCCTTTCCTGGCGGGCAGCACGCGCCGGACCGCCTGTACGCATGAGCCTTCCGCCCAGGCCATCTGGTCCTTCCGCGCTCCGGAGCGGGGCTCCTATGCCGTGTACGTATCCTATCGGAGCGAAGTCAACAGCAGTCCCTGCGCCCATTATACCGTCCGTCACCGCGGCGGGCAGACCGGCTTCGTCGTCAACCAGAGATGGGGCGGCGGGACCTGGATCTATCTCGGGACCTTCGAATTTGAAGGGGAAGGATCGGTCATCCTGGACAACGGCACACCGCAGGGGCGCGACCTCGTCCGGGGCAGCATCGTCAGCGCCGACGCCGTCAAGATCGGCGGCGGCATGGGCAAGATCGCCCGCGGAAGCCTCGACCAGGATCCGTCCGAGTACCGGACATCCGGGCTGCCCAGTTTTGCGGAAGGCGCCTTGTATTCCATGCAATGGGCCGGTATCGACACCACGGTCACCCGGCAATGGGACGGGGAATACACGCGCGACTACGCCAGCCGCGGAGCCTGGGTTTCGCTGATGTGCGGCGGTTCCGTCCGCAATCCGGAACAAGCGGGAAAAGGCATCCCGATCGACCTGTCCTTCGCCTTCCACTCCGATGCCGGAGTGACCCCCAACGACAGCACCGTCGGTACGCTGGCCATCTATACCCGGCTCTGCGAGAACAAGGACACACTGCCGGACGGAAAGAGCCGCATGGTCGGGCGCCACTACGCCGACCTGGTCCAGAGCCAGATCGTCCAGGATATCCGGCGCCAATACGATTCGACCTGGCGGCGGCGCTGGGTCTGGGACCGTTCCTACAGCGAGAGCCGGACGACCAGCGTCCCCGGCATGCTGCTGGAGGTGCTGGCGCACCAGAACTTCGCCGACATGCGCTACGGTCTCGACCCGGACTTCCGCTTCACCGTCAGCCGCGCCGTCTATAAGGGCATGCTCAAGTTCCTCTCCGACCTGTACAAACGCTCCTATATCGTCCAGCCGCTGCCCGTCCGTTCCCTGGCCGTCACGTTCGGCCCGGAGGGACACAGCGCCCGGATCAGCTGGCGGCCTGTCTCAGACCCCCTCGAGCCGACGGCCGAGCCGAAGAGCTACATCCTGTACACCCGGGTGGACGACGGCAGTTTCAACGAAGGCGAGCTGATCCGCCGCGCCCATGAAGATGGAGAGCGCCTGTACTGCGACGTCCCGATCCGCCCCGGTCACCTATACAGTTTCAAGGTGGAAGCCTGCAACGATGGAGGCCGGAGCTTCCCTTCGGAAATCCTCAGCATCGGAACGCCTGTCTTCCCCGTACAGGGGCAGGTGGCCGTCATCAACAATTTCGACCGCGTCAGTGCTCCCACCTGGTTCGACACCCCCTTCTATGCCGGATTTGAGGGAAGCATCGACGCCGGCGTCCCCTACCTCTACGACATCAGTTATATCGGTGAGAACTACATGCACCGTCGGGGGCAGCCTTTTTCGACCAACGACAGCCCGGGATTCGGCGCCACGCGCAGCAACATGGCGGGGCGCGTGATTGCCGGCAACACGTTCGACTATCCGTCCGTCCACGGACGGGCGTTGCTCGCCGCCGGATATGCTTTCGTCTCCTTCAGCCGCGATGCCTGGACGGCCGACCCGACGCTGGCGCGCGGCTGTTTTGCCGCCGACCTGATCTGCGGCAAGCAGGTTACGACCCGCATCGGTTCCGGCCAGGCCCCGGACCGTTATCAGGTTTTCCCGGCAGACCTGCGGAAGGCGATCCTGGACTTCACGGGCACCGGCGGGAACCTGATCATCTCCGGCGCCGACATCGCCACGGATATCTGGGACCAGGTCTATCCGGTCCTGTCGGACCCGGTTTACCGCAGTTCTGCCGCCAGTTTCGCCGAGAACATACTCGGTTACGGATTCCAGAGCGGATTCGGCTGCTACGACGGCTGTGTCTCTCCGGTCCGCAACAAAACGCTTGATCTGCGGGGAAAACTCGGTACGATGCATTACTGGAATGAGTTCAACGAGCGCATGTACCGTGTGGAGAATGCGGATGCGCTCCGTCTCCCCGGAAAACTCAGCAGCGTCTTTCTCCAGTACCCGGAGACCGGGATGAATGCGGCCGTCGCCTATAACCCCGGCAATTACCGGGTAGTCAGTTTCGGCTTCCCCCTGGAAACGCTGAAGGACCCGGATGACCTCCGGATCCTTCTCAGCAGCTGTCTTTCCTATTTCCAGACCCGATAGGGTCAGAAAACGATTTTCACTACATCATCCGTCGCCGTACGCCGGTCCGCCGCGAGTTGGAAGACCAGGAATCCGTCCCTGTAGATATAGGGCACGGCTTCGCCCGTGCGCAGCAGCGTCAGGGAGGCGGGCTCCCGGTCCGTCTTGACCGAGACCTGCCGCTTGAAGTCCGGAAGGACATGGGCATACCAGATATCCTGCCCGCGCGTCGTCAGCGGGACGTTGCTCCGTTCTACGCCAGGCGTCGGACCGGTCCCGAAGACGGACTCGGCGCCGGTCTCCATCCATTCCCGGAGGATCGCGATCTCCTTGTAATAATTGGGATGCATGTCCCCGGTCCCGGAAGGACCTACGTTGATCAGGAAATTGCCGCCCAGGCTGCGGGCTGCGACGAAATGCTCCATGAACCAGGACATCGGCTTGAAGAGGCCCTTCTTGTTGTAGCCCCAGCCGCCGCCCTTGCCGTTCCAGATATGGCATTCATCCCACCACTTCGACGGGATATAGGTCGGCTTGGTGCACTCGAAGGGCGTCGTAAAGTCGCCGATGCGCATGCTGGTGCCGTCCGGATTGTCCGGGTTGACGATATTGCCCCAGCGGTCGTTGATGACAATATCCGGCTGCAGGCTGCGGATCCAGGCATAGACACGCTCCGTCTGCAGATCCTGCACCGGAATCCCGCGCCAGCCCATCCCGTCCAGCCAGAGGACGTCGATCTTTCCATACTGGGTCAGCAGTTCTTCCAGCTGAACCATTATATAGGCGAAGAAAGCCTCGAAGGCCTGCCGGTTGGCGACAGTGTCCGTGACCGGAGGCAGTTTACCCCAAGTCTCGACATCGAACTCACTCAGCGGGCGGTCGCCGGGATAGTGCCAGTCGCGCGGTGAATAATACAGGCCCACCTTCAGGCCCTGCCGGCGGCAGGCATCCACGTACTCGCGGATCAGATCCCGTCCGTGCATGTATTGCCTGGTGCCGATGCCCAGCTTGGAGGGCCAGAGCGCATAACCGTCATGGTGGCGTGTCGTCAGTACGGCGTAGGTGAATCCCGCCTCCCTGGCGGCCTTCAGGTAGCGGTCCGGGTTGTAGTCCTGCGGATCGAAGAGAAAGGCCTGCCCGTAATACTCCTCACGGGAATGCCACTCCCCTGCCCATTCATAGCCTTTGATCATGTTCCAGGACGGCTGGGCGCCCAGCAGGCTGTGGATGCCCCAGTGCATGAAGAGGCCCAGGCCCGCTTCCGGGAACCACTGTGCTCCGGGTGAAGGATTGGGAAAGACCAGGGGCTGATCCAAGGGCGTATAAAGGATCTTGCGTGCTTTCTTCAGCTCCCGTTTGGTGACCTGGTAATCAGCGGGATCGATCTCCGCCGGGTCTTTGGGCTGCTGGGCAAAAACAGGGGCCGCCACAAGGGCGGCCACCAGTATTGTCAAGAGCGATTTTCCTTTCATTCTCAGAAGGTATCGATGGTTTCCGGACGAGAGGTATAAGGCAGGATATAGTTGATCACGATATCCGCGCCCAGCACCGGATTGACCCACTTGAAGTCGATCGTATGCTTGCCTTCGGTCAGATCATAATTGTAGTAGACCTCCTGCTTGTAGTTGTTGGCCTGGACCGGGAGCAGGACCGTCTGGTCGAGTTTGCCGTCCAGCCAGACCTCGACGCAAGCTTCGTACGAGCTGCCGAGCTTGTATTCTGCCGTATGGGACACCCGGTGTCCGACGACGACGGCGCAGCCCTCGAAACTGAGCTGACCGACCCTGAGGATATCCTTCCCGCCGATCTGGATCTTCTCTTTCGGCCAGAGGCCTTCGAAGGACTGCTCATAGCGTACGGGCTCCGGAGTCTGGACCTTGATCTTCACATCCTTCTTTCCCACCTTGCCGCCGTAGCGTTCCACGACTTCCAGGGCCTGGTTGAAAGACATCTCGCAAGCCTTGTTGAAGGAGATGTCGGTGTACTTGAAGTTGCGGTCCACCACCTCATAGAGGGGCTTCTTCCAGTATTCGGGAATGGCCTTGTAGCCCATCATCGTCGCCAGGATGCCAGCCGCAGAAGCAGGGTTGCAGTCTGAGTCATGGCCGCAGCGGGTGGAGATGTCCACAGTCTTGCCGAAATCCCCCTCGCCATAGAGCAGGCCGATCAGGATATAGGCACTGTTGATCACGGCGTCGATATTGAACGCACTGTGAACGCCGGACGGGCAGCCGATATCGAAGCCATACTTCTTGTTGGCCAGGGCCCAGGCGATCTCCCAGTCGTTCGGATACTGCTTGTACCAGCCGAGGATATCGGCCATGCACTTGTAGTAACGGCTCTGGGCGGGGATGGACTTCAGCGCTTCGGTGCAGATGGTCACGATGTCGTCGCAGACGAAGGCGAGGGCATACATGTTAGCCACATACACGCCGCCGTACCAACCGTCGCCATAGTTCATGATGTGGCCGATCTGGTCGGAGAAATGGGAGGCTGCGTTGGGCAAGCCCGGGGCCATGATACCGGCATAATCGGCCTCGATCTGGAAGTCGATGTCATCGGCATGAGGGGTGTGCTTCCAGTGACCCGACTCCGGAGGCATGACGCCGTGCAGGATATTGTAACGCGCCGCCTGGTTGGCATGCCAGAGCGGATAGCCGGCGTTGGCGAAGGCCTTGGCAAAAGACTCGACGGGAGCGTCCAGGCCTTCCTTCTCGAAGACCTCGACAAAGGTCAGGTCCATATAGACATCGTCGTACAGGCCCGGGGCATGGTCATAGTACCATTTGATCCCGTGGTCATTCCATTTGATCTCGACGTTGTCGTTGATCGTGGTGGCATACTTGAACTCGGTCGGTCCACCATAGGTGCAGCCGATGATCTGGCCGGCCCAGGCACCCTGGATCTTGTCCATCAGGACTTCTTTGGAGATCGTCTTTTCCGCAGGGATCTTGGCCTTGCGTTTGGCATCGGCGCCCGTGACCAGCACGAGCAGGGAAAGGGAAACTAAAAGGAGTTTTTTCATGTATTTATCAGGTTTCTTTATTGTTTCAATGCATTGACAGCGGTATTATAGGCCGTTTGGACGGCGGCAGCGTCCAAGGCACCGACATACCATTTGGCGTCGGTGATGATCATGTTCGTGCAAGGATAATGAGGATTATTCTCATCCGTATTGATATCAGCACCCAGACAGAATTTGTTGTACGTCGAACCGTCTCCAGGATAGTAGCCGCCGGAAATAGACTTTGACGCACTGGCCGATCCATTGATATATATTGTCGCTTTGTTTGCAGATGGATCATACACGCACATCACATGAGAAAGCTCAGAAGAGGAGACGGAAGAATTCGCATTAAGGATAACATAATTATTCTTACTATTCTCCCCGACAACAAAATAGGGAATACTGCTGGATCGTAAAGCAAGACCCCATCCTCCAAATTGAGTGCCACAGAAAATGCCGTGTGTTCCACCATTATCATTGGCAACAGTGCCCGGTTCACGATCCAAAAACATCGCCTCGAAGCTGAAGCCCTCGCTCATGAACGAACGGGCTTCGTCAAAGGAGCCGATCTCGTTGAACTGACACTCCACATATTTCGACGCACCGGCCTGCATAGCCGGAGCCGTGTAGGATTGTCCGGCATGGCTGACGCTCATCTGGGCGAAAGTGGCTCCCCTGTTGGTGATGGTCAGTTTTCCCTTGCTGTCACGGGCCGTACCGCCATCGAAATCAATGTCGGCATACAAACCCTTCTGCATCGGCTGCGGACCGTCGATCGTGAAGGACTTGGTCACGCTCGAAGAAGAAGCATCCCAGGAGTCGTAGGCCGTCAGCGTGACCTCGTAGGTCCCGGCGGCCAGGCTGCCCAGGGAGACGCTCCACTTGTCCTTCATCTGCGAAGCCTGGGGATGCAGGTAGAAGTCGGCCAAGTACTTGCGGGTCGTAACCGTAGTCCCGTCCTTCTTGACTTGCAGGACATAGTGATGCACGAATTCGTCGTCCGAGGCTTTCGCCCATTCAACGGTCGTGCTGGTCATCGTACCGACCTGGCGGGAAGACATCTGCAGCTGGGAAGCATCCAGGACCGGGGCCTGGTTGGCTGCGGAGCGGTTGCTGCCGTAACGGGACAGATGGGACTTGTCCGCATGCGGATAGGAGATCTCGTACGGTTTCCCGATCACGGCATAGCGGTAGAAATCCATCGGCGTGGCGCGCATGTTGCCGCTGCGGTCCATCTGGATCAGCCAGCCTTGTGAGAACTGCTCGCAGTCATTCATGACCGTAAAACTCCTCATGTCCTGATACTGACCTTTCTCAATCGCCATGTAACGTACGGAGCCGCAGCCGAAGGAGGTGAAGTCGCCCTGCCAGATGCTGCGCGGATCGTTGAGCGGGAAATGCAGATGACCGCCGAAAGTCACGACCTGCGGATACTTCTTCAGGATGTCCGTCAAGTCGCGGGTCGCCCAGTTGTCGCTGGCATCCCAGATGTCGCTCTGGGCAATGCCCATCGGCGTTCCGAGGAGACTGCCGTAGCAGGTATTCTCGATCATCGGATGCGTATTGAGGATGATGAAACGCTCCGGGTCGGCCGCCGTCAGTTTGGCGAGCATGTTGTCCAGCCACTGCTTGGCCTCGGCCGGATAAGTGACGGGACTCGAGCCGGTCGGCGTCATGCTCAGGATATGATAGTCGCCGACGAGGTCGTGGCGGCACTCGTACTGGGTACGCATCGCGTCAGACTGCTCCGTCAGGAAGTATGACGTCCCCAGGACCTGGCTCATCACAGCCGCCTGGATGATGGTCTGGGACGTCCACCAGTAGCTGGGATTGGCGTCGTGGTTGCCCACGGTATAGATCATCGGGACCTCCTGGGGCTTGAACACCTCTTCGTAGAAAGTCTTGAAATAGCCTATCTGAGCCTGGGTGGAGGCCGGCTGGTCCGTCAGGTCACCGGCTACGACGACGGCATCAAGTCCGTCGGGGTCTTTCTCGGCAGCCCGGGTCTTGAGCTGGCTCAAGGCGCTGATAAACTTGGCGGAATAGGCGTTGGAGCGGGAAGAGCTGTTGATGTGCACGTCGCTGATCGCTCCGAAAGAGAAAACGATATGGTTCTCGTCGAAACGGTCCGACTTGTCGGAAGCGCCGGTCATATCGACCGTAAAGGTCGCAACCTGGCCGGCTTTCATCACCCGGTCGGCAGGAAGCGTCACACTCTTCGTCAGGGTGCCCGTGGAAGTAGTCGCAGAAACCTGCAAGGTACTGCCGCTCCAGTCGCCCGGCGCGCAGGCAAACCAGATGGCATCCGGGTCGGAAGAGATGATATGCACTTTCTTGAGGGCCGACTCGGCCATGAGCGAGCCCGACTGCGGCAACCATTGGAAACTGCCCGTCACTTCCCGGTCGGAGACCAGTTCGACGGATTGCAGCGCACCGGTCAGGTTCGTCAGCCGGAGCTTGCCGTAGGCCGTCAGGTGATGGAACGACAAGGGCACTTGCTGCGGCAGCGTCGTGAAAGGGCCGGCTTCAGCGCCGAGCAACATCGCGGCCGGATCGGCCGAAACGGAAGAGGAAGTCTGGGACGAAGGGATCGTCACGGTCCCATATCCCGAAAACATATCGATCGAGACAAAGGCCGATGCCGGATAAAGGAGATCAAAGGTATAACTGCCCATCCCTTCCGTCCCGGACAGATCGGCGGAGAAATCGGCCTTCTTTCCGTCGGACGACGGATAAGCCGTCAGGACCCCCTGGGTTGACCCCGTCGTAATCTCTTCACTGTTGAGCAGCAGTTTGACCTGATCCTCCTGCTGCCACAGGGCGGGATAAACCGTCCCTGCGGGCTCGGTGAAGGCGACCCGCGTCGCGGGCATCCCGGCCGAGAAGCGGACCGCGACCGTCGAGGCCGACGTGTCCTCCCGCACATCCACCTGGCAAGCGGCCGTGATTGCCACGGCCGCTGCGATCAAACAATAGGTTTTGATAGATTTCATCCTAATCTGCCTCCGAAGCAATGAATCCATAAGGCACCAATTCCCACAGGTCGATGTAACCACTGGTATTGTAGGAGTTCTCAAAGACGATGGCGAAATAACGCCCGGCCACCAGCGGTCTGGGAGACACCGTAGTCACCTCATCGTTCCTGCCCAATTGCTGGGAGATCGCCGGAGTCCCGTAATTCACCGCGACATCGGTATCGTTCGGATCAAAAGGCGTATTGCCGACATAGATGGAGATATTACGGATGTAACGGTACGTGCTGTTGGACGGACTCTGGTAGAAAGCAAAACTGGCCAGGGTGTACTCCGAACCTTCCTGGGCTTTGGTATCGATCGAAAGGATCTTGGGGAATACCCGGGTGGGGCCGGAACGGGCGGAGTGCCACCGGTTGTTGGTCGCCGCAATACCGTCAAAAATCTTATCGCAAGTGAAGTTGCCATACTCCTGGTCTGCCGTTACCGTCACGGTCCAGTCCGAAGTCGGCAGCGGATAAAGAATCGGATCCGGAGACTTTTGCCAACTAGCAGCCCATACCGTATCCTGGCCAGAGGCTGGCAGGAAAGCGGACTTATACTCAAACTTCTTGCCTTTTAAGGCATTCGGAAGGGTAATATCAGTCTCACCGGGAAGAAGATATCCGCTCTCGACCCAGGTTCCATCGACCGTGCGATAACGGAATTTGGTCGCGACCATCTCGTCCGTAGAACGGGACATCGTGACCAGGGCATCCTCTCCGGACATGCCGGCGAAACGGACCGTTCGTTCCGAATGGGAAGCCAGCCAACTCTCGCCGAAGGGGATTGTCGTGATCTCGGTGGCCAGGGACCTGTTGCCGGCGGCATCGAAATTGACAACATCGAAAGTATAAGACCGGTCATCCAGACCCGCGACCATCGTCGTCATAACCCCGTCTTTATACTCGGAATATGGGAACTCCAAGGAATCCGTGTAGTTGTCCCAGTACAAACGGGTCATGCGGATCGAAGGGTCCATGGGCGCTTCCCAGGTCAGGAAGATACGCTGATAACCAGAGACAGCAGAAATATTCAAAGGCTTGGCCGGATAAATATAGCCGCCAGCCTTGACGAATTCCTTATACACCGTATCTTGCTTGCCGCAGGAAAGGGCGAGGAGCATGACGGAACCCAAGAAAAGGAAAATGTTCTTTTTCATACCGCATTCATTTTTATTCGACAACCAGGCCGAAAGGAGTAACTTCACCGGTCTGGACCTGACGGTTGGTAGCGTTGTGCCCCAACTCGAAGGTCGTGAACGTATGGGCAAAAACGACTCGCAAGTATCGGATTGGATCATTGCAGTGCGGATACTGGGCCGGGTCAAACTCAAAGTCATTACCGGCATTATAAGCCTGAGAATCCTCAGCCGTTACATCTCCGGGCATGCCGCTTGCCAGATAACCGGAAGGTTTGATTTGCGTAAACTTGCCCAGACAGAACCATATATCGTCAAAACCATGCTCGTTGGAAGGATTGATCTCACCATCCGGCTTGCTATAGGTCCCGTCTCCGTTCGGAATGCCGGGGGTTCCCCAGAATTCATAATCACGGACAGCGCCGCCGCCATAGATGACATAACCGATACGCGGAAGCGTCGCGACCCGGCTGAGCTGAGCCGTCACGCCCAGATCGATCGTCAGCCAGCAAGGGCTGGGATTGCCCGGATCGCTGGCAAAGAAGTGGGGTACGGCACTGAGACCGGATCCATCCCAAAGGGAATTGACCGGATAGTTGGTGGCATTCTGCGTCGTGCAGTTATCATCTGCGATACGGGCATCCGTAAACTTGGATTTATCCAGCTGGACCTCCTTGATCGGAGTCAGGACGGCGTATGTCGTATCGGAAATATTGCCCCAATGGTCGCGAAGATAGACGCCGAAGATGGCCTCAACCGGATCCAGGCCACGCCGGGAAAGACGGATATCATTGCTGGAGGTAAACAGGGTTGTAACCTCGACCCATTTCATCTGATCAATCGGTTTGGAAAGATCGGAGAGGTCCTCGTCGCGGAGCAGACAGATGGCGAGATCGGAACGTGATTCGTTGTTCTCAATCAGGATCTTGACGCCGCCGAAAGAAGCAATCAGCGTAGGCTTAACTACCCGGATGGCCGGCTCAAGTGGCTCGACAGTCACTTCGACCGGAGCGGAACGCTCCTCATTGACATTGAAACTGAACAAGTTGACCTTATGGGGGCGCGTGTCAGCAAACCCCTCGACAGTGAGGCTGTCAACGTAGCGGGAGATCTTTGCATTGACGATCTCTCCATTCCGTTCATACTCAGCCACGATCCCCTTCAGATTGGCATCATCGGGGATGGTCACCTTGATGACGGCGCCCCCGGCTATGCTGCGGATGCTCTTGACCGAGACCGGACCCGGAACCGGGACATCCGCATACTGGTCGATACGTCCGCCCAACTCCCCGGAACAGGAAACCAGAGCCAACGCCAGCACCAAAGAAAGGATATTTATCTTTTTCATATACACAGTCATTTTAAGAGTCCGTTACCAACCCAGGTTCTGCACCAGATTGGGGTTGCGTTCGATGTAATACGTGGAAATCGGCCAGAAATAGTCCTTCAGTCCGAAAGTCTGGCTGGCAACCAATTTCCTGACGTTGTAATCCTCTGCCGTAGAGCCGATGATCGTCAGGCCATAGATGCCTTTCTGGTACTCGGCGGCAGCTTCCTTCCAACGGCGGATGTCCCAGAAGCGCTGGCTTTCGAAACAAAGTTCGATCAAACGCTCCCGATGAATGATGTCGCGCATGCCATACTGGGAATTGTAATATCCGGGATTGTTGCTGTACTCATCCCATGCGGTTTTTACATCAGGGATACCCGCGCGGGCACGGACAGCATCCAGATACTTGAACAAGTCTTCACGATGTGCTCCATTAGGGCCTTCTGCCTCGTTGATCGCCTCTGCATAAAGGAGATACAGATCCGCCAAACGCATGATGGGCCAAGGATACCAATAGGTCGTACCGGCATTGGCGCCAGTAACTGCACACTGGAGCGGAGGATAGAGTTTTTTCGGGAAATATCCTGTCACAGGACCGGTCTCACTGCCGCCTTTGCCCAAGGGACTACCGTTGCGGCATTCCACATGCAGGATGTCGTCAACTGCAATCTCATTATAAGCCGTCAGCTGATCCAGCCACTTGCCGCCGTCAAATCCGAGGAAGGCATAGAAACGAGGCTCGCGGTTGAAATTCATCCGAGCCGTCGTATAACCTTGCTGGATATAATAGCTATGGTCCTCCGTCCCTTCTTGAAGCCCCATCAGGTTGACCCCTTCCCATTCCAAATCATTGCCGGTCGGCAGTCCGTTCCTTGTATAGAACTGGTCGACGATCTTGAGCGGGACACCGATGAAACGATAACCCCATGTCGTGTGGTTGTATTCCGTCATATTCGGCATCGTCCACTGCTGGAAGTACTGGATCTGGGCGCCGGTCTGCGTGTTACCCCAGATTAACTCATGGTTCCATCGGTGGCTCATCGCGGCACGGACGGCCAGGGTCCGCTTCAGCGTATCTACCAGCGTCGTGGAATACTTGGGCAAGGTCACCAGATCATCTACATCATAGAGCCACCGGTCTGCCTTCTCACAGACATCGATTGCTTCCTTGCAGGCCGTTACGGCATAAGCCCAACGCTCCAGTTTCTGTTCGGGCGTTTTCTGCGGGAACAGCGGAGTGCCGTCTGTATCCAGAAGCGTTGCTTCCTCCTCATTGCCATTGAAAAGCGGAGAGGCAGCATACACGGCGACACGCGCCTTGAATGCCGCGCAGATCGCCTGCGTGATACGGCCGTATTCGTCGGTGGAGACATTGACAAGCGGCAGGTCGGGCATCGCCTGGTCCAAAAGGCTCAGGACAAAGTCAAAACAGGTATCGATCGGTTCACGGTGTACACGGACCGTCTCCACATCAGCATCCATCGGAAGGCTCTGCCGGATGATCGGGACGGGGCCCCATTTGCGGATCAAGTTGAAGTGGTAGTAAGCCTTGAGGAAAGTGACCTCGGCCTTCCACTGCTGTTTCTCTGTACGGGTCATGTCGGGGACACGCTCGATATTGTCGACCAGGATGTCGCAGCAGCGGATCCCTTCATACATGGATGCCCAGTCATTGGCGCGCACATTGGATGCAGTCTGGTATCCTCGGGCAATCTGGAAATAAGTATTGGGCACGCGCGAAGACGTATTGGAAACGATACGTCCCACCAGATCCCAAAGTTCATCCCCCGTCAGGAAAGCGGAATCACCGGCCGGTGCACCGTCCAAGGGCATGTATGAGTAGCAAGTCGAAAGATAACGGATGGCCGTCGAACGGAGATTAAAAGCCATGTCGATCGTCGGAATACCGTCATCCGGGACCACATTAAGATATCTGTCACAAGCGGAGAAGCCAAAGGAAAGGGACAGGGCCGCGAGGACCAAGACTGATTTACGTATAAACTTTTTCATCGCTGCGTCCTCCTATTTGAAAGTAACATGAGCACCGATATTGAAGACACGCTGGATCGGATAATTCAAGCCTGAACTGGCAAGTTCCGGATCCCAGAGTTTAAAGCGGCTCCAGCAGAGCAGGTTGTTTCCCTGAAGATAGAACCGAAGACCCTCAATACGAGCCTTCCGCGTCCACTTGTACGGGAGCGTATAACCCAACTCCAACTGCTTGAGACGGAGGAAAGCGCCGTCCCTCATCCACCAGGTACTGGTTGCAGAGTTGTTGTAGTTGGAGTAGTTGCTGTAGCGCGGCCACAAGGCATAAATATCGCGGTTGTCCTCGCTCCAGTGGCTGTCGGCGTAAGCCTGAAGCAACTGAGTCCTATTGACGAACGGAGCCGTACCGGCAACATTCTTTGAAGGGTTATAATTGGTCGAAGCATCGATCCAGAAAGATTCGTTGGCCAGACCCTGGAAGAAGACCGAAAAATCAATCCCCTTCCAACCCATAGAGAGACCGAAACCATAGATAATCTCCGGAGAGGTCGGCATGCCGATCGGGACCCGGTCGGCTTCGGTGATCACGCCGTCACCGTTGACATCGGTATATTTGATGTCGCCACCGCCATACTGGCTGCCGAAGGATGCCTGGGAAGGGCTGTTGGCCGCTTCCTCATCGTCAATGAAGAGGCGCTCGGCAATATAGCCCCAGGTCTGCTTGAGGGAATACCCAACATGCTGGCGGTAAGGTTCCGGATAAGTCGGCTCCTCGTATACCAGATACTTACTGGTCGAATAAGTGAAGTTACCACGTGCAGAAGTCCAGAAGTCTTTGTTCCATACCTGCTTGTAGTCTGCCTGGATATCCACGCCATGCGCCTTCGCTTCACCGATGTTGGCATAAATACCGGCCTGAAGTCCCATGGTTTCAGGGATATCGGCACGGCTCATGAAAATGTCCTTACGATGCTCCGTGAAGTACTCGGCGATAATGTCAATCTTGTTGAAGAGGCCGAGTTCCAGGGCATAATTGGCCTTGTAGGATTTTTCCCAGGTTATCGCCTCATTGGCATAGCGCAGGACATCGATACCGGTATAATGGATACTGCGGTTCTCACCGAAATAGGCATCCCGGGAGGTACTGTTCATATTCATCTGGGACAGATAATAAAAGCGGTTGGAAGAACTGCCGATATTGTCGTTACCAACCAGACCGTAGGAAGCACGGAGTTTCAGATTGTGGACTGCCTTCTCCTTGGCTTTCTTGAACCAGGGTTCGTTGGAAATCACCCATGCGCCGCCAAACGACGGGAAGAAACCCCAGCGGTGCGACTTGTGGAAACGCTCGGAACCGTTGTAGCCGAAGTTGAACTCCGCGAAATAACGCTTGTCCCAACCGTAGGTGAAACGGCCGGAGAGACCGGCGTTGCGGGAAGGCAGGGAAAGCTGGAGCGAACCGGCATTGGCATTGAGCTGTTCACGGGCCGTCAGCACAAGCAGGCCGGTCACATCATTGCGACCGAATTCACGTGCATAGTTGAGCCGGCTTTCAGAGTACATTGTATTGGTGATCGTCTTGTCGCTCTCGGAATATGTCAGATAGTCCGTACCAGTCTCGTTGATACGCTGGACATGATACTCACCCGTATAAGAGTCATAACTGTCAAGGGTGTACCAGTAGGGCTGGAATGAACGATACACCTGGAAATAGGACAGACGCGTCAGATTGAAGAGCGTCATGAACTTCAAACCCTTCGTAATGAAATCCAGATCCTGGTTGATTTCAACCGCGGCGATCATCTGCGAACGCTGGCTGTTGCGGTAACCCCTCACCAAGTCGGCATAAGGATTGGAATAGGAACCATCCTCATAGTTACCAAACATGATATGCTGGATGCCCACGTGATCGTCATCTGCCGGATAATAAGCCGGGAACAGTACCGGATCCGAATGGACGACCTGCTTGTACACGGCATCACCGCCGTTGAGCGGACCCGTATAGTCGGTGAAGTTACCCGTCAGACGAACGGCCAGCTGGGTCGTCTTGGTCACGTTGATATCGACGTTGGAACGGAGGGTATAGGTCTTCTGGTCAATGTTGTTATTGAAAGAGTTCCGCTTGTCCACCTTCAGGATACCGGTATCTTCGGTGAAGCCGCCGGTGACATAATACCGCGCCACCTTGCCGCCGCCCCGGGCGGAAATATTGGCCCGATAAGCCGTGGAGAAGTCCTTGAAGAGCATCTTGTACCAGTCATTGGCCGGATAGATGATACGGTTGGCATTCTCCTTGCCGGTCTGCTCGATCTTGTCGTAACTGTACATCAGCTCACCCAGGGGATCCCGCGTCGAGATAGCCTCATTGTAGCCTTTCATATAGGTCACGGGGTCCGCCAGTTCGATATTGGAGGTCGGCTGGGAGATCGAAGTCTCCAGACGGGCGAAGATCTTGGCGGGACCTTCCTGTCCGCGCTTGGTCGTCACGAAGATGACACCGTTCGCGCCACGGGCGCCGTACAGGGCCGTCGCCGTCGCATCCTTCATGATGGAGAAGGACTCGATGTCGTCCGGCTGCAGACGGGCCAGGTCGGTGGTCGTCAGCTCGATGTTGTCGATCAGGATCAGCGGGCTGGTGTTGGCGCCGAAGGTCGTGATACCACGGACGAAGAAGTCGGCATTGTCCTGACCGGGCTCACCGCTTCGCTGATAAGCAATGATACCCGCCACGTTACCGGCCAGGGACGTGGTCAGGTTGCTGGACGGCACCTTCAGCGTCGAGACATCCACCGTCGTAACGGAGCCGATGACGCTTTCCTTCTTTTGTTTGCCGAAGGCGACGACGGTCACTTCGTCCAGTTCGTTGGCCTGATCCTTCAGGCGTACGACAAACGACGTACCCTCCCCTACTTCGATAATCTGAGACTCCTTTCCGGAGAACTCGACCTTCAACTTGTCGGTCGGCTTAACCCCGGAGATTTCAAATCCACCGTCCAGATCGGCGATGACTCCTCGCAAGGAGCCTGCGATCGA
>CAMOTB010000016.1 GCA_946625485.1 uncultured Bacteroidales bacterium | reverse complement strand
TCGTCCTCGTCGTCGTCATCCTCGTCATCCTCGTCGAGATCGTCGTCAAGGGCGCCCAGGATATCCTCGAGCGGGTTGCGTTTCTTTTTCTCCGAACCCTCTCCGGGCAGGTGACGCTGGTCAGCCGGCAGGTCCTCGAAGGCGACATAGCCGTTCTCGAAGTCAATCGGATCCGGGCCCTTGGTATCCACCAGGACGGGTGCACCGGCGGCTTCCGGAGTTTCTCCTTCGAAGCTGATATTGACGCTCTTGCGGTTGGTCACGTCGTAGAAATAGACGAAGGAAACAATCCCTTTCCGGAGCGTCTCGGCGACAGATACCTGGTCGGCGGCCCCGTCTCCCAGGTCAAAGAGCCCGTAGCGGGCCACGACTTTGCCCTCGGCATCCAGGCCCTTGAAGAGGATCAGCTGGTCGGCAGGGAACTCCATGTCCGCCCGCATTTGTTTGTGGAACGAATAAAGCGTACTTGACGCGCTCATTTTATATACGCGGTAGAATCCTTTGATGCCGCTCAGAGTGACTCTGTATTTGTAGGCCATGATGATCTTGAACAGTTTTTCGCTATACAAAAATACAAAATATTTCAATCCGGTTGCAAATAATCCCCAAAAACGCTAAATTTGAGATAGACCTGTTCTCCATGGCTCAGATTCTTGATACCTATAAAAGCATAGCGGCTCCGTCGGAAGGACTTTTCAAGGACAACGGAAGCCGTTTCATCGCCCTTGCCTATCCGGTCGAGACGGAGGAGGAGGTGAAAGCCATCGTGGATTCCCTGAAAAAGAAATATCACGACGCCCGCCACCATTGCTATGCCTACCGCCTGGGCCTGGACGGGAGCCGCTTCCGGGCCAATGACGACGGAGAACCTTCCTCTTCGGCCGGCCGTCCCATTCTGGGGCAGATCGATTCGGCCGGCCTGAGCGATATCCTGGTGGTTGTCGTCCGTTACTTCGGCGGGATCAAGCTGGGTATCCCCGGCCTCATCCGCGCCTATAAGACGTCCACGGCAGACGCCCTCTCCCAGGCGCAGGTCGTGGAGAAGGTCGCCGGAGACAACTGGAGCCTGGAGTTCGACTACCTCTCCATGAATGCCGTGATGAAAGTGGTCAAGGATCTATCCTTGCCTCAGCGCTCGCAGGATTTCGGGGAAGTCTGCCGCATGGAAGTGCGGGTCCGCCTGTCCGCCGAAGCCGATTTCCGTACAAGAATGAGCGATATTAAGGGCTGCAAGTTTTGTAAAATCTAAAATAATTATTATCTTTAGCTTATAGTCTTAAACTTATTGAATAATTATGAGTAAAGTCCATAACTTCACAGCGGGACCTTGCGTCCTTCCCCAGGCGGCCATTGATGCTGCCATCGACGCTTTGAAGGATTTCAAAGGCACGGGCGTGCCTGTCATTTGCATTTCTCATCGTACCAAAGAGTGGGAGGCGGTCATGAACGAATGCCGCGCTCTCTGGCGGGAGTTGCTGAATATCCCTGATAATTATGAAGTTGTATTCCTCGGCGGAGGTGCCAGCATGCAGTTCCTGTATGTCGCGATGAACTTCCTGGAGCACAAGGCTGCCTACCTTGACACCGGTGTCTGGGCCAGCAAAGCGCTCAAGGAGGCCAAGGGCCTGGGCAATGCCTATGCGATCGCCAGTTCCAAGGATAAGAATTATACCTATATTCCGAAGGGCTTCGAGATTCCGGCAGACCTGGATTACCTCCATGTCACGACCAACAACACCATCTATGGCACGGAGCTCAAGGAAGACCTGGACAGCCCCGTCCCGCTCATCGCCGACATGTCTTCGGACATCCTGAGCCGCCGCGTCGATGTCAGCAAATATGCGCTGATCTATGCCGGTGCCCAGAAGAATGCCGGTCCTGCCGGTGTGGCCGTCGCCATCATCCGCAAGGATGCCCTGGGCAAGGTGTCCCGCTATCTTCCGACGATGCTGGATTACCGGACCCATATCGACAAGGAGTCGATGTTCAACACGCCGCCCGTCTTCTCCATTTTCGTGATGAACGAGACGCTGAAGTGGCTTAAGGCCGAAGGTGGCGTCGATGTGATCCACGAGCGCAATGTCAAGAAGGCTGAGACGCTTTACGCTGAGATCGACCGCAACTCCCTCTTCGTCGGCACGGCTGAGAAAGAGGACCGTTCCATCATGAACGTCTGCTTCGTCCTGGCGCCCGGCAAGGAAGACCTGCAGGACGAGTTCCTCGCCTTTGCCAAGGAGCGCGGCATGGTCGGCATCAAGGGCCACCGCAGTGTCGGCGGCTTCCGCGCCTCCATTTACAATGCCTGTACGCAGGAGGACGTCGATGCCCTCGTGGCCTGCATGAGAGAGTTCGAAGCTTTGAAAGCCTAGCCCTATGAAGATCTTGCTTGCCACCCAGAAACCTTTTTCCGCTGCCGCCGTTGACGGCATCCGGAAAATCGCCGAGTCCGCCGGCCATGAACTGGTCGCGCTGGAGAAATATGCGGACCAGGCCGACCTGGTCGCTGCCGTCGCTGACGCGGATGCGATGATCATCCGCTCCGACAAAGTGACCGCCGAGGTCCTGGACGCCGCGAAACGCCTCAAGATCGTCGTCCGTGCAGGCGCCGGCTATGACAATGTCGACCTGGCCGCAGCGACTGCGCACGGCGTGGTCGTGGAGAATACGCCCGGCCAGAATTCCAACGCCGTGGCGGAACTGGCCATCGCCATGATGATCTTCATGGCGCGCAATCAGTTTACCCCCGCCACGGGCTCCGAGATCGAAGGAAAGACCCTGGGCATCCAGGCCTTCGGCAATGTCGGCCGCCTGGTGGGCCGCAAGGCCGCGGCGCTGGGGATGAAGGTCCGTGCCATCGATCCTTTCCTCCCGGACGAGAAGATCGTCGAAGGCGGCGCCGAACCGGCGGCTTCCCTGGAGGATCTGTATGCGGGATCCGACTATGTATCGATCCATATCCCTGCTACGCCCCAGACCATCGGCTCGATCGGCTATGATCTGATCACCAGGATGCCCAAGGGGGCGACCCTCGTCAATACGGCCCGCAAGGAAGTGATCGACGAGGCCGGACTGGAAAAGGCGCTCGAGGAGCGTCCGGATTTGAAGTATGTCACGGACGTGGCTCCCGACAACCTGGCCCTCCTGAAGGAGAAATTCGGCCTGCGCGTCTTTGCCACGCCCAAGAAGATGGGAGCCCAGAGCGCCGAGGCCAACCTCAATGCCGGTCTGGCCGCCGCCCGGCAGATCGTCTCATTCTTCGCCGACGGCTGTACGAAGTTCCAGGTCAACAAGTAGGCGCCATGGTCAGAGTCAAACCCTTTGCGGCCATCCGGCCGCCCAAGGACCTGGTCACCGAGGTGGCCGCTCCGCCATACGATGTGCTGAATTCCGAAGAGGCGCTGAAAATGGCGGGGGAGAAGTCCTTGCTGCATATCACCAAGCCGGAGATCGATTTCGATCCCATGCTGCCCGACCATGATCCGCTGGTTTATGACCGGGCCGTCCGGAATTTCAAGGACTGGCAGGAACGGGGCTGGCTGGTCCGCGACCCCAAGCCTTGCTATTATATTTACGCGCAGACGATGGACGGCCGTACCCAGTATGGCTTTGTCCTCTGCGCGCATACGGAGGACTATGAGACCGGAAAGATCAAGAAGCACGAGCTGACCCGGAAAGACAAGGAAGATGACAGGATGGTGCATGTCCGTATCCAGAATGCCAACATCGAGCCTGTGTTTTTCGCATTCCGGGACAATCCCGAACTGGACAGCATCGTCTTCCGGGTGACCTCCACTCCTTCCGAGTACCGTTTCACCGACGAGAACGGTTTCGGCCATGAACTCTGGCTGATCGAAGACGATGAACTGATCGCGCGGATCACGATGCTCTTCACGACGCAGGTGGACGCCTTCTATGTGGCGGACGGCCACCACCGGACCGCTGCCGCGGCGCGCGTCGGTGCCGAGAAACGGGCCCAGAATCCGGCCCATACCGGAGAGGAGGAGTATAACTATTTCATGGCGGTCTGCTTCCCCGAGAGCCAGCTTAAGATCATTGATTACAACCGCGTCGTGAAGGACCTGAACGGCTTGACCGAGTCCCAGGTGATCGGAAAGCTCGGCGAAGATTTCGATGTCCTCTGCAAGGGCACGGAGATCTATCATCCCGAGCATCTTCACAATTTCTCCATGTATCTCGGCGGCAAGTGGTATTCCCTGACAGCGCGGCCCGGCCGTTATGACGACCAGGACCCGATCGGGGTCCTCGATGTGACGATCCTGTCCCGGCTCGTTCTTGACAAGCTGCTGGGCATCAAGGATCTGCGTACTGACAAACGCATTGACTTCGTAGGCGGTATCCGTGGCCTCGGAGAACTGAAAAAACGGGTGGACAGCGGCGAAATGGCCGTCGCGTTCGCCTTGTATCCGGTCTCGATGGAGCAACTGATGGCCATTGCCGACAGCGGCAACATCATGCCTCCCAAGACGACCTGGTTCGAACCCAAGCTGCGTTCGGGCCTCACCATTCACACTTTGGATTAAAGACAGACATTCTCGTGACCGACCCCGCCCTCATCCGTTCCACGCTGAAGGAATTCTTCGGATATGACTCCTTCAAAGGCGACCAGCTCAGCATCATCACTCATTTGACAGAAGGAGGTGATGCCTTCGTACTGATGCCCACGGGAGCGGGCAAGTCCTTGTGCTACCAGCTCCCGGCCCTCGTGATGGAGGGGACCGCCATCGTGATCTCACCGCTGATTTCCCTGATGAAAAACCAGGTGGATGCGATCCGGGGTTTCGTGTCCGGCAACGAGTCCATCGCCCACTTCCTCAATTCCTCGCTCAACAAGCAGCAGATCCTGGACGTGCGCGAAGACTTGCTCTCCGGCCGGACCAAACTCCTCTATGTGGCGCCGGAGTCGCTGACCAAGGAAGAGAACGTCGCGCTCCTCAAGGAAATCAAGATCGCGTTCTACGCCATTGACGAAGCGCACTGTATTTCCGAGTGGGGGCACGATTTCCGGCCGGAATACCGGCGGATCCGGGCCCTGGTCGATGATATCGGACGTGCTCCCATCATCGCCCTGACGGCTACGGCCACGCCCAAGGTCCAGAGTGACATCCTCAAGAACCTGGGCATTCCGGACGCGAAAGTCTTCAAGTCGTCGTTCAACCGTCCCAATCTGTACTATGAGGTACGGGACAAGGTGGACCAGGACAAGGACATCATCAAGTTCATCCGGCAGAATGCCGGCAAGTCCGGCATCATCTACTGCCTCAGCCGCAAGAAGGTGGAAGAACTCGCGCAGCTCCTCTGCATCAACGGGATCAAGGCGGTGCCTTACCATGCCGGACTGGATGCCAAGACGCGTTCCGAGAACCAGGACAAGTTCCTGATGGAAGAGATCGACGTCGTCGTGGCCACCATTGCCTTCGGGATGGGAATCGACAAGCCGGATGTCCGTTTTGTCATCCATTACGACATCCCCAAGAGCATCGAGAGCTATTACCAGGAGACCGGCCGGGCCGGCCGGGACGGTGAAGAGGGCGTCTGTATCACCTATTACAGCTACAAGGATATCCAGAAGCTGGAGAAATTCATGCAGGGCAAGCCGATCTCCGAGCAGGAGATCGGCCGCCAGCTGCTGATGGAGGTAATGGCATACGCCGAGTCCAGCCAGTGCCGGAGGAAGTTGCTGCTCAATTACTTCGGCGAAGATTACGGCCAGCCTTCCTGCGGTTGCTGCGACAATTGCGTCCATCCCAAACCGACCTTCGACGGCCAGAAGGAAATGCAGCTGGTGATCAGCCTGATCCAGGCTCTTCCGGAGCGTTTCAAGCTGGAGCATCTGGCCAATATCCTGGCCGGGAAGAGCAATTCGATCATCAAATCCTACCAGCACGACCGGCTTCCGCAGTACGGTGCCGGCGCTGCGCATTCGGAGAAATTCTGGTGTACCGTGATGCACCAGGGCATCATTCTCCACCTCCTGGACAAGGAGATCGAGAAATACGGCCTGATCTATGTCACGCCGCAGGGCATGGAGTTTTATGAACATCCTTATCCGCTTCCGCTCGTGGAGGACCGTACTTTCTCCGCGGGAACGGATGACGATGAGGATGAAGATACGGTGGCGGCCGCCGCTGCCATGCGGGGATCGGATGCGGCCGGGGACCCGGCCCTGTTGTCGATGCTGAAGGATCTGCGGAAGGAAATGTCCCGCAAACTCGGCCTCCAGCCTTGGATCATCTTCGGTGATCCGGCCTTGAATGACATGTCCATCCTGTATCCCTGCAGCCTGGAGGAGCTGCGTGGCTGCCAGGGTGTCGGAGAGGGCAAGGCCCGCAAGTTCGGCCAGGCCTTCGTGGACCTGATCCGCAAGTATGTCGAGGAGAATGAGATCATCCGTCCCGACGATTTCGTGATCAAGTCGGCTCCCAACAAATCTGCCAACAAGGTCTATATCATCCAGAGCATCGACCGCCGGCTCAACCTGGAAGACATCGCCCAGGCCCGTGGGATGGATATGGAGGATCTGATGTCCGAGATAGAGGGCATCGTTGCCACGGGGACCAAACTCAACCTGGATTATTATATCGAGCAGAACATCGACGAAGACGTCGTAGAGGATATCTATGCCTATTTCCGGGAAGATGCCGAGTCGGATTCGGTGGAAGAAGCCATGAACGAACTCGGCGCGGATTATGAAGAGATGGAGATCCGTCTGGTCCGCATCAAATTCCTTTGCGAGATTGCGTCATAATCACTAATTTTGTCTCCCTATGATCCCGCAGGAGACAGTTGATTTGATCTTGGATACCGCTCGCATCGAAGATGTGATCGGAGACTTCGTGTCGCTGAAGCGGCGCGGGGCTAACCTGGTCGCCTGCTGTCCCTTCCACAACGAAAAGACGCCGTCCTTCTATGTTTCCCCTTCCAAGGGGATTTACAAGTGCTTCGGCTGCGGCAAGGCGGGCTCTGCCGTGGGCTTCCTGATGGAATACGAGCACAGCTCTTATACGGAGGCACTGCGCTACCTGGCGCGCAAATACCACATCGAAATCCAGGAAGAGGAGGAGTCGGCCGAGGATATCGCTTACCGGCAGCGTCGGGAGAGCCTGATGCTGGTATCCGATTTCGCCGAGAAGTTCTTTGCCGAGCAGTTGAAGGAAGGCGAAGGACGGTCGGTGGGTTATGCGTACTACCGCAACCGCGGACTGGAAGATGAAACGATTGCGAAATGGGGCCTCGGCTGGGCTCCTTCGGGCCGTACGGCCTTGATCGATGCGGCCAAGGCGGCCGGATACAAGATGGAATACCTGGTCGGCGCCGGCCTGGCGGTGGAGCGGGAGGACGGCAGCCTGGCGGACAAGTTCCGGGAGCGGGTCATGTTTCCCATCCATTCCGTGAGCGGACGCGTGATCGCGTTCAGCGGCCGCACCCTCCATGCCGACAATCCGGCCAAATATGTCAATTCGCCCGAGACGGAGATCTACGTCAAGAGCCGCAACCTGCTGGGTATCTATTTCGCCAAGAGCGAGATCTCGCGTCTGGGCAAGTGTATCCTCGTCGAAGGCAACATGGACGTGGTGATGATGCACCAGCTGGGGATCCGCAATGTCGTAGCCTCCTGCGGGACTTCGCTGACGGTCGAGCAGCTGCGCCTGATCCACAAGTTCACCGATGACCTGACCATCATGTACGACGGTGACAGCGCCGGCATCCATGCCGCGCTGCGCGGCACGGACCTGGCGCTCGCCGAAGGGTTGAACGTACGCATCATCCTGCTCCCGGACGGGGAGGACCCCGATTCCTTCTCCAAGACGCATACGCTTGAACAGGTCCAGGCCTACATGGAGCAGCATGAGCAGGATTTCATCTCCTTCAAGACCGACCTGCTGCTGAAAGATGCGGCCGGCGATCCGCTCAAGAAAGCCGGTCTGATCAACGATATCGCCGACACGATCGCCGAAATCCCGGATGCGGTCAAGCGCTCCGTCTATGTCGAGAGTGTCTCGCAGAAATTCAACATCGAATCCTCTATCCTGTTCAACCGGATTTCCGACCGTCGGCAAAAGAAGATCTCGGATGCCCGGGAAGAAGCCTTGCGCGCCGCCAGGAGGCAGGAAGCTTCCTCCTCTGAAGCCGTTCAGCCTCAGCCAGTGGAAAGTGGAGCCTCCGCGGAAGACCTCGCGATTGCCAGTCTCGAGACGGACCGCATCGTGGCACCGGTGGAGCGCGACCTGCTGTATTTCCTTTTGAACTATGGTTCGGATCAGCTTCATTTCGAGAGCGACTCCGAGTTTTACGTGGAGGGGGAGGAACTGCCGACAGTGACGGACTTCATCGCCGGGGCCATCGAGTCAGACGGCGGTACCCTGCTCAATCCGGCCTATCAGAAGGTGTATGCCAGCTACCTGGAGGCCTATGATGCGGGGCATTCCCAGGAGGAGATCATCCGTTCGATGTTCAATTCGCCGGACCGCCAGATCTCCTTTGTCACGGCCCAGCTGTCGATTGAGAAATACCGCTTGACGGTCAAGTCGTTCGAGGAATCCCTCACTACCAAGGATTCCTGGCTGGTCAGCCGGGTTCCGAAGCTGATCCTGATGTATATGGACAAAAAGCTGGAGAGCCGCCTGGATGCGCTCCGTCGCGAGATGGCCGATCCCGGGAACCAGGACAGGATCCTGGATCTGATGAACGAGATGGTCCGGCTCCAGAAACTGCAGAAAAGCGTCAAAGAAAAAATGAACAAGTAGCAAGATATGGAAAAGAATTACAAAAGAACCCTGGTCACCTGTGCCCTTCCGTATGCCAACGGTCCCGTTCACATCGGCCACCTGGCCGGCGTGTACGTGCCGGCCGACATCTATGTCCGCTATCTGCGGATGAAGGGAGAGGATGTCCTCTACGTCTGCGGCTCCGACGAGCATGGCGTACCGATCACGATCAAGGCCCGCCAGCAGGGCGTGACGCCCCAGGACATCGTGGACAAGTATCACAAGATCATCAAGGACTCCTTCACGGGACTGGGGATCAATTTTGACATCTACGGCCGCACCTCCTCTGCCGTGCATGCGGCCAACGCGTCGGAGTTTTTCCGCAAGCTGTATGATGAAGGCAAATTCATCACCAAGGAGAGCGAGCAGTATTATGATCCGGAGGCCAAGACCTTCCTGGCGGACCGTTATATTGTCGGCACCTGCCCCAAATGCGGCAACGAAGGCGCTTACGGCGACCAGTGTGAGAAATGCGGCAGCACCCTCAGCCCCGAGGAACTGATCAATCCCAAGTCCAAGCTCAGCGGTGCCGCGCCGATCAAGAAGAAGACGACCCACTGGTACCTGCCGCTGGACCAGTATGAGAAATGGCTCAGCGAATGGATCCTGGACGGTCACAAGGAGTGGCGCAGCAACGTCTATGGCCAGTGCAAGAGCTGGATAGACGGCGGCCTGCAGCCCCGCGCCGTCAGCCGCGACCTCGACTGGGGCGTTCCCGTTCCGGTCGAGGGTGCCGAAGGCAAGGTGCTCTATGTCTGGTTCGACGCGCCGATCGGCTACATTTCCAATACGCAGGAACTCCTCCCGCAGAGTTGGGAAAAGTGGTGGAAAGATCCGGACACCCGCCTGATCCATTTCATCGGCAAGGACAACATCGTCTTCCATTGCATCGTCTTCCCTTCGATGCTCAAGGCCTACGGTGACTACATCCTGCCCGACAATGTGCCGGCCAACGAGTTCCTGAACCTCGAGGGCGACAAGATTTCGACCTCCCGCAACTGGGCCGTCTGGGCGCACGAGTACCTGGAGCAATTCCCCGGCAAGGAGGACGTCATGCGCTATGTCCTGACGGCCAATGCTCCGGAGACCAAGGACAATGACTTCAGCTGGAAGGACTTCCAGGCCCGCAACAACAGCGAGCTGGTGGCCATTTTCGGCAACTTCGTCAACCGTGCGGTCGTGCTGACCCATAAGTATTTCGATGGAAAGGTTCCCGCCTGCGGGGAGTTGCAGGAGATCGACCGTGAGGCACTTTCGGAGATCCCTGCGCTGCGCGCGAGCCTGGAGCGCAACCTGGATGGCTTCCATTTCCGCGAAGCGCTCAAGGACGCAATGGGCATCGCTCGCGTGGGCAACAAGTATATCTCTGACACCGAGCCTTGGAAGGTCGCCAAGACCGATATGGCCCGCTGTGCAACCATCCTGAATATCTCGCTTCAGATCTGCGCCGACCTGGCGATCGCTTTCGAACCCTTCACTCCGTTCGCCGCGGAGCGGCTGCGCCGGATGCTGGACGCGGGTCTCTGCGCCGGCACCGACCACCGCAAGGGCGAGCAGGTGACGGTCAATACCTATCGTGAAGGCGAGGGGGCTGCCTTGCATACGTCTTCTTCCCTGGGGGCTTGCCCGGACGCGGGAAAGGAAGTGTGCCTGAACTGGGCGCGTCTGGGCGCTTCCGACCTGCTGCCGGTCGGTCACGCCATCGGCGAACCGGAACTGCTTTTTGCCAAGATCGAGGACGATGCTATCGACGCCCAGTTGGCCCGTTTGCAGGCCATCCGCGCCGAAAAGGAAGCCGAGGCCAAGGCGGAAGCCGCCAAGGCTGTAGCGCCCCAGAAGGAGGAGTGCAGCTTCGAGGAATTCGACAAGATGGACATCCGCACGGCGACCGTCCTGGAGGCGGAGCGCGTCCCCAAGACCGACAAGTTGCTGAAACTGACGATAGATACGGGTATCGATAAGCGGACCATCGTGTCCGGTATCGCGGAGTATTATTCGCCCGAGGACATGCTGGGCAAGCAGATCTGCATCCTGGCCAACCTCAAGCCGCGCATGATCCGCGGAATCGAGTCTAAAGGCATGATCCTGATGGCCCGTCAGGGGGATGGCACCATGCGTTTCATCACGCCGCAGGAGGTTCTTGCCAACGGTGCCCAGATCGGCTAGCACGATTGATTATGGAACTCAAGGAGTATCTCTCAGAGGGTGACCGTTTCGCCCGCGGGATAGGAGCTGTGCTGGAGGAGGTCCGGCCGGGATATGCCCGTTCGGCCCTTAAGGTTGAGAACCGGCATCTGAACGCCGGCGGCGTGTGCCAGGGTGGAGTGATTTTCACTTTGGCGGATCTGACTTTCGCCGCCATCGTCAATGCGTCCGGCTTTATGACACCCTTGACCAGCGGGACGATCTATTACCATCGTTCCGCGAAACTGGGGGAGACGCTGGTGGCAGAGGGGAAGGTTATGAGCGACCATCACAAGTTGCCCTGCGCAGTCGTGGAGGTTTATACGCAAGACGGTACGCACGTGGCTTCCTTCACCGGCGAGGGCTATGTCACCCGCGCGCCTCTGCCGGTCACGCCTGCCGATCCCGTTTCGGAAGCCTAGCGGCTTTTACTTCGATTTAGAATAAAGAGAATCAATATGTTAGGTGCCACGGTAAAAAAGAGAGTTCCGGCGGTTCTGGCCGGGATGCTGGGATTCTATACCTTGCTTTTTGTGACAGGATGCAAAGGCCGGAGTGAATCGGAGGCCAGGGATATGATAGCCGAGCCGTTGCGGGCTGAAATCATCGCCCGGGCCGAGGCCGATCTGGACAAGGTTCCGGTGACGATTACTGCTTTCCCGGCGCCGGAGAGTGCCGGCGGACTGCACGACTTCTTCTCCGAGGCGGATTACACCTGGCCGAATCCGGATAACCCGGACGGTCCGTATATCACCCGGGACGGGTGTTCCAATCCGGAGAATTTCCCGGATCACCGACGCGCCTTGAACGGGATGTGCATCACCGTCGCCAACCTCGCTTCCGCTTGGCTGCTGACCGGAGATCAAAAGTATGCCGAGGCCATCTTGCCGCATCTGTATGCCTGGTTTGTCAACGAAGATACGATGATGAATCCCAGCCTGAGTTATGCCCAGGCAGTGCATGGACGGTCGACCGGGAGCAGTTACGGCCTTATCGATTCGATTCACCTGGTCGAAGTCGTCGAGGCGATGCGCCGCCTGGAGGCGGCAGGCTTGATGCCGGAAGACCTGCTCAAGGGTACGAAATCCTGGTTCTACCGCTATGTGAACTGGTTGACCGACGATCCCAAGGGCATCAAGGAAATGCGCACCGGCAACAACCATGGGGTCTGCTGGATCTTGCAGGTGGGGAATTTCGCCCGCTATGCGGACTGGACCGAGTGGTTTCTTTTCGCCAAAAACCGTTTCAAATACAAATATCTCCCGGAGATGGCCGTGGACGGCAGTTTCCCGATGGAGATCCGCCGGACCAAGGGTTACGGCTATTCGCTGTTCAACCTGGATGCGATGGTAGGGGTCTGCCAGACCCTGTCCACACCTGATGACGACCTGTGGACCTTCGTGTCCGTGAACGGTCGCAACATCCTGCAGGCGCTTGACTTCATGTATCCCTACATCGTCGACAAGGCATCCTGGCCGAAGGAGCCGGACGTGATGTACTGGGAAGAATGGCCGATTGCCCATCCTTCGCTCATCTTTGCCTGGAACCGCTTCCGGAATGATCCGAAAGCTTTCCGGAACCTCCCGGCCGCCGTCCCGGTCAAGGAGTTCGGAAAAGCGCCGTCCGGTGGCTGCATCGGCGGTACGCCTCCGCCTCTCGAAGACGGGCGCGTACAGCGGCCTGCCTCTCTTGTCCGGGACTGGTACGATACCTGGCTGGGGCTGGAGCATTTCCCGCAAACCGAAGAAGTCCTCCGCAACCTTCCGTTGCGTAATCCCATCCTCTGGCTCTGGTAAGAATGAAAAGGGTTGTAGTTATCATCGGTTCGGGTATGATGGGGTCTGCGTTGGCATTTCCCACCCGGGAGAACGGACACGAAGTCCGGCTGGTCGGAACGCCGCTGGACCGGGAAATCATCGACGCGTGTCGTCGGAGCGGCCAGCATCCGAAGTTTGACCGGCCCTTCCCGCCGGGGATGAAGTATTATCAGTTCGAAGAATGGCGGGATGCGGTGACAGGGGCCGATTTCGTCATCGGCGGCGTGTCCTCTTTCGGTGTAGATTGGTTTTTGGACGAGATCTTGACGGAACTGGATCCTTCTGTCCCGGTCCTGTCCGTGACGAAGGGCCTGATCGACCGGGAGGACGGGAGCCTGATTTCTTATCCGGACTACTGGTCAGCGAAACTCTCTGAACGGGGTATCTGCCGGAAGATCAACGCCATCGGAGGGCCCTGCACCTCGTATGAGTTGGTCTATCACGATCATTCCGAGGTGGCCTTCTGCGGCGAGGATGCGGCTGCTTTACGGATGATGAAAGAGACGATGGAGACCTCCTACTACCATATCTCCCTGACGCGGGATGTGCTGGGATTGGAGAGCGCGGTGGCGTTGAAGAATGCCTATGCCCTGGGTATCGCGATGACGATCGGCCTGGTGAACCGCGAGCATGGGCCCGAGGCCGGACTGCACTTCAACTCCCAGGCGGGTGCCTTCTACCAGGCTACCCGGGAAATGACGAAACTGTTGAAACTGCAGGGCGCAGAAGAAGACAGTGTAGCCATCGGCATCGGTGACCTCTATGTGACCGTTTACGGCGGCCGGACCCGGAAGATCGGTATCCTGCTGGGAGAGGGGAAGAGCTACGATGAGGCGATGGAGATCCTGAACGGGGTGACCTTGGAGTCACTGGTTGTTTCCAGGCGGGTCGCCCGGGCTATCTTCAAGAAAAGCCGCCAGGGTGAACTCGACCTGGCGGACTTTCCGTTGTTGGTTCATGTCAATGACGTCCTGGAGCAGGGGAAGGATGCCCGTCTGCCCTGGGAGTCATTCACCTTCGACCATTCCTTTTAGAAATCCAGCCTGACATCCTGAGCCTTCAGACGGGCCTGGAGGGTCGGGATATCGACCTCCCGGTTAGATTGGCGGTGTGCGACGGCCAGCGAAGCGGCGACACCGGCAGCCTGTCCGGTCGCTAGGCAGGTCCCGATCTCCCGTGCATCATACGTCAGTTCCTTCTCAAAGCCGAAGCAGCGTCCGGCGACCAGCAGGTTGGGGACATGCCGGGGAATGAGGGCGGAATAGGGAATCTGCCACATGCGGCGATCCTTGGTCAGGATCTTGCCCCCATTGTACTTCAAGTTGGATTCGCCGCCGGTGATGGCGATGACATCGCGGTAAGCCTTGCCGGTGGCGGCACCTTCGGTCGTAACATTGGCGACGCTGTCCAGCACGCGGGTGATGCGAACGCCCACGAGAGCGGGCGTATCGACCAGATACAGGTCTTCGTTCCCCGGTTTGGCGCGCAAGGCGGCAACTTCTTCCCACATCTTCTTGCGCAGGGACAGCTGGATGCGTGTCAGGTTGTACATGTCGAGACCGTCCTGGTCTTTTTCCCCGACGGTATGCCGGGTCCTGACGCCCTTGACCGGGGTCGGGTTACCCTTTCCGCTGTTATCGGCGTGACCGATGCGCCACATCGCTCCGATATCGTTCTTGTAGACGGTGAAGTCCTCCCCGGCCCACTCCAGCACGTCTCCGTCACCCGAGGCGTCGATGACGAACTTGCAGCGGACGGCGACCCGTCCGCTCTTGCCTTCCAGGATGACGGACTCGATCGCATCGCCGGAACGGGTGATCTGGCCCGCCTGAACCCCATACAGGATGCGTACACCGGACTCGGCGCAAAAAGCTTCCATGAAATACTTCGCAGCTTCCGGATCCACCTTGGGACGTATTCCCTCCCAGCTGATCATCCCGACCTCGTCCAGCCTCCGGCAGAGTTCGTCGGCAATCCCGTGGACGGCCTGGCCGGCACCGCCACCGGCCGCCGGGTGATACATGTTGATGATGGGAGTGACCCCGCATCCTGTGAAAAGTCCGCCCAGGAAATACTGCCGCTCCAGCAGCAGGACATCGGCTCCTTCCCGTGCCGCGGCCACCGCAGCAGCAAAGCCGGCGGGACCGCCTCCGATGACCACGACATCGGCTGTGTCCACGACCGGAATCTTGCGGGCGGGTTCCCGCACATAGCCGCTGACCTCCAGGGGTGTCTCCACCTTCCGGACCTTCGCTTCGGCGTCCTGTCCGCCCAGGGCCATGCCCACCGTCCCCAGCGCACCTATCTTGATGAACGATCTCCTGTCCATGACGTTATTGTACCGTAAGGGTCTCCTTCAGGCGGATATCCTCGGAAGAGGAACCGATCCGCAGCTCGAACTCTCCGGGCTCCACCGTCCAGTTCATATCCTTGTCCAGCATGACCATCTGCTCCGGTCCGATCCGGAAGCGGACGGTCCGGCCTTCGCCTGGCTGGAGCGTGACCCGCTCAAAACCACGGAGTTGCGAGTCGTAAGCCACGACGGAACTGATCTTATCCTGCAGATAAAGCTGCACGACCTCGTCGCCGGCTCTTGAACCGGTGTTGGTCACGGTGCAGGAGACCTCATAACAAGGGCCGGAGACCTTGCGTCCCGAAGCGGGTCCGGAGGTCGCGATGCCGTTGAAGGAGCCCGCTTCCCGGACCTGCAGGTCCGAATAAGCGAACGTAGTGTAGCTCAATCCATAACCGAAAGGATACAGGGAGCCGATGATGCGCGTTTTGCCACCGCCGTTGGGGCCCGTGGCCGGCTGAGCGCCGTGTGAACCCTTCTTGAAGGGGAAACAATAGGGGATCTGGCCGACGGTCCTGGGGAAGGTGACGGTGATGTGTCCGCCCGGATTGTAGGCTCCGAAGAGGGCTTCCGCCACAGCCTGTCCGCCCCGGTTGTTGGGGAACCAAGCTTCCAGGATGGCGGGCAGGTAAACATTCTCCCAGTTGATGGTCAAGGGCTGGCCGTTGACCAGGACCAGGACGACAGGCTTGCCGGTGGCCTGCAACTCCTGCAGCAGCTGGCGCTGGCGTCCCGGGAGTTCGAGGCTGGTGCGAGACAGGCTCTCGCCCACGCAATGGCCGTCTTCGCCCATCACGGCGATGATCACATCCACATCGGAGGCTGCTTTGACGGCCTCATCCATCTGGGAGCGTTCCTCTACCGACAGGGGCTGGGGGATGATTTCGCTCTCGGGCCAGTGGGGATCCGTCACTTCGCAGCCTTTACGGAAGACGACTTCGGCATCGGTGCCGACAAAATCGCGGATGCCCTGCAGCATCGTCGTGCAATCCAGGCCGTTGGGACCGTAGCGGCTGATCATGTAACCGTAGGTGTCAGCCAGGGGACCTGTCACGAGGATCTTGTTCAGTTTGGACTTGTCCAGCGGCAGCAGCCCGCCTTCATTCTTGAGCAGGACCAGGGACTTGCGGGCCATGTCCAGGATGAAATCCTCCTGCCGGGCCGCACCGGCCTTTTGGTCAGCCTTGATACCGTCACCGGTGTAAGGGTCGTCGAAGAGGCCCAGGCGGAATTTGACCGCGAGGACTTCCCGCACCCGCTGGTCGATCGTCTCCATCGGAATCTGGCCGGCCCGGATCGCCTCCCGAAGCGGTTCGGCATAAGTCTCCGGCTGCCAGAAATTGGTGCGTACGTTCAGGCCCGCCTCCAGGATGGCCTTGGCGGCTCCGCCCATGTCTGAGGTGATCTGGTGCTTACTGAACATATATTCGACAGCCTGGCTGTCGCTGACGACATATCCGTCGAATCCGTAGGTTTTCCGCAGCAGTTCCGTCAGGAACCATCTGGAAGCCGAGACCGGCTCTCCGTTCCAGTCGTTGTAGCTGCTCATCACCTCCATCGGATGCACGCGTGAGATGACCTGCGCAAAAGGATAGAGGAAGATCTGGTGCAGGTCGCGGGGGTTGATCTGCGGATCGGTGCGGCAGCTGCCGTCACGTCCACCGGCCGGAACGCTGTAGGCTGCGAAATGTTTCAGGCAGGAGGCGACCCCCTGGCTCTGGACGCCTTCGGCCATCTCCGTTCCGAGTTCGGCGACCAGGAAAGGATCCTCTCCGTAACTCTCGACCGTGCGGCCCCAGCGCTGGTCGCGCGCCACATCCAGGATGGGGGCGTAGACGCTGTGGTATCCGATCAGGCGGGCCTCTTCACCCGCGATTTCGCCGGCCCGGCGGACCAAAGCGCGGTCCCAGGTGCTGCCGATCGCAATCGGAGCAGGCAGGGGAGTCGCCAGGGTGTGATTGAGGCCGTGGATGCCCTCGTTGGTGAATTCGGCGGGAATGCCGAGCCGCGTCTCTTCCACGAAGAACTTCTGGACCTCATGCAGGGCCTTGACATGGTTGCTGAAAGGATAGATCAGGTCATAATGGTCCTTGTAGCCTTTACCCACGCCGTTGAGGTGCTCATCGATGTTGGCGATACCGTCTTTCCAGATCCGCTCCTTCCATTCCGGAGTAGGGAGCGCCCAGGGCAGGACGCGGCCGTAGCCGTAGACCGTGACCAGCTGGCAGGTTTTTTCGTCGACCGTCATCTGCTCCAGCAGGTCTTCGACGCGCGCATCAATGCCTTGCGTCGGATCTTCATAGACGTCCTTGACGCCGTTCTTGTTGAAATCAATCCAGTCTTTGTGGTAAATCGAACGTGTCTTCTCCCTTGCGGCTTGGGCGGGGACAAGACAGAAACAGATCACGCAAAGCGAAATCAAGCAGTATACTCCGTGTCTCATAATCAAAAAAAGGGAAATCGATACACAAAGATAACGATTTCCCTTTAATTGAAAAAGGCGGATTCATTGGTACTCCCACTGGAAAAGTACCGGATAGTGGTCAGACAGGAACGGCACGCCATAGTTGGTCTTGTCCACCCAATACTTCACCGGCTTCACAGCCTTGCCGCCATAATAGATATGGTCGATGATGCTGGATTTGTTGCTGAAACCGTTGAAGGTCCCGGTATACTTGTCCGGTCCCTCGACAGCATAGCGGGCATAGTTCATGTTGTCGTTGAGGGATTTGAGCGAGCTGGAATCGTACGTGGTGTTGAGGTCGCCGACATGGAAAACAATGGTGCCTGCATCCTTGAAACTGCTGACCTTGCAGAGAGCCTTCATCTGGGAGACCATCAGGTCGGCGGAATTCTTCCTGGCGGCATCACTCACGTGGTCATAATGCGTAGGAAAGAACCATATCACGGCGTTGCCATGCTTCTTGTCCTTCAGTTCCGCATAGACCGTGACCCGGCGGCAGGCAGATTTCCAGTCACCATAGGTCCCGTCACTGTTCTTGACAGGCAATTCCCTGGGTTTCGTTTCCAACCAGAAGAAATCTTTCAGGACCAGGTCGAAACGGTCTTTTCGGTATAGGATTCCTACGCCTTCGCCTTTTGCCGTTGCCACGGAGCCGCCGCTTGCATTGTCCCGACTGACATCATAATAGCCATACTCAGTGCCCAGTTGCTGGGAAAACCAGACCGACTGTTCTTGACGGACTTCCTGCAGTCCGACGAGATCTGGCTTGACGGTATCGAAAAACTTTTTCACGGAGGCCGCCCGGTCCTTCCAGGCGGCGCTGCTGCCGTCAGGGTAGGTGTCGGCGGTATTGGCGTAGCGGATGTTGAAAGTGCAGACAATCATGGGGTCCGCATTTCCGGATGGTGTCGGCGTATCGGGTGTCTCCGGCACTTCCGGGGTCGGAGGGGTCACCGGATTGACGGTGTTTTCCGGCCCGCAGGCCTGGATCAGCAGGACTGCGGGCAGGAGAACATACAATAAACCGAATGCTGTGCGTTTAGCCATCATCATTCCGCTTTACAGGATTTCCGGGGATTGCCGCCGAGTTGCGACCACCCTGCTGCAGGGCCGGTAGCAGATCCCTTCACGGAGAAGAGGGTAACCTTGCCGTCCTTCATGCCGGTGCAGTAGATGGTGCCGTCCGGACTGATCGTCGGTGAGGTGCGCAGGGATGTACCCAGAGCCACTTCGGAGGCACGGGTGCCGTCAGGCTTGACCTTGACCAGCTTGGCGACCGTCTGCTCGCCATCCACGACCTCGGACTCGTTGAAATAGATATAGCCCTGGTTGTCTACCGCCGGGCTTCCCCAGACAGTAAAGGCTTCGCTGCTGGTAGGGATGAACCACTTCTTGGTGCCGTTCGGATCCACGGCCGTCAGTCCGTTGTGGGTTGTGGCATAGACGGTTCCGTCCCCATCCAGGGCTACGCCGAGGCTGGAATAACGTTTCGTGTTGCCGTCCAGTTCGAGTGACCACTCGGGCTTGATGCCTTCCGTCTTGCTGAACTTCTTGAGGTCATAGCACATCAGGACGGCCTGGCCGCCGTTGGATTTACCATACAGGACATAAACCCGGTTGGCGCCGTCGATGGCCATGTAAGTGGTCTGGCTGTTCAGCGTGGTAGTACCGCTATAGGTAAATCCCAGCATGAACTTATCACGTCCACCGTCCGTTCCATAGTGTTTCCACTGTCCATCTTCTTTCCAGAGGAGACGCGTGCCGTAGCTGTCGTCCGTATGGACCAGGATGGTTTCTTCCTTGGTCGCGGCGAAACCGCCGTGGGAGCCGCGCTTGACCCGGACGACCTGGTCGAAGGAACCGGTGGCTTTGTTCAAGATCGCGCCATTGTCCTTGAACGGTTTGCCCGTCCAAAGGTCATCATCGGTCGGATTGGACTTGGTGGCCAGGAAGATCTTCTCATCCAGGATGACAGGGATCACATTGATGTACTTGGCATTTCTCCAAGGGAAATACCATTTCTGGGTACCGTCGGGATTCACGGCATAGACACCGGATTCATTGTCCGCAGTGCCTCCGTTTTCATTGTAGGCGAGGGCCAGGAAGATCGTTCCGTCCTTATCCACGGAAGGCGTGCAGGAGGAACCGGTCTTGGTACCGTCATTGCTGCGGGGGTTCGGATTGTGCAGGTTGGCGTCAAAGACCCATTTCTGGTTGCCGTCCGGATCGAAAGCGACCAGGTGCAGACCGCTGGAGAAAGCATAGACCACGCTGCCATCGGCGTTGGTGGCCGGTGAAGTGAATTTGGTGTATGCTTCGGAGTCGTTGTCGAAAGGCTTGGCCCAGGCGAGTTCGAGCGAATTAGGGCTCTTTGCCACATGGATGGTTTTGGTCGTGGAAGCCTTCTTGCGCTGGTTGTCCGTGACGGTGAGGGTGACCTCGATGTCGCCGAATTCGTTGAAGGTAAACTTCGGATTCTGCTCGGTCACCGTATTGGCGCCGATCTTCCACTCCCAGGCGACGACACTGCCGTCCGGGTCCGCAGATTTGTCGGTGAACTGCACTTCATCGCCGGCGACGATGCCCTCGGCGGGTGTCCATTCGAAATCAGGTACCGGGCTGTTATTAGTGTCCTGGATCGTGATGATTTTGGTGCAGGTGCCGGACACGTTTTCATTGGTAACAGCCGTGAGCGTGATCTCTTTTTCGCCGACCGTATCGAAAGAAATCGGGTCCTCGAGCTGTTTGCCCCACTTATAGCCAGTGCCCCAGTCCCATTTGCACGCGACGATGATGTCGTTGATGGCGACAGAGGTATTCGTGATTTTGATATCCTCATAAAGCTCATAGACCTCTTTGTCGGTGGTAAAATCCGCAGTTACCGAAATCTTCGGTTTGGTGCAGGACGCCAGCGCGAACAGGGACAGTGAGAGGAGGAGTATTTTCTCAATGCTTTTCATATACAGGATAATTAATCATTACCAACCGGGATTCTGCTTGAGGTTGTCATTCTTCTGGATGACGTTCTCAGGCACCGGATACAGATACATGTTGTCATTCCACTTACGGGGCATGTCATATTCCAGCAGGTAGCCACCGGCGGGATCGTCAGCGATCTTGACGGCCTTCTGGTGCTCGTTCAAGGTCATGGCGATGGATTTGTATTGGCCAGTCTTCTGGTAGTTGCCGTCAGCGGTTACGTAGACATCATAGCTGCCGTCGCCGTTGAGATCGACAGGCGTATCCAGGGCAGGGATGTATACACCGTCCCAAGGGGCGGTCTCCCAGTCCTTGCCGCAGGCCCAGCGTTTGAGGTCGGTAAGACGGAAACCTTCAAGTATGAGCTCGATGGCACGGTCCCGGCGCACTTCCAGTATGACGGGATCGGAGACGTTGGGGTAGAAAGTCTGCTGGAGATAGGTGTCCACGACGGTAGGGAGTTTATCCAGGTCACCGCCTGTGATGCCGGCACGGCGCCGCAGGGCTCCGATGGTTCTGGACCAGTCTTCCGCCGTGATCGAACCGAGTTCGGCTTTGGCTTCCGCATAGTTCAACAGGACCTCGGCATAGCGCAGCAGCGGGACGTCGTTGTCGTTGGTGCGCCCGTTGTCGTAACCCACGTCGTCCATCACATACTTCGTATACTGGTAACCGGTAAGCGAAAGGCTCATATCCGTGGCGGTTCCTATGAAACTGCCGGAGGCATCTTTGCGGGTGTAGTCCGCACCGCGGATGGTCTGGCACAGGCGGCCGTCACGGCCCGTGGTCTCCTGCACGAAGTTTTTGTATGCGCCGGCAGGCGTCTTTTCATTGTAGATCGTGCCGTCGGCGTTGAGATAGGTTTTTGCGAATGCGCGGGTCATCGAAAGGTGAGGACCGTAGGAGGTGGAGTTGTAGTACCAGTTGGCTTCACCGAGCACGGACAGGTCCTTGCTCTGCGTATAGGCCAGCATCACTTCCTCGGTGACAGGATCATCGCTGATGAAGAGGTCGCGGTAAGCGCCGCGGCCGCCGGCCACATAGGCGGTGCCGGTGTGGAGCTTGTACGGACCTTCGTCCATGATCTTCTTTGCGGCATCAGCCGCTTCCTGCAGCAATTCGTTGGCGGAAATGGTGCAACCCTGCAGGTACTGGCTTCCGTACTGGCTCCCACTCGCATGATACTTGCGGAAAGTACCTTCAAAGAGACAGATACGGCTCTTCAACGCCAGGGCCGTCCATTTGTTGACGGCATTGGAAAAAGGCGTGATCTTGTCTTCAAGAATGTTCGCTGCGGCATAGTCCAGGTCTTCGATGATATGCTTGATGATCACGTCGCGGTTGTCCTGGGTCTTGTACAAATCTTCGTCTGTAGGGTCGAGCGGTTTGTCGATCCAGGGGACGTTTCCATAGGTGACCAGCTTGTCGTAATAGAGGTATGCACGGAAAAGGCGGGCGATGCCGGTGTAGTTGTTCCGGACAGACTCGAGGACATTGGGATCCGTATTGTATTGGATGAAGTAATTGACGTTGCGGATGGCGCTCCAGCTCCAGGATGTGGAGGTGCTGGTGGTATAAGCGCCCTGCTCGTAAGTACCGGTACTCATCTTGGCCGAATGGTCGTGCGTCGTGTTGATCTTGTGCGCGCTGCCATAGTCCGGAAGATAGTCATAGAAACTGTAGGTAAAGTTTCTCAGACCGGTCTCGTCACCGAATACGATGGCGCGGCCTGCCTGTGCCTGCGGATCTTCGGTGAGATCGCAGGAGACTGCCATTAACCCCAGTACGACAATCGAAGAAAGAATATATAGAATGTGTTTCATGGTCGTTCCTCCTTAAAGTTTTTCAATCGTGACACAGCGGTCCAGTTCGGGATCCGCGTCGTTTCCGATTTGGGTATTGACCGTGAAGCGGTCGCTGTCGATGCCGAGTTCCTTGAGATAGGCAATCACGGCGTCTGCCCGCTTGCGGGAGAGTTCCGCATTGTGCTCGGCCGAGCCGGTGCCCGCATCGGCACTGCCGCAGAGGGTGAAGCGGACGCTTTCTCCCTTGGCTTTGAGGTGGCGGACGGCGTTACGCAGATGCGTTTTCTCGAGATCGGTCAGTTTGTAGCTGTCCTTGGCAAAGAAGACGGTGACGGGCTCGCAGGAGCAGGCCGGCGCGGCTTTCTTTTCATTCTGGCAGTTGTTCAGTGCGGCTCTGGCTGCTGCGGCATCCTTCTCCGCAGCCTCTTTGCCGGCGAGCGCCTGCTTGAGCAGATCCTGAGCGGAACGGGCCTCCTCGGCCAGTCTGCCGGCTTCGGCCTGCAGGGCGGCGATGGCAGCCATGTCGACGGCCGGTTTCGCACCCTTGTCGGCGTTGACAAGGCCGAAGTTGACCTTGATGCCGAGGCTGACGCTCTTCATGGTCGGGAAGTTGTATCCGTCACCCGTCGTGGAGAGAACGCTGTCGGTGCCATAAATGTTCGCCGTCACATCGACGTCGCGCGTCCATTTATAAACAGGCGACCATGTCCAGAGATTCTCACCCGCGACAAAGATGGAAGCCTTCTGGAGACCGATCTTGCGGACGATCTTGTCCGGCAGGTTGTAACCGATCTGCACGCTCTTCAGACGGAGGTAAGAGGCATTCTGGAGGTAGCGCGTGTTCGCATTCACCCGGCCTTTGTAGAAGGGGGCGAAGTAACCGGTATAGCGCGGCAGGTAGGCGTTCGGATTCTCTTCCGTCCAGTAGTTGTTCAAGTGCCAGGACGGCATCTGGTTGTAAGGACGGTTGTACATACCCCAGAAGGTGGAAGACTCGTTGTCCGGATACCAGTCCTGCTTGCCGACGCCCTGGAAGAAGGCGTTGGCGAAGATGCCGGCCCACTCCACATCGAAGCCGAAGGAGTAGATGAACCGCGGCTCACTGTTTCCGATGATCTTGCGGTCACCGGGATCATCTGCCGTATTCTTGCCGCGGTCAATGTATCCGTTCCCGTTGAGGTCCTCGAAACGCATGTCGCCGGGATAGAGCATGTAGCTCTCCGTTTGCTGCATCAAGGGGTTGTAGTGGGCCTGTCCGGCCGCGGCAGCCTTCGCCTCGTCGGCGTCGATTTCCGCCTGGTTCTGGTACAGTCCGTTACAGACATAGCCCCAGAGGTCGCCCAGTCGCATTCCTTCGTAGTAACTGGTATTGTAAGCGTTGTTGCTCAGGGACTTGAGCGCGTTGTTGTACTTGTCGATGATGGAATAGTAATCGGCAAGGGTGGCGTGGATGCCATATTTGAAGGGCTTACCTGCCAATGTCCCGGCGTCATCCCAGCCCAGGGAGATTTCAAAGCCCCGGGTGGTCATCTCGGCGAAGTTACCCTTCGGCGAAGATGCACCGAACACATCCGGCAGGGTGGGACCGACGGTATACATGTTCAGGGTCTTGCGCCGATAGATGTCGCCGGTGAAATTCAGGCGGCCGGAGAACATGCTCAAGTCGATACCGCCGTCCAGGGTCTGGGCCGTTTCCCAAGTAAGGGATTCGGGGATCGGAGCGGGAGCACTCGTATAACGCACTTTCTGCCCGTTGATGATGCGGCCGTTGTCAAACTCGAAAGTCTCATCATAGGCGTACACGCCGACGTTGCTGTTGCCGAGTGCGCCGTAGGAAGCGCGGAGTTTCAGGTTGGAGATCAGTTTCTGGTCCACCTTGAACCAAGGCTCCTGGCTGATGCGCCAGCCAGCGGACACGGAAGGGAAGAAGGCCCAGCGCTGGCGGGACGGGAACTTCGAAGATCCGTCGTAGCGTCCGTTGACCTCAAGCAGGTAGCGCTCATCGAAATTGTAATTGAAGCGGAAGAAGGCGCCGGCAGAGCGCCAGCGGCTGAAGTCGCCTTCGATGGTCTTGTTGTCCAGACCCAGGGCGAGGTTGATGTTGTCTACGTTCGGCGCCAGGAGGCCGTCATTGTAAGCGTAAGTGCTCTTGAAGGTTTGCCGCTCATAGTTGTAACCGACAAGGGCCTTGAAGTTGTGCCGTCCCCAGTGATCCTCGTATTCGATCCATTCATTGTTGGCAATATAGTCGTAGGAGCGGAGTGTTTCGCTGATGTAGGAAGCGAGGGCCTTGATTTCGGCCAGGGACTCGACCTTGTTCTCGTAGCGCTTGAACGGAGTCGGGAGCCGGTGGACGTGGGTGTCGTAGGCGCGGGCCCTGTAAGTGAAGTCGGCGTTCAGGCGCAGGCGGTTGTCAAAGAACGTGGCCTTGCCGGCGATGGTGTTTTGCGCCTGGCGGTTGGTGTACTGCCGGTTGGAGGTACCGTAGATGATATCACCGACGGAATAGACACCGGAATAGGTGAGCGTGCCGTCCGGGTTGAGGATCGGCGAGCAGGGGTGGCCTTCATCGGCGATGTTACGCCAGATGTTGCCGCCGCCTTCACTCTGGGTCTCAGGCATCACGTATTTGCTCCAGGCGATGTCTGTGTTGGAGGTAATCTTCAACCACGGAGTGACTTGGTAGCCGACCTTGACGCGGCCGTTGTACATTTTGTAGGAATCCGGGTTCACCTCGCTGTCGAACAGACCGTTGTTGTCATAGATACGGGCGGAGACATAGTAGTCGAATTTGTCGTCTGCGCCGGAGACGGAAATGTTGTGGGTCTGCGTGAAGGTGAAATCCTTGTACAGGTAGTCATAGTAGTCGGTACCCTTGTGGAAATAGAGCCAGCGTCCCTTGGTGCCGATGGAACCGTCTGAGACCAGGGTCTCGAAGTTGCCGGTCTCGGCACGCTGCCGGTACTCCTCCAGCCAGGCCGTGGAGAACTCCATGGTCTTGTTGATGGCGGTCGGGTTGCTGCCCTTGTAGTTGTACCAGGACTTGTAGAAATGCTCTGCCCAGGTGTAACCGTCGGAGACGACATCCGGCATGGCAGTCGGGGTCTCGAAGGAGAAGTTGGCCTGGTAGCTTACTGTGGCAGTGCCCTTCTTCGCGTTCTTCGTTGTGATAAGGACGACGCCGTAAGGGGCACGGGATCCGTAAATGGCTGAGGAGGCGGCGTCCTTCAGGACGGATACGCTCTCGATGTCGTTCGGGTTGAGCAGGCTGGCATTGCCCTCAACGCCGTCAATGAGCACCAGTGCACTGCCGCCTTGTCCGATGGAGGTCCTACCGCGGATATTGAACGAAGGGGAGGAATTCGGGCGGCCGTCCGTGAACTTGAGATTCAGGTTGGCGACACGGCCTTGCAGCATCTGGGCCAGGTTGGCGTTGGGACGTCCGTCGAAGACATCTTCTCCGACCTGGTCTACGGCGCCGGTCAGATTGGCTTTCTTCTGTGTGCCGTAACCGACGACGACCGTTTCGTTCAAGAGGGTCGAGTCATCCTTCAGGGTGACCCGGATGAGGGATTTGCCGGCGACCGGCACTTCGATAGTTTCGTATCCGACGAAGGATACGACCAAGGTAGCATTTCCAGGTACGTTACCAAGGGTAACTGAGCCGTTGACGTCCGTGATGCCGCCGTTGGTCGTGCCTTTCACCAGTACGCTGGCTCCGGGCATCGGGCCGGCATTGTCGGACACGATACATTTAACGCTTCCGTTCTGGGCCAGGATCGGCAGGGCGGTCAGTACGCAGAAAAGAAGCGCAACGAAAAGCTTAACAGGTTTCTTCATAGAAAATCTATTTAGAATTGATAGTTTAAATTTAGGGAATCGATCCGTATTTAAACACCTCTTTATCAGCGATTTGTACCTAATTCAAATTAATTGTAATAAATGGCGAAAAAAAAGAAAATCCCGCCGCGGCGGTGTGCCTTCGGCGGGAAAATATGAGCCAAAAAACGGTTTACTTCAGCAGGATTTCAGCCAGTTGCGGGAAATCCCGGTAGTCGTGGACCCAGACGTAGTCCAGGCCGCCGAGGCGGATGTGGGAGTCATTGCCGCCGTCGGTCATGTCGTCCCCGAAGAAGATGATCTCGTCCAGGGCGTAGCCATGCTCCTTGGCGTAGCGGACGACCGCGTCGTATTTGTTGTACTCTTTCGGGGCGAAATCAAAGGACGTCGAGCCGCCGATGAAGACGGCGTAGTCCTTGAACACTTCGCAGACCTCCGGGAACATGGCCTGGCGCTTCTTCTTGTCCACGTCGAAGACCAGCTTCTCTTCCTTGGGCGCCGCCGTACCCAGCAGGCCGAAGGTCACCATGCCCGAAGGGTGGAACTCCACGGGGTCGCCGTAATACTTCGTGTAGCCGTATTTGTCGCGGAAATACTGGCACTTTTCCAGGAAGAAGGCCGTGTCAACAGGTACTTGGACTTCCTTGACCAGTTTCCAGCCTTCGTCCGTGACCCGGCCCTCCGTCATCCCGTAATTGCCCAGGATGTCGATGGGATACTCTCCCATCTGGTTGTGGATGCGTGTGGCCGATCCGCCGCCCACCATCAGCAACCGGTAGCGCTCGCCCAGACGGTCCAGGGTGGCGCGCGTGATGCTGTCCATCGGTGTCTTGTGCTGCGTCAGGGTGCCGTCCAGGTCCATGGCGACCAGTTTCTTCTGCGCACCGGCACAGAAGGCGGGCGCCGTCTGCTTCAGCTCTGCGCTGTAAACGGGCTTTCGGTGACACGACGGGACTGACAGCAGGACCAGGAAGGTCAGTAGAAGAAGGGATTTACATTTCATCTGTGAAGGGGAATGAAGGATTATTTGCGTTGCAGGGAGATGATCTTGAGATCGAAGGGAAGGAAGCCGGCGGGGGCGTTGCCTTTGACGACGTGCTTCTCGAAGTAGCAGAGCTCGTGGGTGTCGGCGGAGATGACCATCTTGTAGCAGACGGCGCCCTTGCCGGGATCGGTCGGGGCGACGACGTAGCTGACCATCACGTTTTCGGCGCCTTCGGTGAAGAGCGCGTCGGCGTCATCCTCGTCCAGGATGCGGATGCCGCTCTCTGACCAGGAGGGGTCCTGCTTGACGTTGGAAGCGAGGTCGTCTTCCGACAGGACGAGTTTCTTTCCCTTGTCTCTCAGGAGCTTGCGTGAATAGGCGGACAGGCCGCCGTAGCTGACCCGGTCGGAGGTCATCGCCTCTTCGATGAAGCGCTGGATGATGTCCAGGAACGCGGGCAGGAAGACGAATTCGCGGCCCGAGGGCATCTCGGCCGCCGCGCAGGGGATGTTGATGACGTCGAATCCCACTTTCTCCGGGTTGTCATCCTTTTCCTTGCCGCCCTTGATCAGGCTCAGGGTGACGATGCCGGGTTCGGCTTCTTTCCGGGTCTTGCTGCTGACCGGGATGAGGAAATAATAGTCCGAACTTTCCTTGAGTTTTTCGTATTCCGCGAGGGTGCAGAACTCGTAGGGGGAGGCCAGCCAGCGGCGGGCCATCTCCTCCTGGAGGGCGTTGTTGAACATTTCGCTGCCGGCGAGGACCACCTTGGTGGTCTTGGTCGGGAAATCGCTCAGCCGGACCTTGCGGGTCTGGATGGTCGCCTGCTTGGCCTGTCCGGCTGCAGGAAGGGACAGGAGGAGCGACAGGGCGAGAATGAGAAGGGTGCTTATCTTTTTCATGTCAGAACAAATTTAGCAATTATTTCTTTAGCAACCTTGAAACGTGCCAAAATCGGACCGTGGCGGAGGGAGAATATTGGAAAATATATGTATTTTTGCATACTATGTCAGATTATGTCGTATCAGCCCGCAAGTACAGGCCGGACTCTTTCGAGAGCCTGATCGGCCAGGATGTCATCGCCCGGACCCTCAAGAATTCGATCGCCCGCGGCCAGATCGCACACGCCTATCTTTTCTGCGGCCCCCGTGGCGTCGGCAAGACCAGTACCGCCCGCATCTTCGCGAAGGCGATCAACTGCGCCCATCCGACCGCCGACCTGGAGCCCTGCGGCGAGTGCGAGTCCTGCGTCTCGTTCGCCGAAGGCCGTTCCTTCTGCATCCATGAGCTGGATGCGGCTTCCAACAACGGCGTGGAGGATATCAAGGCCCTGCTGGAGCAGGTGCAGATTCCTCCGCAGGTCGGCCGCTACAGCGTCTATATCATCGATGAGGTCCACATGCTGAGCACGGCGGCCTTCAACGCCTTCCTCAAGACGCTCGAGGAACCCCCGGCACACGCGATCTTCATCCTCGCCACGACCGAGAAGCACAAGATCATCCCGACGATCCTGTCGCGCTGCCAGACCTACGACTTCAACCGCATCAGCGTGCCCGACATCGTAATGAACCTGCGCGGCATCGCGCAGAAAGAGGGGATCCGGATCGATGATGAGGCCTTGCACATCATTGCCAAGAAGGCGGACGGAGCGATGCGCGACGCGCTTACGATCTTCGACCAGACGGTGGCCTTTTGCGGGACTGACATCCAGTATGAGGACGTGATGCGCAACCTGAACGTCCTGGATTACGAATATACCTTCAAACTGGTGGACGCCTTTATCGCCGGCGACTATCCCTCGGCGCTGCTTACGTTCGACGAGATTCTGGCCAAGGGCTTCAATGCCTTGCATTTCGTGCTGGCGCTGAGCGCGCATTTCCGGGACCTGCTGGTCAGCAAGACGGCGGGACTGGACTCCTTGCTGGATCTTCCCGCTTCGCTGAAAGAGCGCTACCGCGCCCAGGCGCAGCAGTGTTCGCTGAAGTTCCTGTACGATGCGCTGGGGATCACGACGCAGTGTGAGGCGGGCTACAAGGCCAGCGTCAATCCGCGCCTGCACATCGAGTTTGCGCTGATGAAGCTCTGCTTCCTGCGCGGCGTGCCGGCGGAACAGCCTTCACCTGCAGTCCGGACAGAGGCGGTAGTCCGGGATGCAGAGATGAACCCTTCGGGGAATG
>CAMOTB010000015.1 GCA_946625485.1 uncultured Bacteroidales bacterium | reverse complement strand
CCGATGTGGATCATCTTGGTGCCGGTGTCAGCCTGCTGGCAGTTGTTGGTCACGGCGACGGAATAGAACTCCGAGCTGCTGTAATCCCCCTTCAGGATGGTGCTGGGATATTTCCAGGTCACGGCGGAACCTGTCTCGACCTGGGTCCAGCTGAGGTGCGAGCCCGTCCCGCGGCAGAGTCCGCGCTTGGTCACGAGGTTCAGGATGCCCCCGCGTCCCTCGGCATCGCCGGGATACCAGTTCTGGACGGTGCTGTATTTCACATCCGCGCCCTTTTCCACGATGATCTCGACCACGGCGGCATGCAACTGGTTCTCATCCCGCATCGGAGCCGTGCAGCCTTCCATGTAGCTCAGGGTCGAGTCTTCATCCGCTACGATGAGCGTCCGTTCGAACTGTCCCGTGCCGCTGGCGTTGATGCGGAAATAGCTGCTCAGCTCCATCGGGCACTTCACCCCTTTCGGAATATAGCAGAAAGAGCCGTCGCTGAAGACCGCGCTGTTGAGCGCAGCAAAATAATTGTCTCCTACCGGCACGACGCTGGCGAGATACTTGCGCACCAGGTCCGGATGTTCCCGCACGGCCTCGGAGAAAGAGCAGAAGATGATGCCCTTCTCTGCGAGCGTCTTGCGGAAGGTCGTGGTGACGGACACGGAATCAAAGACGGCATCCACGGCCACCACGCCGGCGAGCGCCTCCCGTTCCCGGAGCGGAATACCCAGCTTCTCAAAGGTTTCAGCCAGGGCCGGATCGATCTCCTTGGGCCGGTCGGCATCCTTCTTGGGCGCCGCATAATAGATAATATCTTGATAATCAATCGGGGGAAGCGTAAGATGACCCCAGGAAGGCTGGGTCATCCCTTTCCATTTCCGGAAAGCGTCCAGACGGAACTCCAGCAGCCATTCGGGCTCCTGCTTCTTGGCTGAAATCAGCCGGATGATCTCTTCGTTGAGACCTTTCGGGACATACTCCTGCTCGACTTCCGTCACGAAGCCTTCCTTGTATTCCTGCTGGGTGATATCCCTGATGATTTCGTCCATAGGAATGCAAATATACAAAGATTTCCAGTGTTCTCAATCATCTTGCATCTTGGGCCGTCCATCAGCACGTTCAGGATGACATTTGCCGCCACAGGGCCGGGAAGGTCGGGAAGGATTTGGCGACACAATCCACGTCGTCGATCTCCACGGGGCCGTCGGCGCCGAGCGCAGCGATGGACAGCGCCATCACCATGCGATGGTCATGATAGGAAGAATAGGCTCCGCCCTTGAGCAGCGCCCCGTTGAGCAGGCGCCAGGAAAGGCTGTGCCCGACGATGATCATTTCATCCCCTTCGAGGGTGACGTCCACGCCCAGTTTGGCCAGCGTATCCGCGATCGCCAGCGCCCGGTTGCTCTCCTTGTTGGCCAGCCTGCCGATGCCGCGGAGACGGCTCTCGCCCGGGCAGAAGCAGCAGAGCATCGCCACGGCCGGGAAAAGATCCGGCGCATGGTTCAGGTCCACGGTGACGGCATTCAAGGGCGCCTTGCGGACATTGACCGTCCCATCCTCATCCTGCGACACACAGGCGCCGGCCTCGACCAGGATGTCCATGATGGTCAGGTCGGCCTGCAGGGAGGACGTATCCAAGCCCGTCAGGCGGACACCGCCAAAGACAGCGCCGGCCACCATGAACGGGGCGGCCCCGCTCCAGTCTCCTTCAATTTCGAAGGATGCCGCCTGATAGCGCTGGCCTCCCTTGATCTTGAAATTGACGGCCGTGCAGAGCGACCAGTCGCGGGTCTCCACGAATTCCGCGTCCCCTTCCATCTCGTTGCCGATGTGAATCCCGAATTTGCGGAGGACATCCAGCGTGATGAACATGTAAGGGATGCTGCGCGGCTCGTGGACGAAAAGGGCGGAGTTCTTTTCCGCCAGCGGGAGGGCCATCAGCAAGCCTGAAATCAGCTGCGATCCACCCTTGCCGGAGATGTCGGCCCGGCCGGCCATCAGGCGTCCGTCGATCCGCAGCGGCACGAAAACGTCCTTCCGGGCCTGCCGGCCCAAGTTGGAAAGCACCACGCCGAAAGCCGCCATGATGTCATTGGCCCCGCTCAGGGGCCGGTTCAGCAAGGTACCCTGGCCCTTTACCGTGACCGGTCCCCGGCAGATCCGGGACAGGACAGGGATCAGGAGGCGCGTAAGCAAGCCGGACTCGCCGACAGACAGTTCATCCCTGTCCAAGTCGCCGTCCAAGGGTCCGATCCCGCGGATCGTCAATACATCGCCACGGCGATGGACCTCCGCACCCAGGGCACGGACCGCGGCGACCGCCGCTTCCGAATCCGCACAAGGCTGGTAGCCGCGCAGGGTCGAAACCCCTTCGGCAAGCGCGGCAGCGACGATGGCGCGTTGCGCAAAACTCTTGGACGCCGGCATCCGGACCGGATCCAGCGACGGGCAGGCCCGGTCACCGTACAGTTCATCGGCCATCTGGGCGAAAGGAATCTGACCGTCCGCCGCTTCTTCACCCGCCACCCATGCAGCATAGGTGTAGGGTGCCCCCCAACCCAGGCACTGCAAGCGGCTTTCCCGGCCACGGGCGCCCATGCAGAAAGCGACCAGGCGTCCTTCTTCCTCGTCGCGATACAGGTCCCGGACGGTCCGGACATCCTCTTCGCTGCGCGCCGTCGTCACGATCTTGACCAATCCGCCGCCATACCGGCGGCAACGGGAAACGATGTCCCGGAGCGTTTCCAGGGACGGCGTCCCTTCAAAGTCATGGAAAGAGCGGATGAATGTAGTTCCCGACTCCCGGGCCAGCCGGCTCAGGCGTTTCCCCACCTGGGGCGGCGCTTCGATCTCCAGATCGACATACTGGGCGCCGGCCTCGATGGCCTTTGCCAGCCGATGCTCTGCCTCTGCGCCCGTCAGGGGGCGTGTGGGTACGGAGGGACAGGAAACTGACCCTTGCGGGGAATGCCCCTCCGCACCCACACGCCCCCTGGCGTCTGTCGAAGCGAAACGGCAGGTGGCGATCAGCGGGACATCCGTCAACGAAAAGACTTCCTCGATATCCTCGTCGTCCAGCGGACAGCGGTCCAGCCGGATCTCGGCCATCTCCACTTCGGGACGGTCCAGGATGGAGAAGATTTCCTCCTTGTTCTTACCTTGTATCGATATGCAAATCATCGCTCAGATTATTTCAAGCTTTCCAGCAAAGAGGACAGATCCGCAGGGGTGAGCTGCTGGGCGGCATCGCTCAATGCCTCCGCCGGACGGTAATGCGACTCGATCATCAGACCGTCGAAACCTTTGTCCAGCGCCTGCCGGCAGAGCGCCGGGATATACGCCGTCATCCCGGCGATGTGACTGGGATCGAAGAGAATGGGCAACTCCGGATACAGCGCGTGCATCCGTGCGGCCAGGTCCCAGGCCGGATCGTTGCGGAAATGCTTCTCCGTAAGGGACGAGACACCACGATGCACCAGCCCCAGCTTGCGGACGCCCCGGCAGGCCAGACGCTCCAATGCGCCCGACCAGAGCTCCAGGTCGTTGCCGATCGGATTCTTGACCAGGACCGGAATGTCAGCCCCCTGCAGGGCATCGGCAATGTCCTGGACCAGATAGGGGTTGGGCGTCGTACGGGCACCGATCCAGATCATATCGACACCGGCGTCCAGGCAGGCCCGCACATGATCGCCACAGATCACTTCGGTACAGATCTTCAGCCCCGTCTCCCGCCGGACACGGAGCAACCAGGGCAAGCTTTCCGCTCCCACGCCTTCGAATCCGCCGGGATGGGTCCGCAGCTTCCAGACACCCGCACGCAAGACGCCCAGCCTGTCACCCAGTGAGGCTTTCAGCTGCCGGGCGGTCTCCGCGATCTGGAGTTCACTCTCAACACTGCAAGGTCCGGCAATCAGCCATGGCTTATCCGCCGGAAAAATACCCCAGTCCGCCAGCGGAACGGTCTTCAATCCCGCCATCATCATACCTTCAGGAAAACCTTTTTCTTGTACAGGAACCACAGGAACAGCCAGCAGAGGGTAAAGTACCCGATCGCCAGGATCAGCTTCCCCCACGGTTCCGGGCAGAGGTGCGACAGACCGCCGAGGAAGAACTTGTTGATGCTGCTGAAAGGAATGATGCGCTGTGCCATATAGATCGTGATCGAATTGAGTCCGATCACTTCGAAGAACTTGGTCCAACCCGTCCAGCCCCGGACATCGATGATGTAATAGAACAGGGCGAACATCGCGAGCGAATAAGCTCCGACAACCAGCACGAAACTGCTGGACCAAAGCGCCTTGTTGATCGGGAAATCCAGGCTCCACAGCAGGCCGAGGCCCAGCATTACCACCGACGCCAGGAACATATACAGAGACTTCCGGGACCCGGAGATCTTCGTCTCGTCGATCCGGACGAACTCCCCGGTGAACATGCCCAACATCGCAGTCACGATGGCCGGAACCAGGCTCAGCAGGCCTTCCGGATCGAAGAGTCCCTTCTGATAAAGATGGTTCGGCCAAAGGGTTCGGTCGATGTATCCGACCAGGTTGCCCTCCAGGGAAAAGGGACCGGCCCCGGGCGCATCCGGCGCGGGGACGAACCTGAGCAACAGCCAATATCCCAACAGCAGGAAAGCGGCGATGACCGCCCGTGTCCTGGGCTTGAAATGGATGAAGAACAGCGCCGCAAACATCCAGGCCAGACCGATGCGGGCCAGGACGCTATAGAAGCGCAAGGTGCTGAATTTCAAATCAAAAAGACCGCTATAAATGAAACCCAAGAGCACGAGGACGAAACCCCGCTTGAAGATCTTGGCATAGACCTGTCCCCGCGAAGCCCCCTTGGAGAGCTGCTTGGCGTAGGAAAAAGGGAAAGAGATTCCGGCGATAAACAGGAAGAGCGGGAAAATCGTGTCATGGTGTCGCAGGCCATCCCAGGCGACATGGCTCATCTGCAGGCAAAGCCAGCTCTGATCCCCGCCGGGAAACAAGCGGCAAAGCGCCGCGATGATGGTGGCAAATCCCATGATGAACATCATGTCGAAACCCCGGAGGGTATCCAGTGAAAGGAGTCTTTTGTTGGCTTCCATCTTGATGCAATCCAGATAATAGTAAGCAAAGATAACAATCTTTTCCGCTTTATTTTGTATTTTTGGATGGATAAAACCGATACCCATGAAAAGATTGCTGATCCCCCTGGTCCTGATGCTGACTCTGGCATCCTGCACCGTTTCTGAAAAGAAAAATGTCCCTGCTTACCTGAATCCTTCCGCGCCCCTGGAGCAACGGGTGGAAGACGCCCTTTCCCGCATGACCCTGGAGGAAAAGGTCGCCATGACCCATGCCCAGTCCAAGTTCTCCTCGCCCGGCGTCCCCCGGCTCGGCATCCCGGAAGTGTGGCATACCGACGGCCCCCATGGGGTCCGCCCCGAAGTCCTGTGGGACAAATGGAGCCAGGCCGGATGGACCAACGACTCCAGCACCGCTTTCCCGGCCCTTTCCGCACTGGCGGCATCCTGGGACCGGGAGCTGGCTTTGCTTTTCGGGCGCAGCATCGGAGAGGAAGCCCGTTACCGGAAAAAGAACATCCTGCTCGGCCCCGGCGTCAACATGGGCCGTACGCCCCTCAACGGCCGGACGTTCGAATATATGGGTGAGGATCCCTATCTCGCGTCCCAGATGGTCGTCCCCTACGTCCGGGGCGTCCAGGAGAACGGAGTGGCGGCTTGCGTGAAGCATTTTGCGATGAACAACCAGGAAGTGCGGCGCACCCAGACCAATTCCAACGTGGATGACAGGACCTTGTATGAGATCTACCTGCCGGCCTTCAAGGCGGCCGTCACGGAAGGTGATGCATGGGCGATCATGGGTTCCTACAACCTCTACAACGGTCAGTACAACTGCCACAACAAGCGCCTGCTCTGCGACATCCTGAAAGGAGAATGGGGATTCGACGGAGTCGTGATCAGCGACAGGGGCGGCTGCCGCAACGACGACGAGCCGATCACCAACGGCCTGGACATCGAGATGGGCACCGGCACCAACGGGCTCTCGAGCGCGGGCAACCCGTATGACCATTACCATTTGGCCAACCCCTATCTGGAACGTCTCCGCGACGGCCGGGCCACGGTTGAAGGCCTGGATGACAAGGTACGCCGCATCCTGCGCACCATTTTCCGCACCGGGATGAGTCCCGAGGTGCATTATGGCAGTTTCACTTCGCCGGAGCACTATGCCGCTGCGCGCAAGATTGCCGCAGAAAGCGTCGTCCTGCTCAAGAACGACGGGACCCTGCCTCTGCACATCGCCGATGGCGGCAAGCTGCTGGTGGTCGGCGAGAACGCCTTCAAGATGCAGACGGTCGGCGGAGGCAGCTCCAACCTCAAGACCAAATATGAAGTCATTCCGCTGCAGGCCCTGCATGAAGTCTTCGACGGCAAGGTGCAGGTCCAGTGGGAGCGCGGATATGTCGGTGACACTTCCACCTCGTACGACCGGGTGGATACGGGCCAGGACCTGTCGGAGAGCCGCGATGCGCAGACGCTGATCGCCGATGCGGTGGCTGCCGCGGAGGATGCGGATCTGGTCTTGTTCATCGGCGGCCTCAACAAAGGCGCCAACCAGGACAATGAAGGCACGGACCGCACCCAGATCGAACTGCCGTACGGGCAGGAGGAGGTCATCCGCGCCCTGGCGGCAACCGGCAAACCGCTCGTGGTCGTCAACATTTCCGGTTCGCCGGTAGCGATGCCTTGGGCCGACGTGGCCGGGGCCATCGTACAGGGCTGGTATGGCGGTACGGAATCCGGGCACGCCCTCGTGGACGTGCTGACCGGCGCCGTCAACCCTTCCGGCAAGCTTCCGTTTACGGTTCCCTGCCGGCTGGAGGACGGTCCGATCAAGACCGAGCGCCAGTACCCCGGCATCCAGGTGGAGGGCAAGCCCTACTGGGAAGAGTACTACGATGAAGGCATCTACATCGGCTATCGCTGGTATGATACGAAAAAGATTCCCGTGCAGTTCCCCTTCGGCTATGGCTTGAGCTACACGACCTTCGAGTATTCGGATGCGAAGGTGGCCAAGAAGGTCGTGAAAGGCGCCGGGACAACGGCTGTGACCGAGGCGACCGGGGCAGGCAAGACCCTGCAGACCGTGAGCGTGAAGGTGACCAACACCGGTTCCGTCGCGGGCGCCGAAGTCGTGCAGCTCTATGTGGCAGACCCCGAAGCGTCCGTGGACCGTCCGTCCAAGGAACTGAAGGGCTTCCGGAAAGTCTTCCTCCAGCCGGGTGAAACCCAGACCGTTTCCTTCGACCTGGACCGCGCCGCCCTCAGTTGGTTCGACGCCGGCAAGCACTGCTGGGTCGCCGAACCCGGCACCTTCCAGCTCCTGCTCGCCTCCTCCAGCGCCGACATCCGCGCCACCACCGAATTCGAGCTCCGCTGAGACCGTTCCGCCAGCCCTTTCCGGCGAAGGCAAAAAAAGATCAGCGTCGGGAATCGGGCACGTCAGAAAAAAAGGTATGCTGCAAAAAAACTGAACGTGTCGATAACTGACGCTGATCGGGTGTCAGCGGGACGGTGGGCCGGAGGCCGCGTCCCGGCTTCGGGGCTCCGTCCGTCTAGGCCGGGTCGCCGATGGCCTGGTGGAACATGTCGATGAGGGCGGCGATGGATTTGTGGATGTCGTAATCCTCGGTGGACTCGGCGTATTTCAGGCCCATGACGCTGCGCTCTTCCGGGTGGTCCAGCCAGTAATCGATGCACTCGGCCAGGGCTTTGGGATCCTTGGTCGGGAAGAGGCTGTGATCGTCCAGGGCAAACTGGGACGTAGCCGTCAGCTCCCCTTCGGCAATGATGGGGACAACCCCCTGCTGGAGCGCCTCCAGGGCCGAAAGACCCTCGACCTCAACGGTCGCGCAATGGATGTACAGGTCGGCCTCCGCAGCCAGCTGCCGCAGACCGTCACGGTCCCGGAATTCAAACTTCGGCTCATAGGCGACAATCCCTTCCTCATACAGGGCATGGGCCTGCGCCTTGATGGCATCCGCCTCCGGCCCGCGACCGGCGAAGAAAAGCTGGATCCGACGGGCATATTTCGAATAGCGCATGGCCTCCAACAGCGTCGGCTGGTCCTTTTCGACGGCAAGCCGGCCGATACAGACGATCAGGAAAGGACGGGAGGGGTCCTTGGGCCCAATCGTATCCCGGATCAGCGGATCCGGAATGATACCGTTGGAAATCAGATGCAGCCGGGATTTGAAGCCGAACTTCTGCAGCCGCTCCAGGACATTCTCCGTCGGGCACTGGATATCCGTACAATAGTCGAAGACGAAATCGCGCCACGCACGGAGCATGTTGTAATTCAAGAATTTCCAGTCGCCCAGATTGATCGAGCAGAACATATTCTCCGGATGGAGATGATAGGTTGCCGTACAGGGAACGCCCATATTCTTGGCGATGCGGGCCGCTGCCATCTGAATGAGGAAAGGTTCTTCCAGGTGGACGACATCCGCCCAGCCGACAGCCTCTTTAATCAAGGAAATGTCCGTCCTGGCGAATTTGTAGCCGTGGGATTGGACCAGGCCATCAAAAACCGGGACATGGAAATCACCCAGGACATAATCGGGCTGCGGCTCCTCCGCTTCATGGTTGCGGCCAGAAAGGACACGGACCTCTTCTCCGGCTTCTTTCAAATATCGGACAGTACGCCGGGCTGAGGCGGAAAGGCCGTTCCCGGAAGCGTAGAAATTATTGACGACGAAAAGTATTTTCATAATTCACCATCCCCAAACATCACTGTATCTGAGGGCCCGCAAAGGTACGAAACAATTTGCATTGATTCAAGATTATGCTTATTTTGCAGACAGGCATACTCTTTGAAAGCCTTCCTAAGCACTCCATATCCCTTGTTCATCATGAAAACCAACTCATCCCTGTTTTTCAAAATCGCCTTTGTGGCCCTGATCGCCCTGCTGATGCTGATTCCCCTGGCCATGGTCAAAAACCAGATCCGCGAGCGCCAGAACAATGCGGACAACTGCCGCATGGAAGTCTCCCAGAGCTGGGGCAATGCCCAGACCCTGGCCGGTCCCGCTCTGGTCCTGTCGTACGACAAGACGGAAAAGGATGCCGACGGCAAGAGCGTCGTCCAGCATCTCAAACGCACCCTGTATCCCAAAACCCTCCAATATGAAATCGGAGCCGCAACCCGGAAACTCCACCGCTCCATCTACGACGTGATGGTGTACAATGCCGACGTGGCGGCGACCGGCACGTTCGTCCTTCCGGCCGACTGTGCTGAACTGGCTCTGACAGAGGCCTGTGTACGGCTGGACATCAGCGACTTGCGAGGCATCGAAGGCAACGTGGACTTCCACCTGGATGGCAAGGACTATACCTTCAGTGAAGGCTCCTCCGGCGAGCGCAACGAAGCGGCCCACATCCGGGAAACCATCCAGCTGGACAAAGCCTGGATGGATGGGACGACGGTCCTCCCCTTCCAGCTGAACTTCAAGACCAAAGGATCCGAATCGATCCTGGTGCGGCCTTACGGCGACCTGACGGAGGTCCGGATGCATTCCGACTGTCCGGATCCTTCCTTCACGGGAGATTTCCTGCCGTCTGAAAGGGAAATCACGGACCAGGGATTCACGGCCAAATGGATCGTCTCCCAGATCAACCGCGGCAAACCGGACGACACCGCTTTCGGCGTCCGTATGCTGCAGGGCGTCACCCAGTACAGGCAGACCGAACGGTCGGTCAAATACGGCATCCTGATCATCCTGCTGATCTTCGTGGCAGGCCTCGCCGTCGAACTGCTGACCCGCAAGGAGATCAACCTCGTCCAATACATCGTCATCGGCCTTTCGCTGGTCCTGTTCTATGCCCTGGTACTTTCCTTCTCCGAGTTCATGGCCTTCCCGCTGGCATACACCCTGGCTGCCGCGATGACGACCCTGGCGCTGCTGGGGTATTTCCGAGGCATCCTGAAAGACAAGAAAGCCTGGCTTCTGGGCGCCTTGGTCGCCATTGCCTACGCCATCAGCTACGTGTTGCTGCAGATGGAAACCTACGCCTTTCTGGCCGGCACCCTCATCCTTTTCGCCGTCCTCGCAGCCGTCATGTACCTGACGCGCAACATGAACGAGCCCAAAGCCGCCGAATAAGCCATGCCGATCTCCCTTGACCTGTACCAGACCGCCGGCGTCGGCGTAGTGGCCCTGTTGCTGGGATTTCTCTTCACCCGGAGCATCCCTTTCCTCAAGCGCTACTGCATCCCTGCGCCCGTGTCCGGCGGCCTGCTGGTCTCCCTCCTCACGCTCGCGCTCCACGCGCTGGCCGGGGTGGAGATCAACTTCGACGGGACCATCAAGGATGTGTGCATGATGCTGTTTTTCACTTCCGTCGGGTTCCAGTCCAACCTGCGGTCGCTCCGGCAGGGCGGCCGGCCGCTCATCGTGATGCTGGTCCTGGTGACGGTCCTGATTGCCGTGCAGAACCTGCTGTCCACGGGGATCGCCCGCTGGATGGGGCTCAGCCCGCTGGTCGGGATGGCGGCCGGATCGATCCCGATGTGCGGCGGGCATGGTACGGCCGGCGGATTCTCTCCCCTCCTGGAAGAGATGGGCCTGCAGGGAGCCGCCTCCATCACCATGGCCTGCGCCACCTTCGGACTGGTCGCGGGTTCCCTGATCGGCGGTCCCCTGGCGGAACGGCTGATCCGGCGCTACCGCCTCGCGGACGAATCCCATTCCACGGATGTCATCGAGGGGATGGAGAGCAATACGGCCTCCCCGGACTTCAAGGAGCAGCGCTCCCTGTCGGAGGAGAAGAACTACCGCGGCTATGCGAAGGCGGTCTTCATCCTGGTCCTGGCGATGGCGCTGGGATCGTGCCTGAGCGCCCTGCTGAAACGGACGGGCATCACCTTCCCCACCTATTTCGGCTCGCTGATCTGCGCCTGCCTGATCCGCAACCTCTGCGAAGGATTCGGCAAAGGCCGGGACCTGCTCGGCATGGACAAGATCGTTTCGCTGGGCAACATCTGCCTGTCGCTGTTCCTGGGGATTGCGATGGCTTCGCTGAAACTGTGGGAGCTGGCGAGCCTGGTGCTGCCGCTGTGCGTGATCCTGCTCGCACAGGCTCTGGTCCTGGCGCTTTACGCGCGGTTCGTGGCTTTCCCGGCGCTGGGCCGGGATTATGATGCAGCGGTGCTGGTCAGCGGCCTGTGCGGTTTCGGACTGGGAGCTACGCCGAATGCGATGGCGAACATGTCGGCCGTCTGCTTCAAGTACCGCTACGCCACCGTCCCCTTCATCATCGTCCCCATCGTGGGGGCCATGTTCGTGGACTTGATCAACACGGGCATGATCACGCTCTTCCTGAATCTGATCCGCTAAAAACGTAACGGAGATACGGAGGAAATGAGTATATTTGTATAAATCATTCCTTCGTTTATGACCAAACAATCCGCGATCTTACCCTTCCTGACGGCCCTGCTCCTGTGTACGGGGGCGATGGCCAAGGATTTCAATGAGAAGAAAATCGTCCTCAACCTCGCTGTCATGAGCGATACGCACGTGGATGCGTATTACAGCGTACCGGCGTACAAGTTCCGCAGTGCCTTGATCCAGTCGCGGGACTTCGCTGCGCGCTACGGCGGGCTGGACGGCGTGCTGCTGGTGGGCGACCTGGTGGACAGCCCGGCCTGGGATGCGCGCAAATACACCCAGATCGACGACTGGAAACGCCTCTATGAGAGCGTCTTCAATCCGGTGGAAACGCCGATGGTCTATACCGTGGGCAACCATGACGTCTGGAAAGAATGGACGACGAATACCTACCGCGAGGCCAAGCAGTTCACCCGCCGGCTGGGACCCGACTATTACCGTACCGATGTCGGAGATCCCGTGATGCGGGACTCCCTGGAGTGCCGCCACTGCGTCATCGGAGGCGTCCACATCCTCTGCATCACCCCCGACGGCCGTGATCCGGTCATCTACCCGGAAGAATCCATCCGCTGGCTGGACCAGACCCTCGCCGAGATCACGGCGGAGCACCCGGACCAGTACGTTCTCGTACTCACCCACGCGATGATTTACGGGACCATCTACGGCAGCTTCCTGGATGACAGCTATCCCAAGCACAAGGGCTATTGGAGCACCAAGGTGTTGACCGACGTGCTGAAGAAATATCCGCAGGCCGTCACCTTCGGCGGACACCTGCACTTCCCGCTCAATGATCCCCGGAGCATCTGGCAGGGGGATTTCACCGTGATGGGGACCGCTTCGGTCCGCTACATGGCGATCGACAACGGCGGCTATGAGAACATGGCCGGACTGACCATCATGCGGGACAAGGATGAGTTCTCGCAGGGCCTGCTCCTGCAGTTCGACAACAAAGGCAACCTGCGCATCCAGCGCATGGATTTCTACAACCAGACCACCATCGGCGAACCCTGGGTGATCCGGCATCCGGCCAAGGACCGCAGCCATCTGAAACCCTATTCCCCGCTGGTACGCACGGCCATCAACCGTCCGCCCGTACTGGGCTCGCTGGACGCGGAAGGAGCTTCCGGCAAGGCGACGGTGCGCTGGGCCGCAGGGACGGACGACGAATTCGTACACACCTATTTCATCACGGTACGCCGCGGCGGCGAGGTTGTCTGCACCAAGAAGGTCCTTTCCGACTTCTACCACGTGCCCCGTACGAGCCTGATGAAGCCCTCCTGGAGCCTGGATATCCCTCTGGATCCCGGCGAATACGAGATAAGCCTCAGTGCCCGCGACTCCTGGGATGCCGAAAGCAACACGCTTCGCACAACCGTAACGGTACACCAGGCAAGCCCGGACAATCATTAATCCCTCGCACCTTTCCGCATGAGAAACCTGCTTCTTTGGATGTCCCTGGCGGCCTGCCTGGGCGCCACGACGGAGACGTATGCCCAGCGTCCCGACCAAGAAAAGTCTTTCGAAGACCGGGAATTCGTCAGCGAGTACCTCTCCCCGACCCGGATTGTCTGCACCGACGGACAGATCCGGAACGCAGATTGCCTGATGGAGCCTTTCTCCGGACAAGTCGCCATCACGGACCGGAACGTGGCGGTCTTCCGCTCGACGCCGGACAAGAAAGCCTCCATCCTGCTGGACTTCGGAGAGGAAATCCATGGCCGCATCCAGATCTTCCAGTCCATGTCGCCGGAAAACAAACCGGTCCGTTTCCGCCTGTGCCTGGGCGAATCCGTGACGGAGGCCCTGAGCGACGTGGGATGCGAAGGCACCACGGCGACCAATGACCATGCCGTCCGGGACCTGGACATCCTGGTCCCCTGGCTGGGAATGGCGGAGAGCGGCAACAGCGGTTTCCGTTTCGCCCGCCTGGACCTGCTGGACTGCGACAAAGACGTCAATATCGCGGCGATCCGGGCCGTTTCCCGTTACCGGGACATTCCCTGGCTGGGCTCTTTCCGCTGCAACGACGAGCGCCTCAACGAGATCTGGCGCGTCGGGGCCCGCACCGTCCACCTCAACATGCAGGACTACATCTGGGACGGGATCAAGCGGGACCGGCTGGTCTGGATCGGAGACATGCATCCCGAAATCCTGGCCGTCAACACCGTTTTCGGGGATCATCCGCTGGTCCGGAAGAGCCTGGATTTCATCCGGGACAGGACGCCGCAGGACCGGTGGATGCACGATTTCGAGTCTTATTCGATGTGGTGGATCCTGATGCAGCACCACCTGTATACCTGGTACGGCGACCTGGATTACCTGGCTGCCCAGCATGATTTCATGGCCGCCCAGCTTCGGAAAATACTGGACTGCGTCCGGAGCGGGCGCGAGGACTTCAAGGACGGACGTTTCATCGACTGGCCGACCCGGCGCAACCCCGGGGTGGCCCATGCCGGATTGCAGGCCCTCGCCGTCATGGCCCTCGAATCGGGAGGAGAGATCATGGGCATCCTGAAAGACACGGAATTGCAGCAGGCCTGCCTGGAATCCGCCCGGCGCATGCGCGAATACGTCCCGGACCATCTGGACAACAACCAGGCGGCAGCCCTGCTGGGGCTTTCGGGCCTGCTGGACCCGCATGAAGCGGCGCAGGTCATCCTGGCCAACGGGCCGGAAGGCTTTGCCACCTTCATGGGCTACAGCATGCTTGAGGCACTGGCCCTGGACGGAAAATATGCCGAGGCACAGGATCTGATTTCCGCCTACTGGGGCGCCATGCTCGACCTCGGGGCGACCTCCTACTGGGAGAACTTCAATTATGCGGAGGCGGCGGGAGCCGGACGGATCGACGAGATCGTCCCGGAAGGGAAATATGACATCCACGCCGACGGAGGCGATCACTGCTATGTCGGGCTGCGGCAGAGCCTCTGCCACGGCTGGGGCGCCGGACCGACCACCTGGCTGAGCATGCGCGTACTGGGGATCGAACCGGCCGCGCCGGGTTTCCGGAAAGTGCGGATCCGGCCACATCTGGGCCGGCTGGAATGGGCCGAAGGCAGTTTCCCCACGCCCTACGGCGTGATCAAGGTCTCCCACCGGAAAAAGGCCGACGGCACCGTCTCCTCCCAGATCAAACTTCCCAAAGGAATCAAACTCGTTAAATCATAGCTCACAATGAAAAACTTTCGCGTTGCAGCCCTGGTCATCCTGGCCCTGGCGACATGGGGAGCGAAGCTCCAAGGGGCGACACCCCGGAAGGTGGTCCTGGAACCGCTGGAAATGAGATACGGCGACACGGTCCGTACCGGTATTCCTTTCGCCAAAGATCCTACCGTCATCCGGCTGGGAAAGAAGTATTACATGTATTATTCCATCCCGGCCTACAGTCCGGAGAGACTCCCCCGCGAAACCGCCGCGCTCCAGAACGGCTGGAATGCCGGTATCGCCCGGAGCGAGGACCTGGTCCACTGGGAACGGGTCGGTGACCTGGATCTCCGGGATACGAAAGGAGAACGGATCTGGGGCGCCGTGGCGCCTTGCGTCAAGCGCTTCGGCGGCAAGATCCACATGTTTTACCAGCGCTACTGGAAAAAGGCCGGCAACAACAATATCTGGCATGCCGTCAGCAAGGACGGGATCACCTTCTACAACACCGCTGACGAACCCATTTTCGTCATGGACGCACCCTGGGCCCTCAACCGCTCCATCGATGCGGAAGTCTATCGGGTCAAGGACCGGCTGATCCTGCTCTTCGCCACCCGGGATCCGGAAGGCAAAGTCCAGATGCTCGGGATGGCGCACGCCCCCTACCGCAGCGATTACGGTCCGGACAAGTGGACCTTAGACTCGACCGACGGCCCCCTGATGAAGCCGGATTATGAATGGGAGGGCCACTGCATCGAGGCTCCGACCGTCTTGAAATACAAGGGCGTCTGGTATCTGTTCTATGCCGGCGCCTACAACCACGAGCGGCAGCAGATCGGTCTGGCGACTTCCACGGACGGCATCCATTTCTCCCGCATCGCACCGGAGGGACTGGTTTTCCCGGCCGGAGAAGAAGGGACCTGGAACCACGGGGAAAGCGGCCACCCCGGCATCTTCCGGGACCGGGATGGCAAAATCTATCTTTTCTTCCAAGGCAAGGCCTCGCTGAAAGGCAACTACCGCCTGTCCGTCTGCCGGGTAAGATTCTGATCTTTGTAAAAACAAACTGAACCATGGACAGAAGAACATTTCTCAGCCTCTCGGCCGCCTCTCTGGCGGGATGGGGGCTCAACGGGATGCTGCCGGCGCAGGCCTGGGGCCGGGGCCGGAGGAACGATGCGTACAACATCATCATCCTCGGGGACACGCACTACGACACGGAACCCGCAGACGTGTATCATTCCCACTACAACGAGCCCACGGAATGGCTCAACCGCGTGCAGCGGGCGGAATTCGCCCGGAACGGGGAAATGTGGCGGGAACGCTGCCCGCGCCTGGTCAAGCGGGCGGCCTGCCTGGTGGATGAAAATACGCGCCAGGTCCTGCAGATGGGCGACCTGATCCAGGGAGACTGCGGCAGCGGCGAAGTGCACCGCAAGATGCTCTCCGACGTGATGGACTCGTTCAAGGCCTCCTTCGGCGGCGCCCTGCCGCTGGTGACGGTGGTGGGCAACCACGACATCCGCGGGACGGACGCCAAAGCCGTTTATCACGATTTCATGCCCAAGCGCATGAGCGAAGAACTCGGGCAGCCCGTCGCCAAGACGACCTTCGCCTACTGGATCGGACCCGACGCCTACATCGTCATCGACTTCAACCATCCGGACGACGAAGAAGTGGACAAACTGCTGCAGGAGACCCGGAAGGCCAGGCACACCTTCATCGTGATCCATGGGCCGGTCCTTCCATACGATGCCGCCTCCTGCCGATGGTTCTTCCACGGCAGCGCCAAACCCGCACATACCCAGGCCCGGCTCCACTTCCGCCGGGAATTTGCCGCGCGGAACGCCATCGTCCTCTGCGGCCATGTCCACCGGACGGAACTCGCCGACTGGTGGGGCGACGGAGGAAGGATCACACAGATGACCATGAACTCCGTCTGGTCCCAGCCGGAAAAAGGCCAATACAAGATCATCTCTGAAGGAGCGGACAGCTACGGAACGCTCCGCAAAGACACGACATACGGCGACGGAAGGCCTGTTGACGACGAGACCCCGCTTTTCGACGAATACCGCCCAGGCCTGCGCCGCTACAACGTTTCCCCGGCGGCCGGATGCTACAAACTGTCCGTGGACCGCAGGCACGTCACCATCGATTTCTACGCAGGAGACAGCACCTTCTGCTCGCAGCGTTTCGAACTGAGATAATTATTTGATTATTTCCAAAAAATAAATACCTTTGCAACTCCAGCAAGTAATTGCAACCCTGCCCGAATGGCGGAATTGGTAGACGCGCTGGACTCAAAATCCAGTGTCCCTTAAAGACGTGCCGGTTCGACCCCGGCTTTGGGCACAAGAAAGACCTTGTAAGTTGCTGATTTTCAATCACATTACAAGGTCTTCTTTTTTGCAATTCCCCAAATATGGATCATTCCTGTCGTTCACCCATGACGGCAACCAAATGCCATCTCATTGCTCGGCCGCCGGTCATTCGTTGCTGCGACGATTCAGGATTGTGTGCGTCGGTAGTCCTGTGGCGCCTGACCGAATTCTTCCTGGAAACGGGCGTAAAAATTGGACTTGTTGCTGAAACCGGACCGGGACATCACCTCCATGACAGACAAATCCGTGGTTCTCAGCAGGGACGCGGCATGGTTGAGTTTCACTTTCCGGATAAAACTACCCGGCGGCATTCCCATCAAGGCGGTAATCTTGCGGTACAGCCGCATTTCACTCATACACATAGCGTCTGCGAGGGCCGGGACGCTCAAAGTCACGTCTGTCAAATGGCTTTCAACCCAATTGGCGCATTGAATCAACAGCCGTTTGTCCTGGGTACTGACGGTACGGTCTTTCAGGATTTCGAAATGGGAAACGGCTGAGCGGAAATATTTCTTCATTTCGTCCCGATTATTCAGGGTCTTCCGTACGATGACGCGAAGTTGCTCCGGTAGGAAAGGCTTGGAAATATAAGCATCGACCCCCATTTCCAATCCAGCCAACTGTTCTTCAATTTCAGCCTTGCTGCTAATGATAATGACCGGGATGAAATGAGTTAGTTCGTTATCTTTCAGTTGTTTAAGAAGCTCCCGTCCAGAAAGGTCGGGCATAATAAGGTCAAGGAGAATAAGATCAGGGCGCAGATACTTGAGCGTTTGCAGCGCTTCTTCTCCGCTTTGTGTGGTGACAACATTATACTCCTTCCCCATGATGTCTGAGACAAGAGCCAGGATTTCAGCGTCGTCATCGACGATTAACACGGTGGCATCGGACGGGGTAGCCAAATGCAGTTTGTCGATATCCGAGAGAGGACGTTTCTGGTTCTCTGCGGGTTCCGGTTCCAGCTTCCCCTCCGGAATCATGACGTCAAATTGGGTGTATGCCCCCTGCTCGCTATGAACGGAAACCGTTCCGGACAGCCGATCAACCAGGCCCTTGACCAGGGCGAGCCCAAGTCCATTCCTGCGCATGGCTGGCTTTTCGGTTTGATTCTCGAAAGAGTCGAAAACCGCGAATCGGTCGAACACTTTTCCCAAATCTTCCGGCTTGATTCCTTTTCCGGAATTCCGAATGGAGAATAACAGGGCCCCGGTGTCATCCTGGTGAAGCAGTAAGGAGATGGAGCCATGAACCGGAGCATATTTGAAAGCATTGGAAATCAGGTTGGAAAAAATCTTTTCCAATATTTCGGCGTCCGTGATGAATTCCAGTTTTTCTTTCGCTTCCCGTGAAACCAGGAGTTGTTTGTCCTCAAAAGAGTGCTCGAATCCCTGGAGGATATCAAGCATCAGGGCCGAAACAGAGACCTTTTGATAATTCGGATGAAAAGTGGCGGTCTCCATGCGCCGAAAATCCATAAGTTCATTGATGAGTTTCTGGATCCGGGAGGATCCCGCTTTAATCGTATCCAGATAGCGGTTGGCCTCCCGCGGAAGATTGTAAAGCCCGGACAATTGTTCACTACACCCCGAAATCAAGGTTAGCGGTGACCCGAATTCGTGAGCGATTCCGGCAAAGAAGTCCAATTTGGCCGTCAGCATTTCTTCCCGCTGAATGCGCTCCTGTTCCCGACGCGCTTCCTGTTCCTTCCGGTTCTTAATCCGACGATAAAAAAGGGACAGGCCCACCAGCAGGCCCAGGGCGGAAAGGGCCCAGGCCAGGCGGGCAGGGACCGTCCACCACCAGGGCTGCATCACGGTAATGGGAAAAGACGAAACATTCTCACACCAAAGACCGTCCCCGTTCGTGCTTTTCACTTTCAACATGTATTTCCCTGGCGGAACATTCGTAAAGGACACCTCGTGTTTCGTTCCAAGTGGAGTCCATCCTTTGTCAAATCCTTCAAGGAATGCCTGGTACTCAATGTTTTCAGAACCAATAAAATCAATAGCGCTAAAAGAGATAGAAAAGAAGTTTTCTGCGTAGGGAAGGATAACGCCGGTCTCTGGACTGAAGCATTCTATTGTCCGGGTCCGGGCTCGGAAACCATTGAAAACGATGGGCGGTACGTAATCCCGGAAAATCTGTTGGTTCATATCAAACACATTGAACCCGTTCGCCCCCCCCAGGAAGAGTCGGCCATCCTTCGTTTTCAAGGAGCTGTGATTGAAGATAGCGTCTTGCAGGATGGCGCGGTCGGTGAAGAAAGAGAAGGACCCCGTCGTCCGCTCATAGCGACAAATCCCGTTATGTGTCCCGGCCCAGATGTTTCCAGAATCATCTTCCTGCAAACTGGATACCCAGAAAGAATCATCGAAAGGGGCGTCCCGTCGGATTGCCCGGACCTCCCCGCCCGGGCTTTTAGCAAACAGGCCGATAGAGGTGGCTATCCATAAGGTTGAATCCGCGCCGTGCAGCAGCGCGTTGACTGTTGCCCCTTGCAGGGCCTTATCAAACGGCTCCTGGTTTCCGGTTTCGGAATGAAACAGGAACAGACCCTTTTCTGGAATATTCAAGAAGACATCACCGGGCCCCGGCCCGCAATCAATAACGTCCAGATGGTTCAGGAATGAGAGATCCGTGACCGGGAAACGATACTCCTTCCACTCGGAAATACGGCAGTTCCCGGCTGCATCCAACACGTAATGCCAGGCCGCGATACGGTCGGAAAGATCCGACTGCCATAAAATGTGATTGGACGGATCAACCTTGAAAGATGATAATACGTGCGCGACCGGGATTATGTTCTGGACCGAGTACCCGCCAGCCTGCACCGTCAGGAGGTCGACGCCGCCTTCCGAACAGACAAAATAGGCGAGGGGGGAAACCCGTGTGATATTGTTTACCGCGTTTGAGCTGAGGCCGTCGTTTTGGGTGATTCTGGCAGACAGATGACCTTCGCTGTCGAAACAATACACGCCTCCGGGAAAGGTACTGACGTAGACTTGGCCGTTTTCGCCTTCAGCAAAGCCGGTTACGCTGCCGTAAAAACGATCGTCCTGCACCTGCCGCCAAATGGGGCTGTCTGGTGGGACGATTTCCAGTCCATTCTGGTCGAACCCGAACCACAGGTTTCCCTGAACATCTTTCAGGAGGCAGGAAATGCTGTTGTCAACCGGCAGCAAGGTGGTGGTCCCATTCTTGAAGTCCAGTTGATACACTTGATCATGGACGCCGATAATCGCGACGCCCGACCCGAGCACTTCCACGACATATTTATCCCAACGGATCGGGAGAGGTAGATGCCCCAGAAAACGACCGGTCGAACAATCATAGTCGTAGACCTCCGTTTCTGTAAAGAGAAGTAGTTGACCGTCGCGGAAAAACGAATAGGTACACACGAGTTGCTCTTCGAAGGGAACGGCGCCGGAGAAGGAAAACTCTTCTCCCACGACTTGAAAGGTGGATTGGGTCATCCGCCCGTCTGAGCTCCGAAACAGAAGGGTCCTTTCCCCTATGCAGTAAATGTCCTGGACGGAATGCGTATCTAAATCCGGGACATTGAGGGCTTGGAAACGGTGAGCAGACTCGTCAAAAAGGAAAAGTCCATTCTTTTTCTGAAGGCAGAACAGGGTATTATCGTCGGCTGAAGCAAAAGAGTATTCGCTGGTAACGGGAGAAAGGAGGAACTCCTCCGCGGAACCCTGAGATTGGTCTATCCGGCTGAGACCGTTGGGTTGTATCACCCAAATGATGCCGGAAGGCTGCTCGAACAAGCCAGACACCACATTGCTCAACAAATGTCTTTGAGGGACGGATTCTGTTGAATAATAGGTAAAAGTATTTCCATCATATCGAACCAGGCCGTTCCAGGTCCCGACCCAGATTTGGCCCTTCTGGTCCTGGATTATACACAAAACACTGTTGCTCGGCAGGCCGTCCCAGTGCGTGATGGTGCGAGGCTGCCGCACCGCGCCGGACAAAGAGACCGTCATCAATAAGGTGAGTGTGCAAAGTAAGAGCCGGATCGTTCGAAGCATTTTCCTGTTTTTTTGTAAAAGTAAGCATTTATTACGGAATCTTGCCCCAACTCTTTCACGCCTTTTCTCCCCGGCGGAAAAGCGGCATTAAAATGAAGAATTTGGAGTACCCGAGGTATTGGTGAGGTGGCTATTTTTGCAAAAAACAATAGTTTATAATATGCATTACAAAAAAGAACTATTCCGTAGGATCCTGTCGTCAGGAATGCTGCTATTCGTGGCCTTGCTGATTCCGGCTGTTCTGCAGGCCCAATCTCGCATTTCCCTGTCCGGAGTTGTGCGCGATACGGACAACCAGCCTCTGGCCGGGGTATTTGTTTCTGAAACGGGAACCTCTTCAAGCACTGTGACGGATGCAGAAGGCCGCTTTACCTTAGCGGTTTCACCTTCAGCAAAAAGCCTTTCTTTCTCTTTGTTGGGAATGAGGGATGTTGTTGTTGCCGTGAACGGCCAGTCGTATTTCGAGGTCCAAATGCAGGACGACCGTGAAATGCTGGCGGAGACGGTTGTCGTCGGCTATGGAACGATGATCCGTAAGGAACTGTCGTCTTCCGTTGCCTCGGTTTCCAATGCTGCGCTGAATGAACGGGCGACTTCGTTCAACGCCCTGCAGGGAATGGCCGGTAAACTGGCCGGCGTGTCGATTTCGTCCACTTCTGGCCGGCCGGGCGGAAATGCTTTCGTGCGGGTTCGGGGAAAGGGTTCCATCAACGCATCTTCCGACCCGTTGTTTGTAATGGATGGTGTCGTGGACGTGGATCCCACTATGATCAACAATGCTGACATCGAACGGATTGACGTCCTGAAGGATGCCGCAGCAACCGCAATGTATGGAGCGAAGGGCGCCAACGGCGTGGTCATCATTACCACCAAACAAGGCCAGAAAGGGCAAGGAACAATTACCTTCGACAACACGTTTGGCATGGGTTGGGTCACACGTTTCCCGGCTCGACTGACGTCGGAGGAATATCTTCAGTATCTGCGCGATGCTTTCGCGTATAGCGGAAACACAATGAGCTATTTCACGGAGCCGTACGAGAAACTTTTCACATATGCCACCGATGCTTCCGGCAACTATCTGCGCGACGACGACGGGCTCCTGATACCCACGCCCAAATATCAGACAAACTGGTCGAAAGAGTTTTACCGTCCGACCATGATCCAGGATTACAACGTATCCTTCTCTAAAGCAGATGAAAAATCATCCTTGTATGCTGCCTTGGGATACAAAGACATGGACGGCATCATCAAGTATTCCGGGTCGAAACGACTTTCGGGAAAAATCAATGCCGCCACATGGATCAACGACTGGTTGGATGTTCGGTTCCAAGCCTCCGTGAGCCGGCAGGCAATCAATAGTGTCGACGGCGAGAACGAGTCAGGCTTGGGCTATTCGGTAATGCGTTACCTCCTGGAAATCCCGGTCATCGTTCCGGTTGTCTATGAGGATGGCACATATGGAAAAGCTGGCGACCATTTGCTGGGCGGAAACATGGATGCCATCCAGAATATCATTGAAAAGATAAAACGGAACTCGTATCAGGATTACGCCGTATTCAATGCGCAGGCCGGCATCCACTTTACGCCGAACTTGACTTTGACTGTCCAGGGCGACTACCAGATAACCAACACGGAAAGCGATTACTCTGCTGAAGCTGGAATCATCGGAGTTACCGAAACGAACGGCGGTGAAGCCAGTATAACCAAGAGTTCCATCCGCCGGATGTCCAACGAAGACTACCTCACCTATGAGAACCGTTTTTTTGACGGACGTCTCAAATCCACCTTCGTGGGCGGCTTCTCGGCGTATTATTACGAATATAATACTTCGTTCTCGGGCTCTAGCAATTATTTCGACCCTTCGTTCCAGCATTACAACCTGGGGGTCGGAACGGTCTATACCCAACCGTCGTCCAATTATGACAAAAGGACAATGGCCTCTTTCTATTTCCGAACCAATCACAATTGGGACGGCAAGTATCTCCTGGGCCTGACCTTCCGTGCTGACGGCGCCTCCAACCTGGGGAACAACAGCAAATGGGGCTTCTTCCCGTCCGCATCGGCGGCTTGGGTGATTTCCGAAGAACCTTGGTTCGAACCGGCACGCCAGACGGTCAACCATATGAAACTCAGGCTCAGTTTTGGTCAGGTCGGTAATTCCTCCCTGGCGAGTTACAAGACGTTCTCGCAGTACCAGACCGGGAAGACGATCCTGGGGAACCAGCAAGTTTCTAATGTCACGCTGGCCAATTTGGGCAACCAGGATTTACGGTGGGAAACATCCACCCAGCTCGATGCGGGCATGGATATCAGCTTGTTCGAGGACCGGATTCAAATTATTACGGATGCCTATATCAGAAATACGACAGGGCTGCTTTTCAACATGCAGGTTCCGATCACGACAGGATATGCCACTTCGGCGACCAACCTGGGAAAACTCAGTAACCGGGGTTTTGAACTGACCATCCATTCCCACAACATCAACCACGGTGACTTCTTGTGGGATACCGATTTCATCTTTTCAGACAACCGGACCTTCTGCGTGGATTTGAACGGCGAGATAATCAATCCGGGATCCGGGCAATTCTCCATAGAGGGCAAGGAGTGGGGTGTTTGGAAAGCCTATCAAAGGCTGGGTGTATGGCAATTGGATGAGGTTGAGGAGGCCATCAAATACGGGTATAAGCCCGGCAACCCTAAATATGCAGATATCAACGGGGATGGCAAGTATACGGAAGAAGACATGATCGACATCGGCCGTGCCGTTCCCCGCTACGAGTTCTCCTTGGTGAACACCTTCTATTGGAAAGGCTTCAGTCTTCTGGTTGATTTGGGGGCAAAGACCGGATTCTGGGTCGCCGCTAACGACGATTATGAGTACGGCATTTCGAATCAGGCGTCCAAGTTGGTTTTGGCCGCCTGGCGTCCGGACAACCAGGCGACCGTTTCTCCGGTGGCTACCGGAACGGGAGATTTCTATGGCATCTTGTCGGATGATTACCGGATGCACAAGGGGGATTTCCTTCGGATCCGAAACATCGGGTTGTCCTATGACTTCAAGCGGGGCTTGTTGAAGAACAGCCGGTTCATCAAAGGTCTTTCTTTCGGTGCGAATGCTGAAAATGTTTATGTGTGGACCACCGTTCCGAGCATTGATCCAGAAGTCGCGGGCCTCAACATAAACGACGGATTCTTCGGATGGACATCCCCAAACAATTATCCGAAGCCTCTCGTCATTACGGGGAATCTGAAAATCACGTTCTAATTTGAATGAAACCATGAGAAAGAAAGCATTGATCTTATTTGTCGCCATCATGACGGGGATGATGAGCCTTTCCTGCACGAAGTTCCTGCAGGAAGAGCCCAAAACCTTCCTGGCTTCAGATAACTATTATACCAGCGAACAGCAATTAGAATCCGCCGCGAACGGCTTATACGGCGGGCTCGGCCTGATGGAAGAGCGAGGCATTGTCGCCAATACGCAGCCGCTTTTCTTGATCGAGGCGCTGGCCGGTTATGCGGAACGGACATACTTGAACTCCAACGAAGTGAACCAGGGCTATTATCTCAATGTCGCGGAAGACAATTATTTCTGCGAGCAAATTTGGGACAAGATGTATGTTTACATCGAGAACTGCAACAGTTTTATTCAGGGCGTGGAGAATGCGACGGCTGAAATCTCGGCTCAGAAACGCGACCTCTACCTCGCGGAAGGATACTTCTTCCGGGCATGGTATTATTATACTTTGGTCAGATGCTTTGGCCCGATTCCGCTCAAGACGACGCCGACCACCTCGCTGGAAAACGCAAAAATGCCGCTGACGGACGAAAAGACGGTTTTTGAGACCATTGTTTCCGACTTGGAAACGGCCGAGCATTTGTCAGAAGCCGGCAACTGGACGGACAGGGCCGGACGGATTCGGAAGGGAGCGATCAAGAGTTTGCTGGCCTCGGTGTACCTGACAATGGCAGGTTACCCGGTCAATGACCAGAGCTACTATTCGAAAGCCTATGCTAAGGCGCTGGAAGTGTTCAACGGCGGCGCCTATTATCTGTATGAAACCTATGAGAGCGCCCGAGACCATTTCAAAACCGTGGATGGCGGAGAGTATATCCTCACCAACCAGCACTGCTACAATGTGAATGAGTCGGGGATTCATCACAGTTTCTGCTATTATAACCCGGCGGAGCCGCTCATTTCAGCCAGTTGTACCCAAGGCGGAGGCAACGTGCCGTCGGCCGCCTTCTATGCTTCGTATCCGGAAAGTGACCTTCGCGTCGCGGAACAGGGGTATCATTTTACCCACTACCCGGCCGTGGACGGATCGGGCGAAGTAGTCTTTGACCGCCCTTGCGTATTCAAGTATTGGGACAAAAATGCGGTCTCCAGCGGAAAGTCGGACGCAAATTTCCCGCTGATCCGCTATACGGATGTTCTGCTCACCTTGGCGGAAGCTGCCTGTGCGGGCGGATCTACCAGCGATGCAATGGCAATTGAGGCGTATTGGCAGGTGCATTCCCGCGCGTTGCCCGGCGCCGCGAAGCCCGCTTCTCTCTCTTTTGAGGACGTCTTCAAGGAAAGGTTCTGGGAAGAATGCTACGAAGGGCATCTGTGGTTTGACATGCTTCGCACCCGCAAAGCCTTTGACTTCCCCTCAGGAAAGGTTACGAACCTTGTCGGATATACAGCGCCGACTCATTCCCGCGCCTTTGCGGAAAAAGACTTTTTGCTCCCCTATCCGAGTTCGGAAGTGCGCCTCAATCCCAATCTCAAACGCTAAGGAACTACAATGAAAGCCATTATGAAAAGAATATCTCTCATCTTATCCTGCCTGGCCGGCCTGCTGTTCGCGGCAGCCTGCGTTGAGTTTTATCCCAACGAAAACGAGGCAAAAGGTTTTGATTCCGATTATGATTTCACATACGGCCTGCGCAGTGTCCTCGAGGTTGATCCGGGTCATCCTGCCGGTATCGATATCGTTGATAAGCTGGACTTTTTTGCGACATACAAGATGAAGCTCTATGTCGAGGACGGGACTATTTGCGCCGTGGAGTTTACAAATGACCAGATGCCGTTCGATGTGTATCCCTTCTCGCTGCCCACAGGAAAAGTGGCCGCCCGGTATGATGCGAAATCTGTTCCGCCAACCTTGAAGCTGGCATCCGGAGAAGTCATCGCCCAGTTCCTGAGAGGGGAATTCGTAGTTCCGTTCCATCTGGACTATGATCAAATCAGTTATACATATTATTTCAAGACCCTGGAAACAACCCGGGAAAACCGATAAAATGACAGGAAATGAAATCGAAAACAATTATACCGTTTCTGGCACTGACGGCTATAGGCATGGCCGTAGCAGCTTGTATCGCCATCCAGGGGAATAAGGTTACCCTGCTCCAAACGACGGCTAAAGGCACGTTGGAACTAGAAGCGAACTGGACCCTGCATCAGTGCGAAAACTGGGCTTCGGAAGAAAATGCCCTGTGTGCCATCTTGGTTCCGGCCGCCTGGACGGACTTTGAAGAAAAAGCCGTCATCGTGGGTTCCAGCCAGGACCTCGGCGCAGCAGCCATTCCGTTTTCTCCGGTTGATCCGAACACCGTTCCCAATCCGGACAAATGGGGCAGCGACAATATCGGAAGCTGGTACTTGAAGAATATCGGCTTCCAGGACAACAAATACGGCGACATGCAATGGCATTTCTTTTCCACAGGAAATACGGAATACCGGGTGCCTGCCGGCGGGTCGGCGGACTTCACGGTCCATGTGACCTATCCGACCGATGCCGTGGAGGATAATTATGTGTTCAATCTCTGTATCGGACTGATGGCTTATCAGAGCGGCCCGGATCCGTGGTGGTATAATACGGAGGATGACGGCTCCACGCTTCGCACCGGCGTTGCTGAAATGACCGTGCGCGTCAAGATGACGGGGGGCGCATCAACCCATGATTTCGTCAATGCGCCCGCGGTCTCGACAATTCCTTCCAAAATCCATTTGGGCGACATTTTCTGTGTCCAGTATGCTTCGGATGCCGGCGGCGAGAAAAGCGCCTTGGATGATGTGGATAAGGTGTATCTTTGCGCCCGGGCCACGCTCGCCGATGGCCGGCAGGTCGTGAATGAAACCCCCACGGCCAAGAGCCTGATGGAAAAGCAGGGGACCAGCTTGTATGCCCGCTACATTTATCCCGGGGACTTCTTCGGCCTTCCCAAAGGGACCCGGATTACTGCCCTCGAGGTCTGGTTCTGCAATGCAGACAAAAGTATTGTCGTTGCCGCAGATTCCCCGTATACTATTTCTCCAGTCGACTGATGAGGCCGGATCGATCTGTTCGGGTTGTACTCGTGCTGTCTTTGCTGCTGGGCCCTTGGGGACCGGCAGCATGGGCAGACGGGCGCTTGACAGAGAGCATCTCCTCAGACAGGGAAAAGGGGGAAGATGTGCTCCGTTACGTGGACCTGACAATCGGAAGCGAGGGTTGGGGAAATGTGGTCATCGGACCCTCGTTGCCTTTTGGCATGGCGAAGCCTTCGCCGGATTGTTCCAACCGGCATGCCAGCGGATGGATGCCGCTTCCAGAACCGGTGGATGGATTTGCACAAATCCACTTGAGCGGTACCGGAGGAGGACCGAAATACGGCAATGTGCTCCTGCAGCCCTTCTCCGATTCGATGGAGGAACGGAAGCATGTTCAGCACCGCAGGTCTGAAAACATTGAGTTAGGCCGCTATGCCTGTACCTATGAAGAAAGTGGGATAACAACGGAACTGACCGTTTCCCGGCGAACGTCGCTCTATCGTTTTACCTATCCTGAAAATGGCGTTCACGGGTTGGCGGTTGACGCAGGTTTCTTCCTGTCGCTGGATGAAGATTGGGCCGTCAACGAGAGACAAGAGTTCGTCGGCTCCGAAATCCAGGTCCTTTCCGACCGGGAAGTATCCGGATATACCCGGATCCGGGGCGGATGGAATGACGGACGCGCCTACACCGTCTATTTCCACGTGACAGCAGACCATCCGTTTACGCTGGCACGTACCTGGAAAGGAGACACTATCTCCGAGGACCTCTGGCAGGAAGATTCGGGCGAGCAGACCGGAGCCTTGCTGCAGTTTTCCCCGGAAGTGCAAACCGTACAGGTCAAGGTCGGCCTCTCATGGCTGGGTTGCCTGAAAGCCCGGAAGAACGCCCTGGCGGAAATCCCGCACTGGTCGTTTGATACAACCCGCGAGGAGCTAGAGGATAGCTGGCGGGCGATTCTCAGCCGGGCGGAATTGGATGCCTCAACCCCCGACAGCCTCAAACGCATGTTCTATACGGGATTATACCATGCGTTCCTGTTGCCGGTAGACAAAACGGGAGAAAACCCCGTTTGGAACGACGGAGAGCCCTATTACGAAGACTTCTACGCCTTATGGGACACGTTTCGGACGACCACCCCCATGATGATGCTCTTGCTGCCGGAGCGGGGATCCGAATTCGTACGATCCCTGCTCAGCATTTATCGGCATGACAAGTACCTCCCCGACGGCAGGAGCGGGCATTGGAACGGGCGGACCCAGGGCGGGTCCAATGCTGATATCGTTATCGCAGACGCGTGGCTGAAAGGTCTGTCCGGCATTGACTGGGACTTGGCCCTGGAAGCGGTCCTCCAGGATGCCGACGTTCCGCCGGGCGGCAATCAAGAGTCGGAAGGCCGGGGCGGCCTGATGGAATATAATACGCTCGGTTTTTTGCCCTACGGGGTGCCCCGGGCAGGTTCCCGGATTGTGGAGTACAGCCGTTGTGATTATGCCATCTACCAGTTAGCCAAGGGATTGGGAAGAGATGACTTGGCAGAGCGTTTTCTCCGTCAATCCGGCAACTGGAAGAATATGTGGCGGAGCGACTATGAGTATGAAGGAAGCCGGGGCTTTATCATGCCCCGGAACCGGGATGGGAGTTGGCCCGACCGGGTGCCCGGGCTGACTCCGCCCTATACGGAGTTTCCCTTCACTCCAGTGACCTATGAAGGCTGGACCTATTCTTCCAATTGGGATTGTTTTTTCTATGAGGGGAACAGCTGGATTTACTCGTTATGCATACCTCATGACGTCCCGGGCCTGATTGAAGCTTGCGGCGGACCGGAAGCATTCCGTCGCCGGTTGGACACTTTTTTCCAGCATCCTTATTTCGAGGTGTCAAACGAACCCTCTTTTTTCGCCCCCTGCCTGTATCATTGGCTCGGCCGGCCGGATCTGACGGGAGAAGTCGTTCGGGAAACCATTCTGGGGCATTTCAGTGACCGTGCCGAGGGTCTCCCTGGCAATGATGACTCCGGAGCGACCTCTTGCTGGTTGGATTTTCACCTGATGGGGTTATACCCGGTCGCCGGACAAGACTTGTACATCCTTCACGCCCCGTTGCTTCCCGGGGTAACGCTTCATCTGGATGGCGGGGACTTCCGGATCCGGACGCGCGGCCAGTCTGAACGCAACCGCTTCGTCCGGGCGGTCCGGCTCAATGGGAAGGATTATCCCTATAGCGCTTTGCGTCACCGCGACATTGCCAGGGGCGGAGAACTGGTTTTCATCATGGGGCCTGAACCGGGGCCTTGGGGGAAGGAAATACTGCCTCCGGCGCAGGAGCATTAAGGAGTTGTGCTCGACACGCCTGGACAATCTGTCCACAAAATGGACTATTTGGCACTTCTATGGTGACAAAAAG